>JBKPCT010000191.1:0-10777 GCA_046727515.1 Actinomycetota bacterium | reverse complement strand
GTCCGAGCGGCCGAAGGAGCGCGACTGGAAATCGCGTACGTGCCGAAAGGTGCGTCGCGGGTTCAAATCCCGCCCTCTCCGCCTCAACACGGGGGGGAACGGCCGGTTCCCCCCATGGGCCCGTCCCACTCCGCACCTTAGCCGGACGTGAGGAAGGCGACGAGGTCGGCGACCTGCTTGCCGCTGAGGTTGAACTTCGGCATAACGCCGTTCGGGTAACCCGGCACGACGTAGGCGCCCGGATCCTTGATCGACTCGGCAGCATACTCGGCGGCGGATCCGCGCTTCGCCTTCGCGGCGTCGCCGGCGAGCTTGTCGAGGTCGGGGCCGACCTTCCCGGTGGCGCCCGCGGGCTTGAATGTGTGGCAGGCATTGCAGCCCTGCGCGTCGAACAGAGCCTTGCCCGCCGCCGCGTCCCCCGCAGGTGCGGGAGCCTTCGACGTCGTGGTCGTCGTCGCGGCCGCCGTCGTCGTCTCCTCGCCCGCCGCACCACGCTCCTCCTTCGGCTCGGCGGCGAGCGCGATCACCGACGCGAGCATTCCCGCGGTCAGCAGGACAGCGACGGCGACGAACAGACGGACGTGCTTCCCGGGGAACGACGGCCAGACGGCAGGCAACAGGAACGCGGAGGCGAGCGCGAACAGGATGAAGACCGCGGCGATGACCGCGATCCCTACCTTGTGGCTGGTCGCGAGGGCGCTCAGCACGGGCGGGACGGTAACAGCTAAAGAGCTAGGGCTGAGGTGCGCCCCGCCTGCGCGCGAGCGCCCGCAGGCCCTCGCTGAAGCCGACGACGTCCGGCTGGAAGACCGGCTCGACCGGCGCGCGTCGCTCGGCCTCGGAGAGCCGCCGCGCCCGTCCGGCGAGCCGGCGGCGCTCCGCGTCCAGCTGCGCGCGCAGGCCGCTGAGCTCCTGCTCCCGCTGCTCGAGCTCGGCGAGCCGCTCGGCGAGCTCGCTCTCGCGGGCAGCGAGGAACGTCGCTCGGGCGGCGAGCTCGGCTTCTCCCTGCTCGAGCGCCGCCCCACGCTCCTTCTGCTCCGTCTCGGTCGGGGCGAGCGCAGCCTCACGCTCCAGGAGCGCAGTCGTCGCCGCCGCGAGCGCAGCCTCTCGTTCCACGACCCCTCGGTCCTTCGCCGCCAGCGCCCGCTCGCTCGCGGCCAGCTTCGAATGCGCCTCCGCCAGCCGTCGCTCCCCCTCCTCCAGCGTCGCCGCCTTCGCCTGGAGCCGCTCGAGCTCGGCCCGCACGTCAGGCTCGCGCGCGGACCCCTGTCCTCGCGCCGCGGACACGGCTTGCCGCGGCTCGACGCCGACGGCCTCGGCGCGCTGCCGCTCGAGCTCGGCCGCCTGCGCGTCCAGCTCGGCGCGGCGGGCGTCGAGCCGCTCGAAGCTCTTCCGTTCCGCATCGACGAGCTCGGTCAGCTTGCGGTCCAGCTCGTCTTCACGCAGGGCGAGCTCGGCCGCCCGGCGGGCAAGCGCTTCGCCCTCCTCCACCTCCTGACCGGCACCTGACAGGCGCTTCTCGAGCTCGCGAAGCCGCGACGCCTCGGCCTGGGCCGCAGCGGCGGCTGCGGTCAGGCGGAGCTCACGCTCGGCCAGGTCGCGCTCGCGGCGATCGAGGTCGCGCTCGTCGGTGGCTGGTCCCCTCCGCTCCCGCGCACCGGCGAGCCGGGCGAGCCGACCGCCCTCGAGCTTGCGCTCGAGCCGCCTGCGGGCCGTCTCGAGCTCGTGCTCGCGGCGCTGCGCGCGAGCGGCCGCGTCGCGCAACGCCTGCTGCATCAGGGCGATCTCGCGGCCCGCCGTGGCCTGGATCCTGTCGCGCTCGGCCGCGAGGTTGTGCTCCAGGTCCTTCAGCCGGTGGCGCTCTGCCTCCAGCGCCTCGATCGTCGGCTTGGGATCGAACTCAGCAGCCATGACACGATGATAGGGACAGGCCGAGGCCCGCCCTTGCGGCTCGGGTTACGCCGTCCGGCGGCGCGGATGCGGCACCTGACGCACGACGAATCCAATCAGCCGTCCGACGAGCAGCCCGCCGACGACCGACAGCACGAGCCAGGCGACGATGACGAGCACGAGGAGGAGGATCCACTGCGGCATTGGACGTCCACCGTAGGTATCGGCTCGGACGGATGCGTGCTTAAGGGCACGTTCCTCCTCGCTGCCCAGCAGGTGCATAGACTCGGGGCGTGGCGGTTGCCTCGCCGAGACGAGCGCACGCGCTGGCGCTGTTCGCCCCGCTCGGGCCGACCTACGATCGCTACGCGACCCTCCTCTCCTTCGGGCAGGACCCTCGCTGGCGGCGGTTCCTCGTCTCGCGCGTCGCAGCGGGCCGAGGCGACACTGTCCTCGATGTCGCGACGGGAACGGGCGCGGTCGCGCTCGAGCTGCTCCGACAGAAGAGCTGCGCGGTCGTGGGCCTCGACCAGAGCCACGAGATGCTCGCCGTTGCCCGCCGCCGCCTGCCGGAGAATGTCGAGCTCGTCGAGGGCGAGGCCGACCGACTGCCGTTTCCGGACGGCTCGTTCGACGCGCTCACGGTCACGTACCTGCTGCGCTATGTCGACGATCCCGGCGCGACGCTGCGCGAGCTCGCCCGGGTCGTGCGGCGCGGCGGAACGGTCGCGGGGCTCGAGTTCGGCGTGCCGCCGAACGCGGCCGCCCGCGCGGCCTGGCGGCTCTACGTCCGCGCCGCCCTCCCGCTCGCGGGGCGGCTGATCTCGCCCGGGTGGGCCGAGGTGGGCGACTTCCTCGGGCAGAGCATCGAGGCCTTCTGGCGGCGGATTCCGGTGCCGCGCCTCCTCGATCTTTGGCGCGACGCGGGAATTGACGACGTTCGCTACCGGCGGCTGAGTCTCGGCGGCGGCATCGTCGTCTGGGGCCGCCGGTCGTGAGCAGCACCGCCCGGCCGGCCTTCTACGCGCTCGCCCCGGGCGGCTGGCGCGACTACGCGACGCTGCTGCACCCGCCGTATACGTTGTGGCACCTGAGCTATGTCGCGATCGGCGCGGCGCTTGCGCCCGAGTGGCACCCGACCAGGTTGGCGGCGGCGGTCGCCGCCTTCTTCCTCGCGGTCGGGATCGGCGCGCACGCGCTCGACGAGCTGAACGGGCGCCCGCTCGAGACGGGGATCCCGAGTCGTGTGCTCGGTGCGCTCGCGACACTCTCGATCGCGGGCGCCGCAGCGATAGGGATCGGGGGCGCGATCGCGTACGACCTGTGGCTCCTGGCCTTCGTGGCGGCGGGCGTCTTCACGGTCTACGCCTACAACCTCGAGCTCTTCGGCGGACGGTTGCACAACGACGTCTCCTTCGCGCTGGCCTGGGGAGCCTTCCCGCTCCTGACCGGCTACTTCGCAGCCGAGGGACGGATCCGCTGGGAGGCCATGCTCGCCGCCGCCTTCGCCGCCCTGTCGAGCTACGGGCAGCGACAACTCTCGACGCCCGTGCGCCGGCTTCGGAGGCAGGTCGCGTCGGTGTCCGGGTCGCTCGAGCTGGCCGACGGTCGCCGCGAGCCGATCACCCGCGAGACCCTGATCGCCGGGAACGAGGCCGCGCTGCAGGCGTTCGCCGCCGCGACCGTCGCGCTCGCCGTCGCATTGGTCGTCCTGCGCGCAACGTAAGGGTCTGACCCCGAGAGGGTCAGACCCTTGCCGTGTCGCTGCGCCGAGGGTCTATGGCCGCTGGGTCGTGCCCATCTGGACGCCGACGACGTCGAACTGCCTGTCGACATTGACGGTCGCTGATGTTCCGTCTGCCCGCACCAAGTGCACCTCGTACGCGGCGCTTCCGTCCGCGTCGGTCTCCGTGCGGACGATCGTCGCGCCCGGGAACCGGGCGATCGCCGCCGCCTCGACCCTGCGCTTGATCTTGCCGCTGAGCTCGACCTTGCTCTTGGTCTTACCACTGAGCTCGTCCTTGCTCTGGGCCTTACCGCTGAGCTCGTCCTTGCTCCGGGTCTTACCGGCGACGGTCTCGTCGGAGCGCTCGCCGCACCAGGGCTGCTGCGCGGTCGGCAGCGAGGCCTGCGCGGTGATCGGCGCCGGCAGCGACGCCTGCCCGGTGATCTGCGCCGTACTACACTCGGCGCCCGGTTCCGGGCCGTTCGCGGCGCTGGCGACGCCGTAGCCGCCGGCCGCCACGCCGATCGCGAGCGCGCCACTCAGTACCAGCATGCGAGATGTGTGCATCTGCGGCTCCTTTCTGTTGTAGTGCGCCCACCGCGGACGCACTGCGATGCTCGCGGCCGAAGCTGAGAAGACCCTGGACGACACCTGAGAGGAACCTAGGAGTGACTGCGACCGGGCCGCGGGTTAAGGTCCTGCCGGATGAAGGGCGCAGACAAGCAGAAGAAAGCCACGAAGAAGCCTGCGCAGCGCTCGCTGAAGGAGAAGCGGCAAGAGAAGCGGGCGGCGAAGAAGCTCGGCGGCTCCGCCTAGCCTGCGGATCCGAGACGCGCGCCGCTACAGTTGCTCCCCCGTGCCCAGGGGTCTCTCTATCGGGAGCCGTCGTCTGCAGGCGGTTCTTGTCGTCGCCGTGCTCGTCGCGGTCGTCGTCGAGTCCGGCGCAGTTGCCGCACGCGCAGGAGGCCACGGTCTCGGCCGGTCGCTTGGGGCGCAGGTGCGCTCATCTGCCGCCGCCTGCGGTCAGACGCCCGGTCTCGAATGCTCGACCGTCGTCGTTCCGCTCGACAGGGCCGGGCGCGTGCCGGGAACGGTCGCGCTGCACGTCGAGTATCTCCCAGCGGAGGGCCCACAGCGCGGCACCTTGTTCCTGCTCGCGGGCGGACCGGGGCAGGGGTCAGCCCACGTCTTCGGCCTCGGCTCGCCGTCGTCCGTGCAGCTCTACCGTTACCTCTTCCCCGGCTACGCGCTCGTTGCCTACGACGACCGCGGCACCGGGGCGTCTGGCCTGATCAACTGCTCCGTCCTCCAGCGCGCGATCACGGCGGACGAACAACAGAGCTCGGCCGCCGGGTGCGCGACCACGCTCGGAACTGCGCGCGACTTCTACAGCACCGGCGAGCACGCCGAGGATCTCGACGCCGTCCGGGCCTCGCTCGGAGCGACCAAGATCGCCCTCTTCGGTGTCTCCTACGGGACGAAGCTCGCGCTCGCCTACGCGCTTGCGCACCCGGATCGCGTGGAGCGGCTTCTACTCGACTCGGTCCTCCCGCCGGAGCTTCCCGACCCCTACAGCGCCGACGTGCTCCGTGCGATGCCGAAAACACTCAACGCCTTCTGCACCGAGACGAACTGCCGGGCGGCGACGCCCAACTTCGCCGGCGACGTGGTCGCGGTCGCGAACGGGTACGCGGCGAGGCCGCTCGCCGGCAAGGTGTTGGAGCCGAACGGCAAGACCGTCACCCAGCGCGTCGACGGGATCGAATTCCTCGCAACGCTCCTCGACGCCGATCTCAACCCGGGTCTTGCGGCCGAGTTGCCTGCGGCCGTGCACGCGGCCCGCCGCGGCAACACACAGCCCCTCCTCCGACTCGCCCGCCTGCACGACCTGAGCACTGCCCAGCCGGCCGAGGACCTGAGCACCGGGCTCTACGCCGCGACGGTCTGCCACGATGGGCCCTTCCCCTGGGATCCGAACGCGCCGGTCGAGGGCCGGCCGCCGCTCTACCAGTCGGCAGTCAGCGCCCTGGCGCCGGGCACGCTCGGGCCCTTCGGCAAGTGGGCGGCCCGCTTCGGCAACGCCGACTTCTGCCTCCGGTGGCCGAGCCCCGCGGGCGGCGCTCCGGTCGGCGCGGGGCCGCTCCCGGACGTCCCGGTGCTCGCCCTCAGCGGCGGCTTCGACATGCGCACGCCGACGGCGAACGCGGTCTCGGTCGTCGCACGGTTCCCGCACGGCCACCTACTGGTCGTCCCGGGGGTCGGGCACAGCGTCACGACCGCCGATCTGTCCTCGTGCTCCGCGAACGCCGTCCGCGCCTGGTTCCAGACCGGCGCGGTCCCGGCCCCCCAGTGCCCGCGCGGAAAGCCGATCGTGCGCACGATCTCGTCCCTGCCGGCCGCGAAGACACCCGGGCAGCTCCGTCCGCTCGCGACCTACGCGATTGCCTCGAAGACGATCCGCGAGGCCCAGGCGGCCTGGCTGATGGCGTCCGAGTCTCCGGTCGCCGGAATCTACTCCGGCAAGCTCGTTCCCGGCCGTCGAGGCTTCACGCTCACCCGATATGCGATCGCACGCGGCGTCGAGCTGAGCGGCACCTTCCGGCTCGTCAGCACCGGCCTTCCCGTGGCCTTCCAGGGAACGGTGAAGGTGAGCGGCGCATCAGCGTCGAGCGGCATCCTCGGCCTGTCCGGGAACAGCCTGAAGGGCACCCTGGGCGGGCGCCTCGTGGGCTAGGTAATTCGGGCCGAGAACCCGCGCGTGACCGAGGTGCCGCGCACGGTAAGGGTGACGAGGCCGCGGACGATCCGAACCCTCGCCCGGCCCGGGATGCGCCAGACACAGACCGCGACCCCGTTCCGAACGGCGTGGGTGACGACGACAAGCCGCTTGCCCGCGATCGAGGCTGCGCAGCTGACCGTCCCCGCCTGGACGGGACCGGCGGTGTCGTTCTCGTTTGCGGCCAGCGACGCCGTGAATGGGCGGCCGGCCCTCGCCGGCTTCGGCGCGGTCGTGAACGCGGTGACGGTGAGGACGAGCTTGGTCAACACCTGGTACGAATAGAACCCGTGCCCGAGGTCGGGCGCGTAGTCCCGATGCACCTTCGAGAGGTCGGGGTTGCCGGCCGCGTCGACCGCGAAGCCTGATGCCGCGATCACGTCGAAGTTGAACGACTTGGTCTTGTTCAGGTCGGCCGCGCTGATCTTGATCACAGGCCCGGTCGCGGCATAGGAGAACGTGAGCGTCGTCTGAGAGGGCGCGTTGGCGAACGTCGAGCCGTTCCACTGGAAGAGATCGACCTCCCCAGGAATCAGCTGGACGACGTAGTCGGCCCCCGGCGAGTCCGTGCTGCCGGTGTTTGGATTCTTGTCGGTATCGAGAAAGACGAGGAAGTACATGTCCGGGGTCAGCGCCGGCCTGTTGCTGACGTTGATCTGGAATGTGATCAGCCCGGCGTCGTCGTTGGAGACGGCGACGCTCGTCACCTCGGGGGCAGCCGGATCCTCGCCGATCGAGTCCGGGAAGGTCATCGAGTTGCTCGCGTGTCGAGCGTCGCCGCCGAGTGCGACCCTCGGCAGGGCCCCGACCACGACCCCTAGCACGAGGATCGCGAGCAGCCCTCCCCTCATGAGGGCAAGACTCTAACTAGCGCGGGACAACGTCATGCGGCTTGCCGCGTCCGACCGGCGGGCTCGCGGCGGATGTTTCGGCCGGCGGCCCGGCGCCGTTGCTTGGCGGCGATGGAGCAGGAGGCGGGGAGGGGGCCGGCGCCGAGAGGTCGGTTGTCATCGACAGGTCCATGGTCGGAGTCGGCGGCGGCTGTGCTGGAGCCTCGCCAGGGACGCGATCGCTCCGCCCGGGATCATCGAGTTTCGCCGTGCGGGCCGGGTTGGCGGGATCGTCGGACTTCGCCGGGTGGTCAGGCTTCGCAGGACGGTCAGGCTTCGCAAGACGGTCAGGCCTCGCAAGACGGTCACGCTTCGGCTTCGCCGGATGCTGATGTGCCGCCGCCGAGGGACCGTGCTCTACGGGAGGCGATCGCCGTGCCGGGCGTTGCGCATCGCGGACCGTGGGGGCGTGCGAGTTGCCCGCGGATCGGCGACCGCCGCCCCACAGCTGCGGGTGCTGCTGGGCGAGAGTGCCTGCGCGCGCCGCCGCCTCCGGCACCGAAAGCGTCCTGCTCGTCGGTGCGGTGGCGCGCGGCCCCCCAGTGGCCGACGCCGCGGCTGCCGCATGCGTCGTCGCGTCGGATCGCAGGCGCCTCGCCGCATGCGTCGTCGTGGAAGGGGAGTGAACGCGCCGCGTAGTCGCCGTGGCACGCGGCAGCGCAGCGTGCGTAGAGGCGAGCGAGGACGCGGTCGGACTCGCCTGCTCCGCCGCAGCGAAGGCTGGCGCCGGCGTTGTGCCAGCGGGCGATGGGTTCGGCTTCGCGCGCGAGTGCATGACGACTTCAGTACTGACGCCGGCGGCAACCAGCGCGGCCGCGCCAAGCGTGACGGCCTTGACGCCGATCGCACTGCCGACCGTCGCGCCGCCGCTCAGGCCGAAACCACTCGCGAGCGAGGGCGGCAAGGTCATCAGCCCGATTCCCCTCCGCGCCGAGCCCTGGGCACGGAACCGCCGGGCGAGCGACGCGCACTCCGAGCACGCACGGAGGTGGGCCCGCAGGCTCCGGCGCTCTGCATGTGGGAGCATGCCGTCGAGCTGGAGGGAGATCGCGCGCTCGGCCTCGCCGCAGGTCAGCGAACCTTCGAGCTGCTCGCGGAACGAGCGGCGTGCACGGAAGATCAACGTCTCGACCGCCGCCCTCGTCATCCCGAGCAGCGACGCGATCTCGGCATAGGAGCGGCCTTCGAGCTCGCGCATCGCGAGCGCCGCGCGCTGGTTGAGGCTGAGCTGCGAGAGGGCACGGAGGATGTCCTCGCGGCGGAAGCGCTCCTCGTCCTCGGCATGCGTCGCGAGGTCCGGATCGAGCACGACCTCGCGCGGGCGCCGCGAGCCGGCGCGGAGGCGCTGGCGGCAGACGTTGTGGGTGATCGCGATCAGCCAGTTCAGCGGCTCCTTGGGGCGCGTCCCACTCCGGAACGCGCGATACGCGTGCAGGAAGACAGTCTGGGCGACGTCCTCCGCGTCGGCGGGATTCGCGAGCACGGCGCAGGCATAGCGGTAGACGTCGCCGACGTGGTGACGGTAAAGCCGCTCGAACGCGCGATCGGCGTGCGCATCTCCGCCTCTCCCCGGCATGCTGCTGTATAGCGGACGGTCGCCGATCACACAAGAGGCGGGACCTTGTCCCGCCTCTTGAGCACTGGACGAGCGGCGCCTGTTACCTGTGTCCCCAGCCGTGGCCCTGGCTGTTCCCCTGGCCGTGCTGGCCACTGCGGCCTGGGCCGCTCGTGCGCGGCGCGGTGGTGTGCGCCGACCCAGCGGTGGTCGTCCCCCCAGTCGTTGTCGTGGTTGTGGTCGTTGTGGTGGTTGTGGTGGTCGTCGGCCTCACGCAGGCGCCGACCGTGTCACCGTGCTTCAGGTGCGCGGGCCACGCGCGGACACTGATCGTGATCGTCACGAACGGGTTGCCTTTCGAATGCGTGTGGTGACAGATCGTGACCTTCCCGCTCGTCGGGATCGTCGTCGACGTCGTCGACGACGCGGTGGTGACGAGAGCAATTGTCGGGCTGCTCGCGATTCCGACTCCGACCAAGACACCTGAAGCCGCCAACAAACCGACAGCGACGGCGCCGCCGAGAACCCGTCTTGCGCGCCGACTCTGAAAGCGTCGTTCGTTCCGCATAGACCCCCCTGGGGTTGGTGACAGACGTCTGCATCCACTAGACGCCGCGCCGCGCCGGAACTTGCGCTCTGCCTTCCGACGGCCGAGCCGCCGTCCCAGGCGTAGGACGGGGTGACGTTGTTGTAGTCGAAGGACGCGGGGGCGCCGCGTTACCGGCGCCCCTCGCGACCGACCTTACCCTCCGGCCAGGGCTTGCGACTTCAGCTTCTCGAACTCCGTCTGGGAGATCGCGCCGCTGTCCAGGAGCTCCTTCCCCTGTGCGATCTGCGTCGCCGGATCGGTGCTGGTCGCCACGGACTTCACGTAGGTGTCCATGTCGGCTTGGGCTCGCCGCACGTCCCTCACGTTCCGCTCCGCCATGCCTTTGCTGTTCGTGATCAGGTAGACGAAGATCCCCAGGAACGGCAGGAAGACCATGAAGATCGTCCAACCCGCCTTGCCCCAGCCGCTGATGTCGTGGCGGCGGAAGAGATCCGCGAGCACGGTGAACAGGAGCCAGAAGAACAGGATCCAGGTGAAGAAGACCAGGAACGACCACATGAGCTGGCCGAACGTCCAGTTGGTAGCAAGCATTCGTCTACTCCTAGCTCGTGGGTTTGCCGTCGCGACCCTGCCGCGTCCGACCGCGGCGCGCGTCATCCGTTCTGGATGACACGCGAAGCTTCGATCTGCCTCGGGGTCTGCCCTGATCTTCTCTCAACTGCATTCTCCGTGCAGGCCCAGCGGCGGCTGCGCTCTGGATGCGTGAGATTTCACGCGAGGGATTACCGCGCGCTCAGGTCCTCGCGCAGCCCGTTGGAACGGGCGAGCCGGCGGAGTGCAGGAAGTCGACCACCGCCCTGCGGATCTCGGCGTTGGCCTTTGCGCCCTGGAGCAGCGTCCATCCGTGCTCGTAGCCGTCAACCAGGACTGCTTGCTTGGATTTCGAGTTGACGTGCCCGAGCAAGGCGTGCACGTCGGCCTCAGAGACAAGACCGTCCTCCTTGCTCCCGATGACGAGTAGCGGTGCCCCGATTCGCGCTTCGTAGGGAACTGCATGCCTTTCGTGCGGTGGTCGAAGAGTAAGACGCGAAAGCCGGCGTGTCCGAGTTCGGCGGCGTACGGGAACCAGCCGCAGAGCGAGTTCGGCCACTCGTGGGCAAGGACGACGGCCGTCCCCCCATGTCCGATCAGCTGGCCGTGCAGGGCGGTGCCGTCGCCGGCCGTAAAGGCGATCGCCCTCGCGCCTCGCGCGCCCGCCGCGACCGCGCTTCCGCACTCGCCTGAAAGCGAAGGCGGCCGGCGGCTCGAGCCGAACGGCTGGAGGAAGGTGTAGACGGCGGCGGCGACGGTCGCCGCCGGCTCGCCGCCAAGAAGCTGGACGCCGTGCGCC
>JBKPCT010000190.1:0-24361 GCA_046727515.1 Actinomycetota bacterium | reverse complement strand
ACACATGCGCGCGCCGGAAAGGAAGGAATTGAGCTGCAGCAAACAACTCGTGTTCGTCGGTCTTGCCCTCGCGCTGTGCCTGGGCGCGAGCGCCTGTGGCGGAGGAGGCGGATCGAAGGCGGTCGCGCAAGCGCCGGCCTCGCGCTTCGCCGGGTCGAAGTGGCCTGGCGGATCCAACGTGGCCGACTTCGCATTGCGCGACCAGCAGGGCCGGCTCGTGCGGCTGTCGGCAGAGCGCGGGCGGTTCGTGATCGTGACCTTCCTCTACACCCACTGCCCGGACGTCTGCCCGCTGATCGCGGAGCGGCTGAACGAGGCGCTGCGCCGGCTTGGCCCGGCGCGGCGGGGCGTGCGCGTGCTCGCGGTCAGCGTCGACCCGAAGGGCGACACGCCGGCGGCGGTGCGGCGGTTCGTGCGCGTGCACCGGCTGGTGCCGCAGTTCCGCTACCTGATCGGGTCGAGGGCAGAGCTGAGACGGGTCTGGCACGCCTACTTCGTGGCGCCGCAGCCGGTCGGAGGAGGCGTCAGCCTGCACTCGGCCTACGAGCTGCTGATCGACCGGAGCGGCCGGCCGCGGCTCTCCTACGACACGCGCGTGAAGGCGGCGGACGTTGTCCACGACCTGCGCCTGCTCGGGGTGGGATGAGCGAGTGACGCGCGCGACCCGGATCGGTGTGACCGTGGCGATTGCGCTGCTGGCCGCGGCCGCGCCGACAGCGGCGTTCGCGCATGGCGGCACGGGCGTGACGGGCCTGACCGTCGGCGGCTACCGCGCGAAGGTCGATGCGCTGCTCGTGCGGCTCTCGCCGAGCCGTGACGTCGTCGACTTCACGACCTACCTGCGCGACCGGCACACTGGGCGGCCGGTCGTCGGCGCGAGCGTGTCGGTGACGGCACGAACGCCGTCTGGAACGGTTGGGCCGCTGCACGCGCTCGCGCGTGCGAACACGTACGAGGTGTTGGTGCCAGTGCGAAACCCGGGCGAGTGGCGGCGCATCCGGCTGCACGTCGCGATCGGCGGGCCGGCGGGCCGGGCGAGCTTCGACTACGCGCCTCCCTCGCTCGCGTCGGCATGGCTGTTCGAGCCGGGCGTGCTCACCGGCGCGGGGCTCGCGCTCCTGCTCTTCGGGCAGGCGTTCCTGCGCCTGCGGCGGCGTGGCCGGCACGACCACGCGCCCTGGAGCCGGGCCCTGCTTTTCACAGCAGGTGTCGCGCTCGCGACGCTCGCGCTCGTCTCGCCGCTCGACGCCGTCGGCGACTCCTACCTGCTCTCGGCCCACATGCTCGAGCACGTCCTGATCGGCGACGCCGCGCCGGCGCTGATCCTGGTCGCCCTGCGCGGGCCACTCCTGTTCTTCTTCCTCCCGGCGGCGATCATCGGCGCGCTCGCGCGGCTTGAGCCGCTGCGGACCCTCCTTTCCTTCCTGCTTCGCCCGCGGGTGAGCCTCGCTGTCTGGGCCATGGTGATCGCGGCCTGGCATGTGCCGGCCGCCTACGACTACACGCTCACCCACCAGACGGTGCACGACCTCGAGCACGGCTGCTTCCTGCTCGCCGGCCTGCTCGTCTGGAGCCAGCTGGTCGATCCGGCGCGTCGGCGCGCGCTCACGGTCGGCGGGCGGCTCGCCTGCGCGGTCGCGCTCTTTTGGATGGGCAGCGTCCTCTCGGATGTCCTGATCTTCAGCTTCCGCCCCCTCTACCCCGCTTATGCCGCGCAGGCGGAGCGGCTGTTCGGGTTGTCGCCGTTTCGCGACCAGCAGCTGGCCGGGCTGGTGATGACGGGCGAGCAGCTCCTGAGCCTGGGCACCTGCGCCGTACTCCTGCTCCTGCCCGCGCTGCGCGCGCGTCGGCGCCAGCGGGCCGTTGGGCTTGTTCGTGAGGAGCCGGCGTGAGCACCCCCGCGCCGTACGGCGCGAGCTTCGAGCCGGTCTTCCTCGCGCTTGCACTCGCCGCCGCGGTTGCCTACGCGGTTGCGGTGCGGCGGGCGGCGCCGGGCGAGCGGCCGGGGCGGGTTCGGATCGGCGTTTTTGCGCTCGGGCTGGCCCTGGTCGCTCTGCCTGTGAACTCGCCGCTGGAGACGCTGTCGGCGCACTACCTGCTGTTGATGCACCTGCTCCAGAACGCGGTCATCGCTGACTGGGGACCGCCGCTCGTCGTGCTCGGCCTGACGCCGGCGATGCGGCGCGCGCTCGCCCAGCGCGGCGGGCGCCTCTTCAGCCGCGCGACCGAGCCGGTCGTCGCGATTCTGTTCTGGCTGTTTGCCTGGTACGGCGTCCATCTGCCGTTCTTCTACGACTGGGCGCTCCGGGACGGCTGGCCGCTCAACCTCGAACACGGGCTCCTGATCGCTGCGGGGCTGCTGTTTTGGTGGCCGCTGTTCGAGCAGCCGCGGCGGATGAGCTCGCCGGGCGTGCTCGCTTATCTGGGGATCGCCTTCCTGACCGCGCCCTGGCTATCGCTCGCCTTCATCTTCTCCTCGCATCCCTTCTACGGGTTCTACGAGGCGGCGCCCCGGCTGTGGGGGCTGTCAGCGATCAAGGACCAGAACCTGGCCGGGATCCTGATGAACGCGGAGCAGACGAGCATCTTCTTTGTCGCGCTCGCCTACCACCTGCTCCGCTTGCTCGACGAGGAGGAGCAAGCGCAGCGGGCGGCCGACGCCGAGTTCTGGGCGCGGCAGCACCCCGATCACGCGACAGCACTCGAAGGAGGACTGAGACCCGATGGGTAAAGCAGCACGCTTGAAGAAGGAGCGGCGCCTCGCCGCGCCGCCGCCGGCCGGCAAGCAGCGGCCACTGGCCGAGCGGACGCGGCTGATCTGGGCGGCGACGGGCGGACTGCTCGTCGTTGTGGGCATCGTCGTCGGCGTCCTGCTCGCCACCCGCTCGACGAGCACGCCGCCGCCGGCCGCGGCGCCCTCGGCCGCTGACCGCAACGCCCCGGCCGCGCTCGTCAAGGCCGCCGACGCGGTCGGCTTCCACCCGACGACCGAGCCCGGCGTCGGCCAGCTGGAAGATCAGCCGGCCTCGGCGGCGCAGCCGCCCTCGAACCCGAACCTCTTCCCGGTCGGGGCGAAGGCGCCCGCCCTCACGCTCAAGACGCCCGAGGGGAAGAGCGTCAGCCTGTCGGCGTTCCGCGGCAAGGCGGTGCTGCTCGAGTTCTTCGCCACCTGGTGTCCGCACTGCAACGCCGAGGCGCCGCACCTGCGCTCGCTTTACGCGGCGCTGCCGAAGAGCCGCTACGCGTTCCTGTCGGTCAACGCTGACGGCGAGGACGCGGCCAGCGTCTTCGCCTACCACCGCTACTTCGGGCTCCAGTTCCCGGCGCTGCTCGACCCGAGCTCGCGGCCCGGCAGCTTCCACGAGCCCGGTGCCGCCGGTCCGGTTTCGACCCGCTACCGCGTGCAGTCGTTTCCGACCTTCTACGTGCTCGACCCGGGCGGCAGGATCAGCTGGCGCTCCGACGGCGAGCAGCCGGATGCGCTCCTGCGCAAAGAGCTGGCGAAGGCGGCCGCGCGTGGCTAGCGCGCTGCCCTGGCTCGGGCTCGCCGTCCGCCTCGGCGCAGCGGCGATCTGGCTCGTCGCCGGCGTGTCGAAGCTCGCCGACCTCGAGCACTTCCACGCCCAGGTGCAGGCCTACAAGCTCCTGCCCGGCGGGCTCGAGGCGCCGTCGGCCTACGCGCTCCCGTTCGTCGAGGTCGGGCTCGGGCTCTACCTCGCGCTCGGGCTCCTGGTGCGGCCGACAGCGATCCTCGCCTGCGGCCTGATGCTCGTCTTCGTCGCGGCAATGGCGCAGGCCTGGGCGCGCGGGCTCTCGCTCGACTGCGGCTGCTTCGGCTCGCTCGCACGCGAAAGCGTCGGCCTGGGTACGATCCTGCGCGACGCCGCCCTGGGCCTGCCCAGCCTCGCGCTCGCCCTCTGGCCGGCGCGCCTGCTCTCCGTCGACCGCGCCTGGCTCGGCCGGCCCGACCGCTTCACCCTGCGGGGCGGCGAGCCCGCATGAGCACCGCGCGGCAGAGCCTCGGCGGCGCCTACCTCCGGCTCGCGGCGGCGTTCCTCGCCCTCGCCGCCGGGGCGGCCGCAGCGGTCACCGTCGTCCTGCTCCTGCGCGAGACTCCCGGCCCGACAGCGAGCGGCAACTCCGGCGCCCCCGCGGCGCCCGCGGCTCCGGCCGGGCCCTCAAACGCGGCGCAAGCGAGCCCCGCCACGCGTGCCCGGAGTACGCCGAACGCGATCACGACGCCGTCAAGCCCGGGCTTCCCCGCCCCGCCGCAGGGAGCTGTCGTCTTTGCCCGCGAGGCGGGCGCGAACGCGCTCGCGCTCGCCGTGCAACCCCAGCCTGGCCGGCTCAGGCTGCGGGCATCCGTCGTCGGGCCGGACGGAGCCGGTGTCCGCCGACTCACGGTCCGCCTCCGGGTGAAGAGCGGACCCCGCACGGCAAACGCGACGGGAATTCCGTGCGGCGCCGGCTGCTACGAGACGGTCCTTTCCTGGCACGGCCGCCCCGCGCGCGTGCTCGTGTTCATCGGCGCTCGCGAACCGGTCACGTTCGCGATGCCGCACGCGTGGCCGCCGCCCAAGGCCGACCGGCTCGTCGCCTGCGCCGCCCGCGTCTGGCGCAGCCTACGCACGCTCATCGCGCACGAGCGGCTCGCCTCCGACCCGCAGCACGCGGTCAGCACCGTCTGGCGCTTCGTCGCACCCGACCGGCTCAGCTACAGCATCGCCGCGGGCTCCTCAGCAGTGATCATCGGCGACCGCCGCTGGGACCGGCAACCGGGCGGCCGCTGGCAGCGCTCGGCCCAGCAGCCCCTGCCCCGCCAGCCAGCGCCCTTCTGGGCCGCCGCCACCGACCCCCACATCCTCGGCCTGCAGCGGATCCGCGGCCGCCCGGCTTGGCGCGTCTCCTTCTTCGATCCCCGCACGCCGGCCTGGTTCACGGTCGCGATCGACCGCTCGACGCTGCGCACGCTCGAGCTGCGCATGGTCACAACCGCCCACTTTATGCACGAGCTCTACGGCCCCTTCGACCAGCCCCTGCGGATCGAGCCGCCGCCCACCCGCTAGCGATGCTCGCGCGGAAACAAATACCAGCGGTGCGGGCGCACGTAGCCGTTGAGCTCAAGCACAAGCTGATCGCGAGCGCGCAGCTCGACGCCCGGGGCTGGGAGACGCAGCCGCCTGCCGTTGCGGAAGGCGAGCAGGCCGTTCCGCCGGGCCCGGAAGCTGAGCATCCGGCGCGGCCCGAGCGGCTGCCCCCAGACCGCGAACAGATCGGCGAGCCGCAACCCGCGGCGGGCAATCCAGACGACGCCGGTCGGGTCGAGCGTCCACAGCGGCGCGTGGCAGTGCGCCGTGACGATGCGCCCGAAGCGGAGCCTGCGCGCGCCGTCGACGCCGATCCCGGCCGGGACGATCACCACGCGCCGGTTCGCGAACAGCTCGAGGTGGACGCGGAAGCCACTCCGCAGCGCCGTCCGTGCGCAGCGGAAGCGGCTCGGGGCGAGCGGCCCGCGCGCCGCAGGGTGGTAGGCAGGACCGCGCCCGATCGGTGTCGGCACCGGCTGGTCGGCCGCCGCCGACGCCGCACCCAACGCGGCGACGAAGCCGAAGGCAGCCAGCCCACGCTTTGTGCCTGCGACCAACGAGGAGGTCATGTGCTCAGACCGTACGCGCTCATCGTCGCCCTCGCCGCGGCCACGGCAACGCTCGCGGCCGGGTGCGGAGGCTCGCCCTCCGGGCCCTCGATCACGGTCGGTGCCGCGCGCACCTACAAGCTCGCCGGCTTCACCCCCTCGGCGCCGGTCAAGCCGGGACGGCCGACCACGCTCGCCTTCACGATCCGCCAGCCCGACGGCGGGCCACTGACCGACTACCGACGCGGCTCCGGGCCGCACACCGGCGTCCACCTGATCCTCGTCCGCGGCGACCTCGGCGCGATCATCCACCGCCACCCCCCGATCAGGGCGGACGGCCGGATCAGCGAGCGGATCGTCTTCCCGACGCCGGGCCGCTACCGCGTCGTCGTCGACGCCTATCCGAACACCACCGGGCCGCAGCCGAACTTCCAGCTCTTCCGCACGATCACCGTCGCCGGCTCGTACACGCCGCAACCGCTGCCGGCCTTCCAGGCGAGCGAGACCGTCGACGGCTACCGCTTCAGCCTGCACGGGCGCCCGCACCTACGGGCGATCGAGCCGGCCTTCCTGACTGTCACCGTCACCCGCCCCGACGGCAAGCCTGCCTCGTTCACGCCCTGGTACGGCGCGCTCGCACACGCGATCTTCTTCCGCGCCGGCTCGCTCGACTACTTCCACACCCACGTCTGCTCGCCCGGCGCCGCCGGCTGCACCAGCACGCTCGGCGCCACCAGGATCACCGGCCGCTCCTCCACGCCCGGCAAGCTGACGGTTGGCGTCCTCGTCCCCGTCGCCGGCACCTGGCGGCTCTTCCTCCAGTGCCGGGTCGACGGACAGGTCATGACCGCCCCCTTCACCCTGAGGGTCGCCTGAAAATGCCGGCGCGAGCCACGACGTGGACACTTGCCTGGCTCGCCACCGGCGCGCTGGTTGTGCTCGCCGCGCGAACACTGGCCTACGCGCTCGAACCCGGGCCCAGCCTGACGACGCTCGAGCTCGAGCGGCCGGCCGGCGGGCCGCGGCTCGTCGTCGTCACCCTGGTCGCGCTCGGCCTCGGCCTCGCAGTCGCCGCGGCCGTTGTCTGGCTCGCCGCGCTCGCCGTGCGCGAGCGACGCCTGCTCGAGCGGGCGCCGCTGGTCGAGGAGCCACGCCTGCGCCTCGCCCGCCTGCCGCTGCGGGCGCTCGCCCTCTGGGCCGCGAGCTCGCTTGCCTTCGCGATGCTCGAGTCGTACCTGCACTGGCGCGCCGGGCTTGGCTGGCACGGGCTCCACTGCCTGCTGGGCCCGATCCACCGGGACGCGCTCCCGCTCCTTTTTGCCCTCTCGCTCGTCGCCGCCGCGCTCGTTTCCGCGGCCGAGCTGCTCGTCGCCTGGATCCGGCGCACGCTCGCGCTGATCCGGCGGCGCCCGGCACGGCTGCGTGTCCGCGAGCGACGCCGGCCCGCCTTCGCTGCCACCTGCACCCGACAGCCCCTGGCGCTCGCCTCGCTCGGAGCACGCGGCCCACCGCCCGCCGCCGGTCGAGACCAGCGATTCGAGAGCAAAGGAGGGCTATCTCACATGGTGCAACTCAGTTCAGGCAGGCGGGGCGCGATCGCGCTCGCGGCGGTCGGCATCGCCGCGCTGGCGACCGTCTCAAGCGCATCCGCGCACGCCGAGCTCAGCCCGCCGGTCGCGAAGGCGAAGGCGGGGCAGGTCTTCACCCTCGCCGTCCCGACCGAGGAGGAAGGGGCGACGACGACCAGGATCGAGCTGACCCCGCCGGCCGGGTTCGCAATCGACTCCTTCGCCCCGGCGCCCGGCTGGAAGCGGAACGTGCAGGAGACCGGCTCGGGCGAGGAGGCCGTGATCCAGAAGGTCACCTGGACGGGCGGCAACGTGCCCACCGGCGAGGACGCGATCTTCCAGTTCCTCGCCACCCCCGACTCGAGCAAGACGTACACGTTCAGCGTCCGCCAGACCTACTCGAACGGCAAGGTCGTCGACTGGTCGGGGCCGGAGTCGTCCGACACACCAGCGCCCACGATCGAGGCCAAGAGCTCGCTCGCGGGCGGTGGCAGCTCGACGCTCGCACTCATCGCGCTCGTCGTCGGCGCGCTCGGGCTGATCGTCGCGATCGTTGCGCTCGTCGCCCGCCAGGGAGGTCGGACGCTGGCATGACCGCTCGTGGGCGCGCCGTGACGACGCTCGCCGCGGTCGCGGCGGCATTGGTGCTGCCCGCCGTTGCCTCGGCGCATGCAACGCTGCTCCGCAGCGTCCCCTCGCCCAGCGGTGTCGTCAACAGCCCGCCCGCGCAGGTCAGGCTCACCTATAGCGAGGCGGTGGAGCCGCGCTTCGCGATCGTCTCGGTCACCGACGCGGCCGGCCACCAGCAGACGGCCGGCCCGCCGCACCGCTCGCCGACGAATCCGGACGAGCTCGACGTTCCGCTCCACCGCCTCGGCGAGGGCTGGTACCTCGTCTTCTGGCGCGCGATCTCCGTCGATGGGCATCCCGTCCGCGGCGCCTTCACCTTCGCCGTCGGCCCCAACCCAGGCCCGGCGCCCCAGTTCGCGATCCCCTCCGTCTCCGAGACGGCGACCACGACGCGGTTGCTCGTTTCCCGCTGGGTCGCCTTCCTCTCGCTGATGACGGCGATCGGCATCTTCGTCCTGCGCATCCTGATCGCCCGCCCGCTGGTCGCCCGTGTCTCGGGCACTCGGCTGCGCGCGCTCTCGCTCGCATTCTGGGTCGCGATCGCGATCGCGCTCGTCGCAACGCCGATCTACGTCGAGCTAGCGACCTCGCAGTTCGCGCTCCGCTCCGTCTGGTCGATCGGCGCGTTGGTGCCGCTGATGCGCGTCTCCTCCTTCGGCCGCGCCTGGCTGGACCTCGAACTCGTGCTCGCCTTCTTCGCGCTCGCGGCCGCCGTCGTGTTCTGGCTCGACCGGCCCGCCCGCCGCCAGCGCTCGATTGCCGAGCTGCTCGCATTGGCGGGCGCGCTCGGCGCGGCCGCGGCGGCGCTGCTCGCGGCCAGCACCTCAGGTCACGCCGCCCAGACCGCCCCGCGCCCGCTCGCGCTTACCCTCGACTGGCTCCACCTCGCCGCCGGCTCGATCTGGATCGGCGGCCTGATCGGCCTGCTCGTGCTCTGGCGCAGCCTCCCCGTGGCACGACGCGTCGCCGGCCTCGCCGTCTGCGTCCCCCGCTTCTCCAACACCGCCTTCGTCTCCGTCATGGCCCTGATCGGCTCCGGCATCTGGGCCTCGATCCTGCACTTGCCCACGCTCGCCTCGCTCTGGCAGACCTCCTACGGCCAAGCGCTCGTGGTCAAGATCTCGCTCTTATTGACCGCGCTGCTGCTCGCCGCCGTCAACCTCACCCGCACCAAGCCGCGGCTCCAGGCCAGCCGCGAGCGGCCCGACATCGGAACCGGGGCCGCGACCCTGCTCCGCCGCCTCGTCGGCGGCGAGGTGCTGCTCGTCGCCGGCGCGCTGTTCGCCGCGGCGATCTTGTCGAGCATCGCACCGCCGACGAAAGCCGCCGCCGAGGTCGGCAAGGCGAGCGCCACCGTCGGCCCCGGCCCCGTCACCACCGTGATGACCCACGGCCGCTACCGGCTCGAGTTCCACCTCCAGCCAAACCGCGCCGCCGTCCCCAACAGATTCGCCGTCCGCGTCACCCGCGCCGGTGCACCAGTCACCGGCGCCGACGTCACCGCCACATTCACCATGCTCGACATGGCGATGGGCTCACAGGCCTACCACCTCGCCGACGCCGGCGGCGGCCTCTACCAGCACTCCGCGCCCGCGCTCGTGATGGTCGGCCGCTGGGGCCTCAACTTCGAGATCCAACCGCCCGGCCAACCACCGTTCAACGTCCTTCTCGTCGACCACGCCTCCGGATGAGCAGACAGCCGAGAACGAGCATCGGCCTTCGAAATCGGACAGCGCGCACGCTTGTCGCCGCCACAGTCGCGGCACTCGCAGCCAGCATCGCGGCCACCCCGGCCCGCGCCGACGGAGACCCGGCGAGCGACTACCTCCTCACCCAGAACGTCTTCGTCCCCTTCAACACCAAGTTCTCACCGACACTTACGCAGCAACTCGCCGGGTTGACGCTCGATGGAAAGCGCAAGCGGTACCCGATCAAGGTCGCGCTAATCGCGACCCCATACGACCTCGGCGCGATCACCGCCCTCTGGCGCAAACCGCAGCGCTACGCCCACTTCCTTGCCCAGGAAATCGCGTTCGCCTACCGCGGCCGGCTTCTGATCGTGATGCCCAATGGCTTCGGCATCTACCACCTCGGGCACTCGACCGCGACTGAGAAGCAAGTGCTCGCACGGCTCTCGGTCGCTCAAGGAGGAAACGGCATGGCCGGATCTGCGATCGCGGCCGTGAAACAACTCGCGGCCGCCAACGGCGTGAAACTCGTCCCCAGACGCGCGGATACACCGTCGGCTCGCAACACCCACGACCGCTACGTGATCCTCCTGATCGTCGCCGGTGTCCTGCTTGTGCTCGTCATCTTCATGCCTCTACGGCGGCGCAAGACCGCGAGCACGAGCGAGTCGCATCGGAAATGAGCGCTCGTCCACTGGGTCACGACCAACGCCCAGATGACTGCTCGCGAGCGGGTAGACGGGTGCTTCTTCATTACGCGCCTGCCACTCGAGCGTAGCCAGCCTGACTCGAGCGGAGGAGGATGGCGCGCACCGTCGACGGCCACCATTGGCGACCGCCTTGGCCGGTCTGGATCTCGTCACGGTTCAGCCGCTGCGCGATCTCGCCGAGGCCGGTGCCGAGTGCGTGCTCGCGGCGGATGCGGGCGACCACGTCGGGCGGCAGCGTCGACCTACGACCCGAGGGCGCTGCTCGCGGTCGCGGCATCCGCGGCTCCTCAGCGCGCTCGGCAAGGTAGCGCTCGAGTTCGCCGACCGGGATCAGTCGGGCGCCCCACTCCGTCTTGACGGTCGCGATCGCCGGCACGACGCGCCGGTCGAGCGTCGCCAGGCTGACGCCGAGCGCTTGCGCGGCCTGCTCGCGCGAGTACGCGAGCGGCGCGACCGGAGTGACGGACCGTCCGTCGCCGGCTGCGAGCACGACGGTCGGCCTGGAGGCATGCCGCTGCTCCTTCTCGCGTTTGGGTCGCTGCCGGCGCTTCGCCACCGCTCACCGCTGGCGCTCACACCGTACAGCAATGCTGAGGCCTATCTGCATCTCGTGATGCATCTGTGTCTGGCCTGCTATCGGGGTCAGTAGTTGCTCTACGCAGGAGGTCATTGGGGCGTCAGATCTCGATTTCGGGGCTGCGGCCGAGCTCGTGGCTGAGGCTGCGCTCCAGGTTCATGAGACGGCGGAGGCGGAGCAGTCGCCCGACGTCTTGCTCGCGGCCCAGGGCGCCGAGCATGCGGCCGAGGTCGTCGGCGGAGGCGACTTGGGGGCGGAGGCCTCGGCCGAGCGGCTCGCGCCCCGCGCGGCGGCGAAGGTCGTCGTAGCCGCGCGTGCCAGCTGGCTCGGGCACAAGCTTGAGCTCACCGGCGCGCGTTTCCAGCTCGACCACCGGCTCTTCGAGGCTGCGGAGGTCGAGCAGCTCGCTGTCCGAGCGGCGAGCATCGAGATCCTCGAGCGCTTGCTTAACGGGGAGGTCGGAGCGGCGAGGAAGAAGGCATGCATCGTCAGACGCCGCGACAGCTGGGCGGTGAAGCAACCGCTTCCGGACGGGCGCTTCCGGTGGCAGACGAAGAGCTGGCTCGAGCGGTACGCGCAGCGCGTGCGGCCGGGCGACGCTCGCGAGCTGCCGCGACTCGCTGCGGCGGCTCGCCGTCTTCGACAAGTGGCAGCTCGAGACCGGCCGGCGACAGGTTCGCCTCTCTGGTGAGGCGCTGCGCGTTCTCCGCGAGCAGCTCCTCGCCCGCGCCCCGAACGAGCTCGGGCTCGTCTTCCCGACGCCGAACGGAACCGTCTGGCGCAAGGACAACTTCATGGCCCGCGTCTTCCGGCCGGCCGTGCGCCGCGCTCAGCTCCAGCCACCTCGAGCTCCTCACTGCGGATGGCTGGGAGATCGTGGCTACGCGCGGAAGCCACCGGCAGCTGAAGCACCCTACGAAGCCAGGCCGCGTCACCATCGCGGGCAAGGGTTCGGACGACTTGTACCCCAAGACTGCCGCCAGCTCCTTCATCAGGCAGGCTTGAAGCGATGAGCGATTACACGGAATACGCGAAGCGCTACCTGATCCTCATCGAGGGCGGACCGCCCTCCAACTACTCGGCCTGGTCGCCCGACCTGCCCGGCTGCGTGGCCACAGCCGACACGCTCGAGGAGGTAGAGCGAGAGATGCGCGCGGCAATCGCCTTCCACCTCGACGGCCTCGCCGAGGACGGCGAGCCGATCCCCGAGCCGTCGGGCCCCGGCGTCTACGTCGAGCGCGCCGCGGCAGCCGTTTGACTCCCACGCTCGAGCCTTCCCCCTGAACCCATCAGCTGAGACCGACGTTCCACGGTCTCCATCTTCGACGGACGTGCCCAGGGAAGAGGCCGCTTCGCGCGTTTCGACCTCTGCCCGTCAAGGCGCGGGTTGCATCTGGGTTGCAAGAAGTAGGCGGCCTCTCGGTTGCCTTCGAAAAAATCCCTGCAAACTGGCGATGGAGCTAGCCGGACTCGAACCGGCGACCTCCTGGGTGCGATCCAGGCGCTCTCCCAGCTGAGCTATAGCCCCGCGCGCGAGACAGTGTAGCGTCCGCCTCGCGTGGAGCCATTCAGCCAAGTCGAGATCCAACTGGCCGCCCGCAACCACGGGATGCCGCTCGAGGCGCTGCGCTATCCGGTGACGCCCGTCGGGCTGCACTACCTGCTGATCCACTACGACATCCCGCTCGTCGACACGGCGAGCTTCGAGCTCGCTGTCGGCGGTCTCGTCGAGCGGCAGCTCGCGCTCTCGCTCGAGGAGCTGAGAGCACGCCCGACGACGGAGCTCGAGGTGACGATGGAGTGCGCCGGCAACGGACGCGCCCTCCTCCCCGGTCCGCGGCCGGTCAGCCAGCCGTGGCTCATGGAGGCAGTCGGGACCGCGGTGTGGCGAGGGACGCCGCTCGCGCCGCTCCTCGCCGACGCGAGGCCGATCGACGGAGCGCGCGAGGTCGTCTTCACGGGTCTCGATCGAGGTTTCGAGGGCGGCGAGGAGCAAGCCTTCGAGCGCAGCCTCCCGATTGACGAGGCGCTCCGCGACGACCTGCTGCTCGCCTACGAGATGAACGGCGCGCCGCTCCTTCCCCAGCACGGCTTCCCGCTTCGGCTCGTCGTGCCCGGGTGGTACGGGATGACGCACGTCAAATGGCTTACGCAGATCACGGTCGTCGACCAGCCGTTCGCTGGCTACCAGCAGGCGCATGCCTATCGGTTCCGGCGCGACGAGGAGGATGAAGGCGAGCCGCTCGACCGCATCCAGCCGCGCGCGCTGATGGTGCCGCCCGGACTGCCGGAGTTCCCGACACGTGAGCGCACCCTTGCAGCAGGCCCGTGTTCGATCGAGGGCCGCGCCTGGTCGGGCTGGGCGCCGATCGCCAAGGTCGAGGTCTCGGCGGACGGCGGCGCGACCTGGGCTCGCGCGGAGCTCGAGCAGGCTGGCTCGCGCTGGGCCTGGCGCGGCTGGCGGTTCGAGTGGGAGGCCTTCCCCGGCGAGCACGTCCTCTGCTGCCGCGCGCTCGACGAGGCCGGCAACGTCCAGCCGGACGAGGGCGACTGGAATGTCGGCGGTTACGCAAACAACGGCGTGCAGCGGATACCCGTGAGGGTGATCTAGGCCGGAGCCGTCGCGAACCCTGCGTCCCGTGCCGACGCGACCAGTTCGTCGTCCCAGCTCACGAACGTCACATCGCGGCCGGTCTGGACAGCGGCCGCTAGGTGAAATAGATCCTCAGCGCTCGTGCTTTCGATCTGCGATCAGCATTTCGGAAGGCCACGGAGGACCGTCGACTGGAATCAACTCGTCCAGCCGACGGACTAGCGCCGCTCGATGCGCGAGCCGCCGACGATCGCGTCGCGGCCGTCCGCGAAGCGGACCCAGGCCTTGCCCTTGCCGTCGTAGTCCGGCGACCAGACGACGAGCGTCGCCTCCCTGCCGCCGACTCTGCACGGCTCTGTGCCCTCGGCGTCGACACCGCGCCACACCCGGACGAATGGGTTCTCGTCCCACTCACGTCCGATCGTCGTCTCGTCCGTGTGGCCGGGCAGCACACGTGTGTCCGGCGGCAGGGCCATCAGGACGTCCATCACCGACCGTCGCACGGCGTCGAAGTCGTCGCGCGTGCCGCCGACCGCATCCTTGAACAACGTGTCGCCGCTGAAGCACAGCTGCCCGTTGACGACGAAGGAGAGGCTGTCGTCGCTGTGGCCGGGAGTCGGGAGCGCCTCGATTCGCAAGCCGCCGGCCTCGAAGTCGCCGGTGACGACCTCGACCCGGTGCTCGTCCTCGTGCTCGACGTGGTCCTGGTGCCCGTGCGTGCGTAGAACGGCGACGGGCCGGACGCCCCAGCGCTCGACCGCCTCGAGCAGCGGCGCGAGCGGCGCCCCGCTGTCGACGAAGACCGCGGTGCCGCCCTCCTCATCCGCGACGACGTACGCGTTCGACAGGTGCTTCGGATGCATGCTCCGCTCGACCAGCACGCCGGAAAGGCTACTAGTCCAGAATCGGCTCCCTGAACCGCATCCTCCTCCCCACCCTCCTGCTGGTCCTGCTCGCCGCCTCGGCCCGGGCCGCGGAGCCGGTTGCCGTCATCGTCGTTCCCATCGGCGATCCCCTGCCGCGAAAAGGCGCGGCCGGCCTCTTCGTCCCAGGCGCCGGCGGCTCCGTCACCGGCGAGAGCGCCCTTGCTGCGCTCGTTCGCGGCAAGACGAGGAAGTCGGTGCTCGGCGGCTCCCCAGGCGGGAAGCCGCTGATCTCGATCTCGAAACGACCTGCCGCGACGACGATCTACGTCTCGCTGCCACCTGCAGGCACGCACCCGAACACCCACCGCTACCCGATCACGATCGTGGGTCCCCGGTACCGCGGCGGACTTCTCGTCTCCTCGTCGACGCGGATCCGCGGCCTCGTCTCGATCGCCGACATCGCCCCGACCGCGAAGGCGCTCGAACGCGGCGACCGCCCGGTCATCCGCTCGAGCGCTTCCGACGACGCCCGGGCCGAACTCGCAGAGCTCGACCTCCGCCTGACACGGAACCACGACGTCCGGCTGTGGGAAACGCTGATCCTGGCCGGCGCCGTCCTGGTCGGCGCTCTGCTCGCCGTCTTGTTCAGGTCGGAATACGTCGGCCGGGCCGCCCTCCTCGCCGCACCCTCCGTACTGGCGGCGGCGCTGGTGCTCTCCGCGGCCGAGATCACGCGTCCCGGCCTCGTCGTCGCGCTGCTGCCGGCGATCGCGCTCGGCATGGCCGCACTGCTGGCGATCCCGCGCGCCCTTCTGCCGTGGGCATTGCTCGGGTTCGTGGTCGCCTACTTGATCGTCTTCGTCGGCTGGTCGGAGGTCGCGTCGTTCTCCGCGATCTGGTCGAGCCCGGACGGCGGTGGGAGGTTCTACGGGGCCGGTAACCTCGTCGAGACGGTGCTGTTGACCGTCTCGCTGGAGGCGGCCGCCCTGCTCGGCCCGCGTGCGACTCCCTGGGTCCTCGCGCTCGCCCTCGCCACCGTCGGGTGGAGCAAGGCGGGCGCGGACGGGGGTGGCATCGTCGTGCTCCTGGCGGCGTTCGCAGTGCTGGCGTCGCGGATTTACGGGGTGCGCTGGACGTGGCGGCGCGGGGCCGCGGCGATCGCGGGCGGAGCCGCGCTCGTCGCAGTCCTGGTCGGTCTCGACGCCGCTAGCGGAGGATCGAGTCACGTCACGCACGCGTTCCGAAAGGGACCCGTCTCGTTGGCCGAAGATCTCGCGGGCCGCCTTCACATCTCGGCGGCGAGCCTCGGCTCGAGCGCCGTCCAGGCGACGGTCTTTGCCGTCTCGATCGTGTCGCTCGTCGTCCTGGCGACGCGGCGACTGAGATTCCCCGCGGGCGACGCCCTGCTCGCCGGGATCGCAGTCTCCCTGGTCGTCAACGACAGCCCCGGCGCCGTTGCCTCCGCGGGCGCGCTCTCGTACGCGGTTCTCTTCGCCTACGAGCGGGTGCGCGGACCGGCGCGTGACCACCGCCGGGTCGATAACGTCGGCGTCCATGTCCCGGGCTTCGCCTCTCGCACGTGAGGCAACCCTCTCGGCCGGAACGGCGGCGGCATTGGCGGCGGTTCTTGCCTGGGCCGGGCCGCCCGGAACGGACATCGCGGCCCACATGTACCAGCGCACCGTCTTCCTCGACCACGGCTTCACGCTCTGGAACAACTTCTGGTACGCAGGTCGCTACAGCTTCGTCACCTACAGCCTCCTCTACTACCCGCTCGCAGCCGCCCTCGGCATCCGGCTGCTCGCGGTGGCGACGGTGTCGGCGGCGACGCTTGCGTTCGCCGTCGTCGTCTGGAGAGAGTGGGGCCCGCGCGCGCGGTGGTCGAGCCGGACGTTCGCCGTCGTGTGGGCGGGGATCGTCCTCTCCGCCGCTTTCCCCTTCGCACTCGGCGCCGCGCTGGCGCTGCTCGCGCTGTGGGCGCTGCAAGCCCGGCGCCCCTTGCGCTTCGCGGTGCTGGCCGCACTCACCGCCGCCGCGAGTCCGATCGCGTTTCTGCTCCTCGTCTTGGTCGTCGTCGGGCTCGCGCTCGGCCGGCAATCCGAGCGTTGGTTGCGTGTCGCGGCCGGAGCGGGGCTCCTCGCCGTGGTCCTGCTCGAAGGGCTCGTACTGCGGGCGTTCCCACCGAGCGGCCGGTACCCGTTCTCCGTCGGCGAGCTCGCAGCCGCCTGCGTCTACTGCGCGCTGTCCACAGCCTTCTCGTGGCGGGCCGAGCGCGCACGAACACTCAGATACGTCTTCCCCGTCTACGGGATCGCCTGCCTGACGTTTTTCTTCGTCTCTTCGGGCGTCGGCGAGAACATCGCGCGTCTCCGGTATGCGGCGATCCCGGTATCGGTGCTCGTGCTCTCGCTGCGCGACTGGCGTCCGCTTGTTCCCGCCCTCGTCGTGCTCGGGCTCGCGATCTCGTGGAACGTGACCCCGCTGGCGGCCAGCTACGTACGTGCGGCCGAGGATCCGGCCTCGCACGCCGCCTACTGGCAGCCGGCGATCTCCTATCTGCGAGGTCATCTGACGCCGTCGTACCGCATCGAGGCGGTCGACACCGCCGGCCACTGGGCGGCACTCTACCTCCCGCGCGCCGGGATCCCCCTGGCGCGGGGGTGGTTCCGACAGGACGACTTCCCGCAGAACGAGCTGCTCTACGACGAGCTGGGCCCAAGCTCCTACGTACGGTGGCTGCGCAGCATGGGCGTCCGCTACGTGCTGCTGACGGGCGCGCGCCCGGATTACAGCGCGCGGGCCGAGGCTGCCCTCATCCGCGGTCCGCGCTCGCCGCTCATCGGCGTCTTCCGGACGCCCGAGCTCACGGTGTACGAGGTCCCTGGGGCGACGCCGATCATCACGGGCCCGGCCCCGGCAGAGGTCGTGAAGATGGGCGAATCGAGTATCGTCGCGACCGTTGCCCGGGCAGGCACCTATCGCGTCGCCGTCCGGTTCTCGCGGTACTGGCAGCCTTCGAGCGGCTGCCTCAAGCGCGCCCCGGACGGCATGATCAGGCTCACGGTCCCGCGTCCGGGCCCGATCCGGCTCGAGTTCTCTCCCACTCCGAAGCGGGCGCTCGCCGCTCTCGCGGGCCGCCCGGCGCAATCGTGCGCGCGTTGACTAGACTCGCGCCCGTGCGCCGCCGAGCCCTGCTCCTGGTCGCCTGCGGTCTCGTCCTAGCCGGCTGCTCCGGGGGCAAGACCGTCGAGCCTCTGCCCGAGACCGTCGAGGGCAAGGTGCCGGCGACGCCCGAGGTGAAGGGCAACCCGGTCGCGGGCAAGAAGGTCTTTGCATCGGCCGGCTGCAAGAGCTGTCACACCCTGAAGGACGCGGGGGCGAGCGGCACGGTCGGCCCCAACCTCGACCAGGCGAAGCCGCCGCTGGATCTCGTCGTCGACCGGGTGACGAACGGCAAAGGGGTGATGCCCTCCTTCTCCGGCCAGCTCTCCCAGAAGCAGATCGCGGACGTGGCGGCGTACGTGGTCAAGGCCACACACGGCTGATTCTCCCGGCCGACTTCCCGACCGGTATCGAGGCGCTGGCCTGCGACCTCGACCGCACGCTGATCGGCGAGGACGCAACGCTCCATTCCCGTACGCGCGAGGCGATCACGGCGGCGCGCGCGGTGGGCATCCACGTCCTGATCGTCACCGGCCGAATGTTCCAGTCGGTCCGTCCTTACGTGCGGGCCGCCGGAATCGACGACCCGGTGATCTGCTACCAGGGCGCCGTCGTCGCCGACCCGGTCAGCGGCCGCTTCCTCCGGCACGAGCCGATCCCGCTCGAGCTCGCACGCGAGGCGATCGCCGCGGTCGAGGCCGAGGGATACCCCCTGAACTGCTACGTCGACGACGAGCTCTATGTCGCGCGGCACACGGCGGCCTCGGAAGCGTACGCGTCGTTCCAGAACCTCGAGGTGCACGCTGTCGGCGACCTCCTCGAGTGGCTGGAGGAGCCGCCGACGAAGCTCGTCGCGGTCGGTGATCCGGTCGAGCTCGACGGGCTCGAGAAGCGGCTCGTCCAGCAGTTCGACGGGCGGCTGTACATCTCGAAGTCGCTGCCCTACTTCCTCGAGTTGGCGAGCCCGGACGTGTCGAAGGCCTCGGGCCTCGCCTTTCTCGCCGAGCACCTCGGCTTCTCGCAGGAGCGGACGGTCGCATTCGGAGACGGCGAGAACGACGTGCCGTTGCTCGAGTGGGCCGGCTATGGCGTCGCGGTCGAGAACGCGGACGAGCGGGTGCTCGAAGCCGCCGATCTCGTCTGCCCGCCCGTGACCGAGGAGGGTGTGGCGCAGGTGATCGAGGCGTACCTGGCCCGCACAGTCTCAGACACTCCCTGAAAGAGGCAAGACACCTGCCTGGCCCTGTGTCTGACGCTGCAGAGCGCGCTCTAGACTCCCTCGCGTGATCGATCTCCGCGCCGCACGCAACGACCCCGACGGCTTCCGGGCGGCGCTCGTGCGCAAGGGCGCAGACGAGATCTTCGATGCGCTGCTCGAGGCCGACGCGTCCTGGCGTGAGGCGACGACGCGGCGGGACGAGGTGCGCGCGCGGCAGAAGAAGCTCGGCAAGCCGACGACGCCTGAGCAGATCGAGGAGGCGAAGGCGCTCAAGTCCGAGCTGCAGGCCCTCGACGGAGAGCTGGCCGAGGCGGAGGTACGCCGCCAGGAGCTCCTCGACCGGGTGCCGAACCCTCCCGACCCGTCTGCACCGGACGGCTTCGACGAGGAGGACGCGGAGGAGGTGCGGCGGGTCGGCGAGCCGCGCGAGTTCGGCTTCGACCCGCTCGACCACCTCGAGCTGGGCGAGCGCCTCGGCTGGCTCGACGTGGAGCGCGCCGCACGCGTGTCGGGCGCCCGCTTCGCCTACCGCATGGGCGACGGAGCGCTCCTCGAGCTCGCGCTCTACCGCTTCGCGCTCGACCGCCTCGTGCGCAAGGGCTTCGTCCCGGTGCTGCCGCCGGTGCTCGTCCGCGAGCCGGCGATGTACGGCACCGGCTTCCTCCCGACCGACGATGTCAACATCTACTACGTCGAGCGCGACGAGCTGTACCTGACGGGCACATCCGAGGTCTCGCTCGCTGCGCTGCACATGGGCGAGATCCTCGACGAGGACGCGCTGCCGCTCCGCTACGCCGGTTACTCGACGTGTTTCCGGCGCGAGGCGGGCGCGGCGGGTAAGGACACGCGCGGGATGTTCCGCGTGCACCAGTTCGACAAGGTCGAGATGTTCTCGTTCACACGGCCCGAGGACTCGGACGAGGAGCACGAGCTGCTGCTGTCGATCGAGGAGCAGATCGTCGCCGAGCTCGGGTTCCCCTACCGCGTCGTCAACGTCGCCGCCGGCGACCTCGGCGCTTCCGCCTCGAAGAAGTACGACATCGAGGCGTGGATGCCGGCGCAACAGCGCTACCGAGAGATCACCTCGACCTCGAACACGACCGATTTTCAGACGCGGCGCCTCGAGGTGCGTTACCGGGGCGAGAGCGGACCGGCACTCGTCCACACGCTGAACGGCACTGCGATCACCGCGCGCAGCCTGATCGCGATCATGGAGAACTTCCAGGACGAGGACGGCTCGATCGCCGTGCCGTCGGTGCTCGAGGAGTTCGGCGCGCCGGCCAGAGTCGGAGTCGCCGCGTAGGGCAGGAGCAGCTAGGGGGCCGTCGCTTCCCAGACCCCGCGGCTTCGGGTGGCGACACGGAGCAGACGGTCGCGCTCATAGAACAGGAGGTCGACCGCGAGGGCGTTCGGGAGGCCGGTGCCGAACACCGACCAGCTGCCTCCTGCATCCACGGACTCGAACACGCCGACATCGCAGGCGACCCACACCCGGTCCGGACTAGCGGGATCGCTGACGATCGCGTTCACCGGGATCGAGGGCAGATTCGTCGTGACATCGCTCCAGGTCGCACCGGCGTCGTCCGAGCGAAAGACCGCGCCTGGATTCGAAAACGTCGCCCACTGCCGTTCAGGACGTGCAGGTTCGACCAAGAGGTCGCTGATCCATCCATCTCGGGGCTTGGTCAGTGCGGTCGGAGCACCCCAGGTCCCGTTGTCCCAGTGCAGCCTGAGGACGTCGCCACGGATAGTGCCGACGAGGATGGTGTCCGGTGTGGGAATGGCCAGCGCGGAGGCGACTGACGGCCGACCGGACTGCGGCTGGGCGAGCGCGACGGTCTTCCAGTTCACCCCGCTGTTGCGGGAGATGTACACGATCTGCCCGGCCTTCGCGACCACTTCGCCGTTCACCTCGAGGGGCGGATAGAAGAGCTTCAGAAGCTGGGGGGAGTCGCCCGGAGGCGTGACGTCCTGCCAGCTGTCCGCGTCGCCGCGCCGGTCCGAGCGATCCGTGTACATGTAGTAGTACGAGTGAAAGCACGTGTCGGGACGGGCCATGTTCGTTCCACAGTCGCCGCCGTCCCCGGGCCCGACCTGCGTCCACGCGTTCACTCTCTCCCGGCGGACGGTGCCGTCGTCCTGCAAACCGGCCAGCAGCCAGATCGGCTCATCGGGCCGCTGCGTCAGATACTCCACTTCGCTGATCGCGAGGCCGGCGTTGAGCGACTGCCACGACTCCCCCCGGTCGGGACTGCGGAAGGCGCCGCCGTCGTTCCCGGCGTAGAGGACGTTCACATCGCGGGGGTCGAATGCCATGGCGTGCTGGTCCGGGTGGATCGAGTCGCCGTCGCCGATTCGGCTCGAGATGTCGGTCCAGTCCCACCGGTCGCCGGCACGGACACCTTTCACGAGCTCGATCGCACCCAGGTACACCGTGTCGTCTCCCGCAGGCGGAACCGCGACGTACCAGTCGTAGGCCGCTTGCCGCACATCGAAGACGTTGTCGATGTATTCGCCGACGCCGAACGACGGGAGCTCGATCGGCGCGTACGGGCCGCCCTCGACCGTCCGATGCCAGAGCAGCGCCTGGCCCTGGAATGCGGCGAAGACGAACGCTTGCGCCGGGTCGGAGGGAACGTGCGCAACCGCCATGCGCTCTCGGTCCTGGTCGAGTGTCCCAAGTCCAGGAAGCTGGACGCTGGTCAGCGCGCCCTGGCCGGGACCGCTGAACAGGCCGTCGGCGGCTGCGAGCAGGATCTCTGCCTCGTCGCCGTGATACGCGAGTGAGACGTCCCAGGTCACGCCGCGGTGCAACATCGACCAGCCGGCGCCGCCGTCGGCCGAAACCGCGGCACCGCCGGTCGTCGCGGCGATCAGCCTCTGCCCGTCTCGCGGATCGACGAGGAGCCGGTAGAAACCGATGCCGGCGAAGACGTTCCGGGCGGCGATCGTCCACGTCGTCCCTCCGTCCTTGGAGACCAGGATTCCCTGGCCGAGATGGAAGTACTCCGAGTCCCCTTCCCCGGTACCCGCGTACACGGTGGAGGCGTCCGAGGGGTCGAACGTGAGCGCACCGACCGCGAGCGTCGGCTGGTCGTCCGTCCGAGCCGTCCAGCTCGTCCCGCCGTCCACCGTCTCCCAGATCCCACCGGCGGCGCTTCCGACCAAGACGTGATCCGAGTTCGTCGGGTCGACGGCGATCGCCGAGACTCGGCCGGACACCGTCACGCTGCTACCGGGCCCGCTCCCATAGGTCTGGCCGTTGGGAATCCCGTGCGGGCCGAGTGATTGCCAGACGATCGCGGGGCTGGGCGGAGTTGCTTCGAGCAGCGCGGCCCGCTCCTGTGTAGCGCGGAGGTAGAGCAACCGAGACGAGTCGGCGCCGACCGCATCGGGCACGCCGTCGGGGTCGAGCCCGGTCACCGCGGCTTCCCGCTCGACTCTTTTGCTCTCCGCGCTCTGTCCGCGGCAGCCACCTCCATCGGTGCCCTCACTTCCCGCCCGCTCCGTCGCCCTTCTCCTTTGCCTCACCGCGGTCAGACGGTGCGCCGGGCGTGTCGGGCTCGCCCTCTTCGTCCAACGGCAGCTCCGGCCGACCCCATAGCCCGCGCGAATCCTCGAACTGGCGGCGGCGTCGCTCGGCGTTGTCGCCCCTGCTGCGATCCTGATCGCCCTTTCGCTTCATGTTCCTCCTCTCCGTGTCTTCCCTACCCGCTCGACCCGGTGCGCAACGAGAAATCCGACCGAGGCGGCGACGGCGACCATCGGGATGTCGATCAGGACGAACGCCCAGCTGATCGCTGCTTCGCCGGTCACGACCGTCGCCATCACGCCGAGCGCGATCGCGAGCACCGCAACGACCGGCCGCCGAAATGACGGCCGGAGCCGCCGGGCGAGCGCCCCCAAGAGAAAGCCGCAGCCGATTGGAAGAAGCTCTTGCATCAACCAGCCCCCGATCCGATCGGCGCCAGACCCTGATCCGAGTCGCGGCGCCGATTATCGCGTTTCGCCCTGATCCGGGTCAAGAAGCGGTGCAACGACGAAACCTCGTGCGGATCGACCGGCGAGGAGGAGTTAGCGTTCCTGCGTCGTGCCGCCGAGAGGAGACACTCATCCGTGGCCGATCAAGCCGTTCGATCGGCAGCATCCGGTGCGCGGACTGTTCGGCGATCCGCGCATAGGCGACAAGGGAGGCAAGTCGTTCCATTTCGGAGTCGACGTCTCCGCGCTCGACGGAACCGCGGTGTATGCGGTGAACGGCGGGCGCGTGTCGATCCACGGGCAGAACATCACAGTCATCGAGGTGGAGGGCGCGCGGGAGCACGCCTACTGGCACGTCGTCCCCGCCGTCGCTCACGGCGCACGCGTCCGCCGCGGTGCGCTCCTCGGTCACATCGCGAAGGGCTGGGGCCACGTCCATCTCGCCGAGCGGCGCGGGGACACCTACTGGAACCCACTGCGGCGCGGGGCGATGACGCCATACCAGGACTATGGCGCGCCGGTCGTTGCGCGCATCGTCACCTCAGGCCATCTCGACGAGCTCTTCGGCCGCGTCGACGTGATCGTGGAGACGTTCGATCGCCCAGCGCTCTCGGCACCGCAACCGGCCTGGCACGGGATGCCCGTGACACCGGCACATGTGCGTTGGCGCCTCGTCCGCAACGCCCACGCATACGTGCCGTGGCGGACCGCCTCCGACTTCCGCACGTCGTTCGTGCCGCAGATCGCCGGCAAGCCGCCCTCGGATGTGCACTTCCCCACCATCTACGCGCCCGGGACGCGGCAGAACCATCCGAACAAGCCGGGGCTCTTCCGCATCTGGCTGGCCCGCGGATTCGACACCCGCCCCTTCCCAGACGGCGACTATCGGTTGGATGTGGAGGTTGCAGACGTTCGCGGGAATGCCTCCCGCAGCCACCTCGTCCTCACGCTCGTCAATCAGGCACGCCGCGAACTCTGATGCCCGCGCCGACCCCTAACAGGTTTCGAGCAAGCGGTCTACGAGTGCATGCTCCCGACCGCCGAGCTGCTGGACCGGACGACCGACCCGCTCCACCGTGCCATCATCCTCAACTTCTGGCGCCACGTTCACCTCGAGGGCGCGGGCGAGTACGAGCAGATCGTCGCGCCGGACATGATGGTCGACGAGCCGGTCTACCGAGTCACCTGGGGAGCGAACTCGGCGGTAAATCAGGGGGAAGGAGGGGGTGCTCGCCTTCTACCGGAGCGTCGGCGAGGCCGTGCTGTGGCACTCCGACGATCGACTCGCGGTCGCCCACTGGGGCATCTGCGACGAGATCACCTTCCATCAGCTCGCCCGAGGCGCCGACCTCCACGCGATCGGTTACGACGTCGACGCCTCTGAGGCGCTGTACCACGCGTCGAGCCGTCAGTCGTTCATCTGGCCGTACGACGACCGCGCGCGCCTCGCCGGCGAGCATTGTACGAGGACAAAACGAGTCTCGTGATCGAAGAGGTCGGCCCCGACGAGGCGATCACGCCGGCCCGCGTCCGAGGGATCCACCGGGAGCAGCTGGCGAAACTCGAGGCAGAGCGAGGAGATCGTTTCTGGGTGCTCGCCGACGCGTCAGCGAGCGCATCCGCTAGCTCCGCCAACTCACGCGCCTGGGCTCGAGTTCGTCGCGAATCGGCTTGAATAAGCGGTACGGCGGGGTGCCGGAGCGGTCGAACGGGACGGTCTTGAAAACCGTTG
>JBKPCT010000189.1:0-3889 GCA_046727515.1 Actinomycetota bacterium | reverse complement strand
GCTGAGCGGGAGCTCGATCGTCTCGTAGAGCACGAGGTTCCCGCGCTCGAGCAGCCGCGCACGCATCTGGGCGATGAGCCGCGGGGGCAGCGCCGCGCGACGGATCAGCGCGGTCGTCTCCTCGTCGGCCTCCGGCGAGGGTCTCACTCCGACCCCGTACTCGACCGCCAGATCGTCGAGCTCGTAGGAAGCCCTCCCGGGCTCGATCAAGTAGGCGGCGAGGAGCGTGTCGTCGCGCGCGGCGACGTGTAGCGCCTTCGCATCGTGCACGACGAGCGAAGCGCCTTGTAACAGACTGTTACTTGGCCTGGGGATAACGACGACGTCGCCGTTGTGCGCGAGAGCAGCCCTTTCCCCCTCCGCGGCGTACCCCTCCACGCCTCGTAACAGACTGTTACTTGGCTCGGGTTCTTCGCGCCACGGGAGCTCTTCGCCCTCGACCGCGCCCGGCCCGGCGGACGGGACGGCCTCGTCCAGGAGGTCGACCCGCTGGAGCAGGCCGCGGAACTCGAAGCGCCGGAACATCTCCGTCAGCTGCGAGCGATCAGGCGGGCTGAGCACGAGGTCGGCCGGGTCGCAGTCGATGTCCAGGTCACGGCGCATGGTCGCGAGCTGCTTCGAGCGCTGCACCTGCTCCGCGTGCTCGCGGATCGCCTTCGCGCGCGCCGGAGTCAGCTCGTCCACGTGCCCGAGCACGCCCTCGAGCGAGCCGTACTTGGCGACGAGCTGCGAGGCGGTCTTGTCGCCGATCCCGGGAACGCCCTCGATGTTGTCGGAGGGGTCGCCCTTGAGGCCGATGAAGTCCGGCACCCTGTCGGCGGTGATCCCGAGCCGCGCCTCGACGCGCTCGGGTGTGTAGACGTTGACGTCCGCGACCCCGCGCGGGGTCATCATCAGGACGACGTTCTCGCTCACGAGCTGGAAGGCGTCGCGGTCGGTCGAGACGATGCAGGTCCGGATTCCGGCCGCGTCGGCGCGGGTCGCGAGTGTCGCGATCACGTCGTCGGCCTCCCAGCCCTCGAACTCCAGGTTGCGGTAGCCGAATGCCTCGACGATCGGGCGGAAGTAGGGGAACTGCTCGCGGAGGAGATCAGGCATCGGCCGCCGCTCGGACTTGTAGGTCTCCGAGAGCTCGGCCCGGTGCACCGGGCTCGTGTCCCACGCGACCGCGACGCCCTTCGGCCGGTAGTCGGTGAGGAGCTTGAAGAGCATGTTCGTGAAGCCGAGCAGGGCGTTCGTGGCGAAGCCCTCACTCGTCGCCAGCTCCTCGGGCAGCGCGAAGTAGGCGCGGTAGGCGAGGTTGTTCCCGTCGACGAGGAAGAGCTCCGCGTCGCGGGCAGGGGCGTCGTCGAGCTGGAGCTCCTCGCCGCTCAGCGTCTTCGGTGACATCTCTGCGAGTGTACGTCCGTGACCCGGCCCGAGATCCTGCCCTTCGCGGACGAGCACCTGGACGCCGCGGCGCGGCTCCTCGCCGATCGGCATGCCCCGCATCGTGCGGCCGAGCCGCTGCTCTCGGCCGACGTCGACTTCCGGGCACAGATCGAGCAGGAGCGGGACGCGCTCCCCGGCGTCGTGGCCTTCGCCGGCGGCGAGCTGGCCGGCTACCTGGTCGGAAAGCGCAAGGAAGACCCGATCGGGCCTCATGTCTGGAGTCACATTGCCGGCCATGCCGTGCGGGAGGCCGAGCTCGTGCGCGACCTCTACGCGGCGGCGGCCGGGGCCTGGGTCGATGCCGGACTGACGCGACACTTCGTCTTCGTGCCGAACCTGCCGGAGCTCGTCGACCCCTGGTTCCGCCTCTCGTTCGGCGCCTCGGCTGCCCTCGCCGCACGCGAGACGGCGCCGGAGCCGGCTGTCGACGCCGGCCTCGTGGTTCGCGAGAGCACGCCGGAGGACGCCGTGGCTGCGGCCAGGCTCGAGCGCTCGATGACCGAGTCGATGCTTTCGTCGCCGAGCTTCTCGCGGCGCGACCCCGACGAGGAGAGCGCGATCGTGGAGGAGTGGTCGGGCACCTGGGAGCGGCTGGAGACGTATCGCCACTTCGTCGCCGAACGTGACGGCGGCGTCGTCGGACACCTGCTCCTCTACCGCCGCCCCCCGGACCTCCGTGTGCCCGCCGACTCGATCGACCTCGCCCAGGCGTCGACTCGACCCTCGGAGCGCGGAACCGGCGTGGGCGTGGCGCTGACCAACCACGCACTCAGCTGGGCCTACGAGCACGGCTACCCGACGATGGTGACGGACTGGCGCATGACCAACCTGCTCGCCTCCCGCTTCTGGCCGAAGCGCGGCTTCCGAACCTCGTTCCTGCGCCTCTACCGCTCGATTCCCTAGCGTGCCGCGCGTTCCGCTCCTGTACGGCTCGGGAATGGTCGTCGCGGGCGCCGCGGAAGACGCCGTCGTGCTCGCCCCGCCCCCTCCGCCCGACCGGCCGATCGCCGACGTCGGCGCGGCCGTCCGCGACGCGCTGCGCTTTCCGCTCGCGGGTCCACCGCTCGAGGCGCTCGTGCGTCGCGGTGCCCGAGCGACGATCCTCGTCGAGTCGCCTGTGCTGCCCATCCCTGCGGCGACTCGTGACCCCAGACAAGCGGGCGTCGTCGCCGCGGCCGAGGAGCTCGAGCGGCTCGGCCTGCCGACCGACCGTCAGACCATCCTCGTCGGCGCGGGCCTCGGCCGTCGCCCCGGACGGCGCTCCGTCGAGAGTCTCGTCACCCCCGGGTTCGCGCTCCGCTTCCACGGCGAGGTTGCGGTCCACGATGCCGAGGATCCGGATCTCGTCGAGGTGGGGTCGCATGCGGGCACGCCCCTGCGCGTCCACCCCGCGGTCATCGAGACCGACCTGGTCGTCTCGGTGACCGCAGCCGAGACCGTCCTGCACGGCGGTCCGGCCGCCCTGCTCGGCGCGTCCGGGGCCGAGACGATCCGCGCGACCAGGGCGGAGTCGCTGCTCGAGACACACCTCGCCCCCGGCTGGGAGCTCGCCCTCGCGCTCGAGCGTGCGGTCGAGGCGCGGACGCGCCTGATCGGCGCATCCCTCGTGCTCGATCTGCCGCGCCTCGGAGGCGCGCTTCGCGGCTATCCCTACGAGCGCGAGGCCGTCGAGCGTGTCGGGCGCTCGCGGCTCGCGCGGGCCCTGCGGTTCGTGCCCGGGGCGCTGCGGGCCCCCATCCTCTTTGCACACCCGCTCGAGGTGACCGCGTCCGCCGCCTTCGCCGGGACTCCCTCGGCGGCGCACGCCGAGGCGCTCGTCCGGGCGGTCGAGAACGAGGCGGCGCCGCTCGATGAGCCCCTCGACGTGCTCTGCATCGGCGTCCCGCGCACGACCCCCTTCCTGCCACGGGAGCGGCCGAACGCGCTGACCGCCGCGACGCTCGGGCTGGGCCACGCCCTGCGGCTCTGGCGCAACGCGTTCCCCGTGCGCGACGGCGGCACCGTCGTCCTCGTCACCCCGCTCCGGCGCCGCTTCCAGCATCCGACCCAACAGCCCTACCGGACGTTCTTCCAGGCGACGCGCTCCGGCCGGGACGACGAGCTGCTCGCCGAGGCGGAAGATAACGCCGCGGCCGACCCGCGGGCGATCCGCGCGTACCGCGAGGGGCGAACGTGTCACCCGCGAGCGCCGTTCGCCGACTGGGATGCCTGCCGGCCGGCCCTCGACCGCCTCGGCGCCGTCCTCGTCGCCGGGTGCCGCGACTCGGTCGCCGCCCGCCAGCTCGGCTTCGTCCCGACGCACGGAGTGGCCGCGGCTCTCGAGATGGCACGCGGGCTCGCGGGCGCCTCGCCGCGGATCGGGTTCCTCCTCTCGCCACCGTACTTCCCGGTCCGCGTCGGCTAGAGGATCTTCGAGAGGAACTGCTTGGTCCGAGCCATGGTCGGCGCGTCGAAGAAG
>JBKPCT010000188.1:0-6646 GCA_046727515.1 Actinomycetota bacterium | reverse complement strand
GCGCATCGACGCCCTCGGCGACCTGACCAAGGGCATGTGGCGGCGGAAGGTCAGCCTCGCGCCGCGCTTCGAGCAGCTCGGGCTAGAAGCTCCGGCACGGTGAGGTCGTCCGGCCGCAGCGGCGGCCGTACCTCCCGCCACGTGCACTGCCTCGGGTCCTTGTCGTCGCGGAAGCGGACGAGCTTCGTGCCGTGGCGGAAGCGGTTCCCCTGGACCTTGTCGAAGCGGACCTCGACGACGAGATCGGGGCGAACAGCCGACTCCGCGAGCTCGCCCGAGCCCCAGCGGTTCGGCTCCGAGAATCCCCGGTCGGGCGCGCCCTTCAGGAGCGGCTCGACGCGCTTCAGCACGTCTGCATGCTTCGATGCGGCGACCGCGCATGAGCCGACGTAGTCGAGCTCGCCGTCCTCGCGGTAGAGGCCGAGGAGGAGCGTCGCGAGCGTTCTTGGTTTCTCTTTCCAGCGCACGCCGACGACGACGCAGTCCGCAGTGCGGTAGCCCTTGACCTTGACGACGGCCTCGCGTGAGCCCGGGAGGTAGGGGAGGCCGAGGCGCTTCGCGATCACGCCGTCGAGTCCCGCCGCCTCCAGCCGCTCGAGCCACGCCCCGGCGACGCTCGCGTCGCGGGTCGCCGGCGAGATCGTGAACGGCAGCTTCTCGAGCGCAGCGCGTCGCTTCTCCAGAGGGCTCTTGTGGACCGGGTTCCCCTGCCAGAGCAGGACGTCGAAAGCGATGAACTGCGCCGGGATTTCGCCCGAGAGTTTGCGGACGCGGCTCTCGGCCGGATGCAGCCTCATCTGCATCGAGTCGAAGTCGAGCCGCCCGCCCCGCTCGATCACGATCTCGCCGTCGATCGCGGAGTGGGGCGGGAGCTTCTCGCCGAGCGGCCGGAGCTCGGGGAAGTAGCGCAACAGCGGTCGCGCGTTCCGGCTCCAGAGCGCGAGCTCGCCCCCGTCGTTCTCGAGCACCCCCCGGAAGCCGTCCCACTTTGGCTCGTACTGCCAGCCGTTGCCCGGCGGGAGCTCGCGAACGAGCTCGGCTTCCATCGGCGGAAAGGGAACGTTCTTGCCGGGCACGCCCGCCGAACGCTAGCTCTTCTAGTTGAGCCAGGGCTTCAGCATGTCCTCGATGTCTCGGCAGCCGCGCGGGTGCGAGAGGCGGCCCTGCACGCGCCGTTCCGCGACGACGAGCAAGGTCGGTACCTCGTCGATGTGGAAGCGCTCGACGAGGTCGGGCCGTTCCTCGACATCGATCTCGTGCAAAACGAAGGTGCCGTGGTTCTTTCGACGCTGGAGCACCTGGGCGATGAATCCTTCGACACGCCGACACCGTCCGCTGAGCTTCGAGTGGAAGAAGACCAGCCGGGGCCGGGTCGGCCTGCTCTGCGAAATTTCCGCGGCAGCCTGAGCCACGCTTCCCCCTGACGTCTGACTTGCGTGGGCGGCGCTCGGACCGGGCCGCCGGACGATCAATCGTGTACCCATCCTTCCGACTCCTTAACCGCCGCTAGGCTCCGCGCCAGTGCGCAGGGTTGCCGTGACCGGGTTTGGTGCCGTGACGCCGCTCGGCAACGACTGGCGGTCGACGTGGGACGCCGCCGTCGCCGGGCGAAGCGGGATCGACTTCATCACCGCCTTCGACACGAGCGCGTTCCCTGTGCGCATCGCGGCCGAGGTGAAGGACTTCGACCCGACCACCATTGTCGGGCCGAGAGAGGCGCGACGGCTCGACCGGAACGTGCTGCTCTCGCTCGCGGCTGCGGCGGAGGGGTGGGACGACGCCGGCCTCGACGGGGTCTACGAGCCGGCGCGGGTCGGCGTGCTCTTCGGGACCGCGATCGGGGGGATCATCGGGATCGTCGAGGCGCACGACACGCTGCTCGAGCGTGGAGCTGACCGTGTCTCGCCGTACTTCATCCCCAGCGTCCTCCCGGACACCGCGAGCGGGCAGATCGCGCTCACGCTCGGCCTTCGTGGTGCGAACTACGCGCCGGTCTCGGCGTGCGCGACGGGGTCGACGGCAGTCGGAGAGGCGGCCGAGGTGATCCGCCGCGGGGATGCGGACGCCGTGGTCGCCGGCGGGGCGGAGGCGTGCCTGACGCCGCTGATCCTGGCCGGCTTCTGCGCGATGCGCGGCCTCGCCGCCGAGGAGGAGTGTCCGCCGCGGGCGTCCCGCCCGTTCGACGCGACGCGGGCGGGGTTCGTGATGGGCGAGGGCGCCTGCGTGCTCGTGCTCGAGGAGCTCGAGGCGGCCCGGGCGCGAGGCGCGACCGTCTATGCAGAGGTCCTTGGCTACGGCGCCTCGAACGATGCGTACCACCTCGCTGCGCCCGATCCCGAGTCGGTCGGTGTCGTCGAGATGATGGAGGCGGCGCTTCGGCGGGCCGACGTCGCGCCGGAACGCGTCGGCTACATCAACGCCCACGGCACCTCGACACCCCTCGGTGACGCCGCCGAGACGCGGGCGATCAAACAGGTCTTCGGCGACCACGCGTACTCGCTCGCGGTCTCGTCGACGAAGTCGATGCTCGGGCACTGCTTCGGTGCGGCCGGCGCGCTCGAGGCGATGATGTGCGTGCTCGCCCTGCACGAGGGCGTCCTCCCCCCGACGATCAACTACGAGGTGCCCGACCCCGAGTGCGACCTCGACTACGTCCCGAACGAGGCGCGGCGGGTGCAGGTGGAAGTGGCGCTCTCCAACGCGATGGGCCTCGGCGGCCACAACGGCTGCCTCCTCTTCGGCCGCGGCCGGGACTGAACGTTCCACAACCATTGCCCGGCACCGCACTCGGCGCGCTTCGCCGCCTGCTTGTCGGTGTCGATCGCGCCCGACCGGGGAGCTTGGGAGATCCGCACCCCCCAGAAGGGTGATGCGCTTGGGCGCGCGTCTGTCGACATTTTCCAGTGGTATGGATCGCGGGCACGCGTGTCAGCTGCAGCTGCAGCGATAACGGCAGGACCGGGAGCGCGGCTCCGCTCGTTGCGGAGCTTCCTGGCTGGACCCGGCTCGGCCGTGGTGCCGGTGACGCTGGCCGGAGCGGCGATCGTCGCCCTCGCGCTCTCCACGGGCATCTCGGCGCCGTGGCCTGTCGTTGCCTTGCTCGCCGGGGCGACGCTCGCGGAGGCCTTCCCGATCCCGATCGAGGGCGTGCCAGCCGGCGAGACGTCATTCGGCACCGTGTTCGTCGCTGCCGCGGCCGCACTCTATGGCTGGCAAGAGGGCGCCCTCGTCGGAGCGGGTGCGATGCTGATCGTGGAGCTTCGTCTGCGGCGCCGCCCGCTGAAGGTGGCCTTCAACAGCTCGCTGTACGCACTCTCCGGAGCCGCCGCGGGTCTCGTCGGCGGGCTGATGCCGGCCGGCTTGCGCTTCGGCTTCGCGAGCTCTCTCGCGTTCTACGTCGTCAACGTCAGCCTGCTGACGATCGTCCTCGCCCGGGTGCGTGGCGAGCGCTATGTTCGAGTGGCCCGCCGCTTCTACCGCTCTACGTTCGTCGCGTTCATCGTCATGGCGGCGACGACGGCGATCCTCGTCACGCTGTGGCAACGCTCGCCGTACTATGGGTTACTCCTCGCTCCCCCGCTTATCCTGATTGTCGCGTACCAGCGCTCGCTGATAACAGCGTTGACACGGCAGCGCCAGCTCGACCAGGTCAAGGACGAGTTCATCGCCGTCATCTCACACGAGCTCCGGACGCCGCTCGCGTCCGTCTACGGCGGCGCGGTGACCCTCGAGCAGCGCGATCTCACCGACGAGGTGCAACAGCGCCTGATCGGCATCATCCGGAGCGAGAGCACGAGGCTAAAGAGGCTCGTGGACGACGTCCTATGCGCAAGTCGGCTCGAATCGGGAAGGATGGAGTTGGACGGCGAGCCGGCCGACCCGGTCGCGGTTCTGCACGAGGTCGCCGAGACGTCGGCGGAGACCGCGCCGCCGAACGTCTCGGTGGTGGCGAGGGCGGAGGAGGAGCTTCCGCCGCTCACATCCGACGCCGACCAGCTCCGGCACGTGCTCTCGAACCTCGTCGACAACGCGATCAAGTACTCGCCCGACGGCGGCACGGTCGAAGTCATCGCGCGGCCGGTTTCGGGCCGCGTGAGCTTCGCCGTCAAGGACGAGGGGATCGGGATCCCGGAGGAGGAGCGGGAGCGCATCTTCGAGAAATTCACTCGCCTCGACCCGCAAATGACGCGCGGGATTGGAGGGACCGGGCTCGGGCTCTACATCTGCCACGAGATCGTGACGCAACTCGGAGGAGGCATCTGGGTCAGGGCTAACGAGGGCCGGGGCTCGACGTTCGGGTTCGAGATCCCGATTGCAGAAACGAAAGGAGACAAGTAGATGTCGAAGCTGAAGTTGATCATCGCCGGTTTGCTGATCGCGGCTGTCGCCGCAGTTGGCGCCGGCTGGAAATGGAGTCACCCCGGGAGGAAGTCGCTGGGCGGCGGGCAGTCGCACCTGATCGCCGGCTGGAGCTGGGGCGACAAGATCGCCTCGGCGGAGCGCGACTAACCACCGCGTTCGAGCGCTTCCCCACTTCCGGCCCGTTGTCAGACTGGGTGAAGCTTCGCCCGGCGCCTGGTGGGCCCTTTCGGTAGTGGGGTTGTCTTGGATCCGCCGGCGTGCTTCTGACGGCCGAGCGGGATGCTGCCCTTGCTGTGCCGGAGCGTGGCGGCCAGCCGGACGAGCTGCGCCGTTTCGTCACGTCGCCGACGCCGGCCGCTGGAGGTACGACGAGAGCGTGACTACCCCTCCACGGCCTCCGGCGTCAGCTCGGCCAGCGACGCGAGGACGAGATCGGTGTCAGCGAGCGCCTCGTCGCCCGGGGGAAAACTCGGGTTCGGGATCGCGAGCACCCGCATTCCGGCCGCCTTGGCCGAGGCGATCCCGGCGTGCGAGTCCTCGATCGCCGCGGATCTGGACGGGTCCACACCGAGCCGACGGCAGACTTCCAGGTACACGTCCGGGGCGGGCTTGCCGCGCTCGACCTCTTCCGAGGAGACCGTCGCTCGGAAGAACCGGTCGAGGCGGGAGAGCTCGAGCACCAGGTCGATCAGTTCCCGGTTCGAGGAGGACGCCACCCCGAGCGGCCAGCGCGCCGCCAGGCGCTCGACGGCCTCGACGGCGCCGTCGATCAGCGGCAGCTGCTCGCGATACCGCCGGGCCATCTGCCGGACGACTTCGGCCGCGATCTCATCGGGCGACCCGGGCAGCCCGACGTGCTCGTGCATATAGCGAGACCACTCGGGCGAGCTCATTCCCATCATCGCGCGCTGTTCCTCCTCGCCGTAGCGCCCTCCGCCCGAGTTCGCCAGGCTCTCGCGCACCTCGTCCCAGAGCTCCTCGGTCTGGATCAGGACGCCGTCCAGGTCGAAGACGACCGCCTCGATCACAGCGAGCGGTACCCCGAGCCGAGGTGGACGAGGGGAGGCGCCGGCTCGCCCGTTTTGACCCAGTCCACCCCGCCGACGAAGAACGTGTGATCGCCGACGGGAAACGCCTCGGTCGTCCGGCAGCCGATCCAACCGAGCGCGCCGGCAAGCAGCGGAGGACCGTCGCCCTCGCGTACGTCAATTCCCTGCCAGATCGCGATCGGCGGCACACCCCGCGCAAAGTGCTGGGCAAGCGCGGCCTGGCCGCCGCTGAGCAGGCTGAGCGCGAACCTCCCGGCCTCCCGCAGCAGCTCGTGCATCGCCGCCTGGCGGCTGATCGAGACGCCGACGAGCAACGGCTCGAGTGAGAGCGAGACGAGCGAGTCGAGGGTCAGGCCGAGCCGCTCGCCGTCGACGTCGACGGTCACGACCGCGACGCCGTGCGGCAAACGGCGCATCAGCGCCTGGAGTTCGGCCCCCGAGGTCAGGACGCCGCCGCGATGCTCGGACGGGGGGCGGAGAGAGCGGCCGCGAGGCTGTCGGCGGTCGCAAGCTTTCGCACGGCGTAAGCCTACGGCGCAAGGCGCTCGACGATCCAGCCTGCATCCGCCGGCCGGTAGCGGAACCGGTCGTGGAGCCGGTCGGCGCGGTGTTGCCAGAACTCCCACAGCTCGGGTCGGAGCCGATAGCCACCCCAGCCCTCCGGACGCGCGACGTCCTCGCCGCTCGCGCGCGCGAGTTCTGCCGCTGCGCGCTCGAGCTCCTGCCGGCTCTCGATCACCTCGCTCTGCGGTGAGACCGCGGCCGAGAGCCGGCTGCCGAGCGGGCGCGAGTGGAAGTAGGCGTCCGATTCCTCCGCGGTCAGCCGCTCGACTGCACCCTCCGCGCGCACCTGGCGTCCGAACTCGTGCCAGTAGAGCAGGAGCGCCGCGCGGGGGTTCTCGGCGAGCTCTCGTCCCTTCCGGCTCTCGTAGCCGCTGTAGAACGTGAGTCCAGCGTCAGTCGCGTCCTTGAGCAGCACCATCCGCGCCGACGGAGCGCCGTCGCCTGCGGCGGTGGCGAGCGCCGCAGCCTCCGCGAGCTCAGTCCCGGCAGCCCGCGCCTCCTCCAGCCACCGGTTGAGCTGCCGAACCGGATCGCGGTCGAGATCGGTCCGCTCGAGCGGCCGGTCGCGTTCGTCGATCATCGCCTGCCGAGTCTATGCTCGGTTGGTGCGTCTGCTAGCGGTCCTCGCCCTCGTTGCCGCTGCGACCACGACCTCCCCGGCCCAGGCGACC
>JBKPCT010000187.1:0-15541 GCA_046727515.1 Actinomycetota bacterium | reverse complement strand
CCTCCCCCGGAGAAGCCCCCGCCGCGTCCCGAGCTCGGCGGGGAGAGCGCCGAGCCGAAGCCGGCCGACAGGTCGCCGATCGCGAGTGCGCTCGGGCCGGAGCCGAGGTCACCGGTCGGGCTGATCCAGTAGATCGCGCTCTGGTTGTGCAGCTCCTCGGGCATAAGCAGGTGCGCGCCCTGGAGCACTCGCTCGGCGATCCCGAACGCGATCCCGTAGACGAGGAACCGCTCCCAGAGCTGGAGCGTCGCCGGCGGCGCCTCCTGCAGCCGGGGGAAGTCCGTCAGGTAGCGGCGGAAGGCCTCCCAGCGCTCCGCTTCCGTCTGCCCCGCCTTCGAGCGTCGCCGCCACAGCCGCGCGCGCGTGAACGCGATCACGAGCAGGGACTCGTTCGCGACCGCGCATCCCCCAAGCGCCACGAGCACGACGTCGCTCCAACGCGGCGCCGCCGAGCGCCAACCGTCGATGCCCACCCAGAGAAGGACGACGGCGGCGATGCCGAAGAGGACGAGTCCGAGCCCGAGCAGCCGGGCGCCGCTGTTGTCGTACCACTTCTTGCCGTCGATCGCCTTGCCGACGTTGTTCTTGAACGACGTGAAACGCTTCGCGTTCGAGGTCCGATCGGCCTCGATCTTCTCCCGAAGCTCGCTCAGCCGCCCCCCATCGCCGTCGAGCACCGAGTCGATCACGCTCGCGACCGGCTGCTCGAATTCCCGCAGCGACATCTCCGTGTCGCCGACCGAGAGCATCAGGTCGGCCACGTCCTCGTGGCGGAGCCCGCCCCAGACCTTACGCTCGGTCGTCACCGGCGTCGAGCGGAAGCGACCGCGCCGGATCAGGTCGAAGAGAGTCGCAGTGAACTCCTGCGAGCCCGCGTCCTTGACCTGGCGGAGGAGAGGGGGGACGAGCGCCGGCTCGGTGTCGGTCGGCGGCTGCTGCTCGTACTCGCGGTCGTAGCCCGTCCCGCGCTCGCGGCCGGAGATCGCCCAGACGAGGAGCATCCATGCGATCGCCGGGCCGATCCCGAGCAGCGCGAGGAAGACGAGCGTCCGCGCGAGGTGATGCTTCGCATCGTCGATCTTGGCCTGGTCGTGCAGATACGCGGCCTGGTCGTCGGCCTCTTCCTTCTCGACCTTCGCCAGCCCCCGGCCGGGGACCAGCGTCGCGCCGGCCGTCGAGCGCAGGAGCGAGCGGGGGAAGGTGACGTGCAGCTCGACGAACTGGTTCGCCGAGACGTTGACGGCGTGGAGGAGCGCCGCCCGCGGCGTCCGCTCGACCACGCCCTTGACCCAGGCAGGGTGTCCCCAGACGTTGTAGGCGGGGCCGAGCCTGGCCGGCCTCGGCAGCGTCAGGCTTGCGCGCAGGTCGCCGAGCGGCGCGCTCCAGTTCGCGCCCCAGACCTTCAGGTTGACGTCGACGATGTCGTCGTAGGCCTTTGCGAGGCCGCGAAACCGGTAGGCGACCGTGTAGGTGTGCGGCTCGCCGGCGGCCTGGAAGTGCCAGACGATCCGCACCTTGTTGCTGTGGAGCTCGTAGTTGAAGGTGTGCGGCGTGTCGATGCTCCCGAGCTTCGTGCTGCCACGGCGTGTGTAGTGCTCGCCCCGCTCGCTGACCTGGATGCGGTCGATCGACTCGCCCTTGCGGAGCGGAATGTCGCGGTACGCCCCGTGGAAGGCGTCCGCGATCGTGATCTTCTCGGCGATCCGCAGCGAGCCGTCCGGGGCGACGCGCACGGCGACGTCGGCGGCAGGGAGCGAGTAGGCTCCCGCCGCGCCCGGCAGCGCGAGCGCGACGAACAACGCCGCCGCCGGCAGCGCCTTCCGCATGCGTCAGCTGGCGGGCTGTTCGGGCGCCGGGGGCTGAGCCGGCGGGGTCGAAGCCGGCGCCCGCTGACCAAAGTCGACGCGCGGCGCCTCGCGGGTCACGTCCTCGGTCTCGAAGTACTCGCGCGGCCGGAAGTTGAAGATGCCGGCGATGACGCTCGTGGGGACGGTCTCGAGCGCGTTCTCGTAGCTCAACACCGTGTCGTTGTAGACCTGGCGCGCGATCGCGATGCTCTGCTCGACGTCCGCGAGCTGCGCCTGGAGCTGCTGGAAATTCTCGGTCGCGCGGAGCTGCGGGTAGGCCTCGGCGACCGCGAAGAGCCGGCCGAGGGCGGCCGTCAGGACGTTCTCCGCCTGTGCCTGTGCGGCGACGCCCTGCGCCTGCTGGGCGGCGACACGTGCGTTCGTGACCGCCTCGAACGTCTCGCGCTCGTGGGCTGCGTAGCCCTTGACTGTCTCGACCAGGTTCGGGATCAGGTCGTACCGCTTCCGGAGCTGGACGTCGACCTGCGCCCACGCGTTCTCCGAGCGGTTCCGCAGGCGGACGAGCTTGTTGAACATCGCCACCAGCCAGAGCAGCAGGAGGACGACGACGACGACGATCGCGATGACGACCCAGATCACGAGGCCAACCCTACGTCAAACGCGTCGAGCGAGCCAGATGGAGTCCTCGCCGCCTTCGTAGGGGCGCCGGTCGAACCAGCCGTAGCAGGCCTCGACCCGGAACCCGGCACGCTCGAGGAGCGTCCGCCACTCGGGCGGCGAGAGCCAGGACAGCGCAAGCCGCGGCTTGCCCGGCTCCCCGCGGACGGCGAGCGTAAGAGTCAGCGTACGCTCCTGCGTGTCCCAGTCCGCGCGCTCCCAGATGCCGGGCTCGCGCTCGAGCCAGCGCCCGTCCGTCTCGGCGACGTCCTCCGCTGACGGCTCGAAGACGTCGAAGACGAGCATCCCGCGGGGCAAGAGCAACTCGCGGGCGGCACGCAGGGCAGTGAGCCGGTCCTCGTCGTCGACCAGGTGGAGGAAGGAGCGAAACGGGCAGGTGACGAGCCCGACGCGCTCATCGACCGGCGGGTCGCGGAGATCGCCGAGCCGCAGGTCGAGCAGTTCGGCGACGCCTGCCTCGGCGGCGGCCGCCCGGCACACCTCGAGCATCGCGGCGGAGGAGTCGACGCCGATCAGCCGGACGCCGGCCTGGGCGGTCGGGACCGCGATCCGGCCGGTGCCGACGCCGAGCTCGACGACCGTCCCGCCGGCCTTCCGCGCCTCCGCGACGTAGAAGCCGATGTCCTCGACGACGCTCCGGCTCCACGGGTCGTAGAACCCGGCAATGCGGTCGTAGGGGCTCCGATTGCCGGTGCTAGATTCGTTCGATGGGCTGGGAGGCCGACTATCTCGCTGAGGCACGGGCTGCGATCGTAGGCGCTGCGAGCGAGCAGGAGCTGGAGGACGCGCGCGTCGCCTACCTCGGCCGCCGCAGCAGGCTGACCGAGGCCCTGCGCTCCGCCAAGGAGCTCTCGGTCGAGGAGCGGGCCGAGCTGAACCGGACCAAGGCCGCGCTCGAGGAGGCGGTCGCCGCGGCGCGCGAGGAGATCCGCGCCCGTACGCTTGACCGTGCGCTGCGCGACGAGGTCGTCGACGTCACCCTTCCGGGCGAGGAGCTGCCGGTCGGCCACCTCCACCCGACCACGCACATCCGGCGGATCGCCGAGGACGCGTTCCTCGGCCTTGGGTACCAGATCTACGACGACCGTGAGGTGGAGTGGGTCGAGGACAACTTCGACAAGCTTGCCTTCCCAGAGTGGCATCCCGCGCGTTCGCCGCGGGACACCTTCTTCCTCGATGAACGCCGGCTGCTCCGCACCGAGACGTCGCCGTCGCAGATCCACGTGCTGCAGGAGCAGGCGCCGCCGATCTACATGGTCTCGATGGGCCGGGTCTACCGCCGGGACGAGATCACGCCGACCCGGTTCCCGATCTTCCACCAGTTCGAGGGGCTCGCGGTCGACCATGACCTGACCCTCGCCGACCTGAAGGGCACCCTTCTGCACGTGATGCGCGCGCTCTTCGGACAGGAGCGGGGTGTCCGCTTCCGCACGCACTACTTCCCGTTCACGGAGCCGTCGATCGAGCCGGACGTGTCCTGCCCCGTCTGCGGCGGAGTCGGCTGCCGGACGTGCAAGTTCAGCGGCTGGATCGAGTTCGGCGGCGCCGGAATGGTCGACCCCGCCGTGTTCGAGAACGTCGGGCTCGACCCGGAGGAGTGGTCCGGGTTCGCCTTCGGCTGCGGGCTCGAGCGGGGGGCCCAGCTGCTCTACGGCATTCCGGAGATCCGGCCGTTCTGGGAGAGCGACGTCCGCGTCCTCGCCCAGTTCTGATGCGCGTTCCTCTCTCCTGGCTTCGCGAATACGTCGCGGTCGAGATGCCGCTCCCCGAACTCGCCGAGCGCCTCTCGATCTCGACCGCCGAGGTGGCGGCGCTCGAGCGCCGCGGCGTCCCGGACGAGGACGGGAACCTCGGGCTCTTCCGCGTCGGCCGCGTCCTCGAGACCGAGAAGCACCCGAACGCCGACCGGCTCCAGCTCTGCACGGTGGACGTCGGCGAGCGCGAGCCGACGCAGATCGTCTGCGGCGCCTGGAACTTCGGTGCGGGTGCGACGGTGGCAGTCGCCCTGCCCGGCGCAGTGCTGCCCGGCGGGCTCAAGCTGGAGGCACGCCCACTCCGGGGCACGGTCTCGCACGGGATGATCCTCTCCGAGCGCGAGCTCGAGCTCGGCCCGGACCACAGCGGGATCATCGTCCTTGCCGAGGGAGAGCCGGGAACACCGCTCGTGGATGTCCTGCCGATCGTCGAGGACGTGCTCGACGTCGAGCCCACCGGCAACCGGCCGGATCTGCTCGCCGTGTACGGGATCGCCCGCGAGGTCGCCGCGCTCTACGACCTCGAGCTCTCGCCTCCGCCCGGTCGCAACCCGCAGCAGGCCGCGGACGAGCCGGTTGACGTCCTGATCGAGGATTACGAAGGCTGTCCGCGGTACGTCGGGCGCGTGTTCCGGGACGTCTCGATCGTGCCGTCGCCGCAATGGCTGCGCGCCCGGCTGACCTTCGCGGGGATGCGCCCGATCTCGAACGTGGTCGACGTCACGAACTACGTCATGCACGCGCTCGGCAACCCGCTGCATGCCTTCGACTTCGACACGCTCGCCGGCGGGCGCATCGTGGTGCGCCGGGCGAGGGAGGCGGAGACATTGCGCACGCTAGATGGGCAGGAGCGCGAGCTCGGACCGGAGGACCTGCTCATTGCCGACGCCGAGCGCGCCGTGGCGCTCGCCGGGATCATGGGCGGCGAGGAGACGGAGGTCACGGATAGGACCGTGAACGTCCTGCTCGAGGCAGCGAACTTCGAGCCGGTGGGGATCCTGCGCAGCTCGGAGCGCCTCCGGCTGCGCACCGAAGGCTCGAACCGCTGGGAGAAGGGCGTCGACCCACACCTCGCTCCGCAGGCGGCGGCGCTCGCGACCGAGCTGATCGTGACGCTCTCCGGCGCCCGGTGGACCGGGCACGTCGACGTGCACGGACAGCTCCCGGCGCCCCCGGAGATGCGGTTTCGGCCGGAGCGCGCCGACGCGGTGATGGGGCTGCTGGTCCCGGCCGACGAGCAGCTTGCGTTGCTCCAGCGGCTGGGGTTTGCGACCGGCGCCGGAACCGTCACCGTGCCGACGTGGCGGGCGCGCGAAGTCACTCGCGAGATCGACGTCGTCGAAGAGGTCGCCCGCTTCCACCTCGCGGAGGTGCCGTTCACGCTGCCCCTCCGGCGCGAGATGTTCGGCCGTCTGACCTACGAGCAGCGCGTTCGGCGGCGGGTCGAGGACGCGCTCGTCGGGTTCGGGTTCACCGAGGTCTACACCCCGTCTCTCGTCGAGCACGACGTAGACGACTCGGCCCTCCGGCTGCCGGAGCCGATCTCCGTGGAGCTCGCCGTCCTGCGGACACGGCTGCTGCCGAGCCTCCTGGACGCCGTCCGCCGGAACATCGAGCTGGGCAACGAGGGCATCGCCCTGTTCGAGGTCGCCCGGACCTACCGACGCCGGGGTGACGAGCTGCCCGACGAGCACTTGCACGTGGCCGGGATCGGCGGCGGCGACTTCTTCCGCGCAAAGGGCGTGGTCCAGGCGCTCTGCCGGATCCTGCACGTCGAGCCGGCGTGGGAGAGGGCCACCGACGACCCCCTCTTCCATCCGGGCAAGGCCGCCCGCTTCGCCGCCGGAACCGCGGGCGCGCTCCACCCGGCGCTCCTCGAGGGCGAGTGGGCGGCGTTCGAGCTCGACCTGGGAACGCTTGCGCGGGAGGCCCGGGAGCCGGTCGCGTACGAGGATGTGATCGCGTTCCCCGCGGTGAAGGAGGATCTGGCCCTCGTCGTCGACGAGAAGGTCGAGGCGGGCGCCCTCGTCGAGGCCGCGCGGGAGGCGGCCGGGCCCGAGCTGCGCGAGGCGCGCGTGTTCGATGTCTACCGCGGCCGGCAGGTGGGCGAGGGGCGGAAATCGGTCGCGCTCGCGCTCGTCTTCCAGTCGGCGGAGCGCACCCTCTCCGACGAGGACGCCGCCGCGCTGCGAGGGCGGATCGTGGCCGCGCTCGCGGAGCGCTTCGACGCCGAGCTACGCGCGTAGGCACGCCCGCAATCCAATCGGGCGTTCGCTGCGTAGTTCGGACGATGCGTGCTCTCGTCCTGATCGGCGTGTTCGCCGCGCTCGCGGCGGCGAGTTCCGCCTCGGGCCAGAACCCGACGCTGCTCGCGACCGTCGGACCGGGATTCTCGATCCAGGTCGCGGACGGCGCCGGCAACCGCATCACGCGGGTCCCGCCGGGCACGTACACGGTCAAGGTCAGTGACCTCGCCGCGGTGCACAACTTCCACCTGACCGGGCCCGGCGGGTTCGACCTGTCGACCACCGTCGAGGGCACCGGCAACGCGGAGTGGACGGTGACCTTCCAGCTCGGCACCTACCACTACCAGTGCGACCCGCACTCCAGCTCGATGAAGGGCGACATCGTCGTCGAGGCCGGCGCGCCGTTGCCGCAGCCCGGGACGACGACCACGACCACGACGACTACTACTACCACCACCACGACCAGCACGCCGCCGCCCTCGCCGCCGGTCAGGAGGCTTGCAGCAACGGTGACGGGCGCGACCATCGCACTGAAGACGCTCGGCGGCAGGAAGGTCACGAGCGTGAAGGCGGGACGAGTCGTCGCCGGCGTCAGCGACCTGTCGGCGACGAACAACTTCCACCTTGTCGGGCCGGGGGTGAACCGGATGACGACGCGCGCCGGGAAGGTGAAGGTGTCCTGGAGGCTTACCCTGAAGCGCGGGCTCTACGTGTACCGGTCGGACGCGACCCCGCGCCTCAGGGGCTCGTTCCGCGTGACCTAGCTGTCGCCCGCCGCTCGAGCTCGGCGTTCAGCTCGGCGCCGAGCAGCAGCGCGACGGCCGAGTAGTACAGCCACAGCAGCAGGATGATCGCCCCGGCGAGCGAGCCGTAGGTACGGTTGTAGGAACTCGAGTAGCTCGTGTACAGGGAGAACAGCGCCGAGGTCGCGAGCCACAGCAGTGCGGCGAGGATGGACCCCGGCGTGAGCCACTTCCAGTTCCGCGGGGTCCGGTTCGGTGCGAGCCAATAGACGGCGGCGTTGGAGAGCAGGATTCCGCCGAACGCGACCGGCCAGCGCAGTGCGTTCCAGACGACCGTGAACTCGTGGCCGAGGTTGGCACGCCTCGCGACGGCGTCTCCGAGCGGCCCGCCGAAGACGATCAGGACGAACACCGCCGCCGTGACGAGACCGATGAGGACGACGAGGGCGAGCGCGAGCAGCCGTACCCTCCAGAACGGCCGGGTCTCCTCGAGGTCGAACGCGCGGTTGACGGCCTTGATGATCGAGCCCGTCGCACCGCTCGCCGCCCAGAGCGCGCCGATGACACCGACTGTGAGGGCGATCGCGGAGCCGGCGCTGTTGTTCGCGGAGCTCTTCTTGGCCAGGTTGATCGCGTCCAGCACCGCTTTGGGGGCGACGGTGCCGAGCAGATGGGTGAGCGAGTCGTACGCGCCGGGCCCGAGCACCCCGAGCAGGCCGATGACGAGGATGACGCTCGGGAAGAACGCCAGCAGGGAGCTGTACGCGATCTCCTGTGCCAGCCCCAGGCAATCGTCCGCGAGGAACTCCTTCGCGGCCGCCTTGAACGAGGAGCCCCACTCCTTCAGGGGCAGGCGGTAGGGCGAGCTCGGGCGGCGCGGTGGAGTCTGCCGGGGCGGGCGCTCAGTCTCGGCCGGGAAAGGGAAGGCGCGCACGCTCCTGCTTCCCCTGGCCACGCCGGTCGAAAACGCGCGACGCGACGGCTTTCACCGCGAAACCGACCGCGACGGCGGCTGCCGCCGTCAACGCGAGCCTCTTCGCAACATTGCCGGATTGTCTGCGGAGGGTCGTCGCGGCCCGTTCGAGGCCCTGGCGCTCGGACTCGAGCTCGCGCTTCACCTCCGCGGTCGACCTATCTCCCATTGACCACCGCCTCGGTCGTCAGCCGCGCCTCCTCGATCGCCTCCTCCGGGATCGGCGGGGTGCCGGCCTTGAGCGAGCGGACGCCGAGGAACGCCAGGAGGGCCGTCAGGCCGAACAGCGTCCCGCTGACGATCAGCAGCGCGGCCCAGAGCGGAACGGCGAGCGCGAGCCCGGCCGCGCCCGCTGCTGCGAGGAAGCCGAATGCAAACAGCGCGACGACGGCCGCGGCGGCGGCGAGCCCGACGCCCACTCCGATCCGCGTGAGCTTGGCCCTGATCTCGAGCAGCGCGAGCTCGATCTCGAGCCGGACGATCGACCGCGCGCGCTCGACGAACTCCTTTGCCGCGTAGCCGACGCCGTTTGTCTTCAGGAGAGGCATCGGCAGGAGATTACCTCAGGTGTCGAGAGGCAAACGCGAGCCCGCGGGCGGGGTACGGGGGGCCTGCCTCAGTCGAGGGAATCGAGCGCTGCGACCTCGTCGCTGGTCAGTGCGAGGTGGACCTCGCCCTCGCGGATCTCGCCGACGTGCTCGGACGGCACGTACGCGGGCTTCGCCAGCGCGCTCGTGGAGACGGCGAGCCCGTCGAAGATGTCGAGCTCCGTGTCCCCTAGCGTCTCGTGCACCGTTCCGACCTCGCCTCCGTCTGCGGCCAGGACCTTCCAGCCCGGCTCGACCACGAACCACGAGACGAGATCGGGCATCAGACGGCCTTGCCGCCGACGTACCAGACCGGGCCCTGCGTGCCGACGGGCTTGGTGTCGGAGAGCGCGACGAGGACGCGCACGTCCGCCGGCAGCTCACGCTCGTCGAGCCGCTCCAGGCAGCGGCTCACCATCTCCGGCGAGGCGCCGTACCCGAACCGGCGCGCGCACCGAAAGCGGAAGCCCGGTGTGCTGCCGAACCGGGCCGGGTTGAGCGGTGCGAGCGCGAGGGCGGCGGGGTCGAGATGGTCGCTCGAGGTCAGCTCGACCTCGCAGTAGAGATCGCTCCAGTCCGCGGGAAGGGTCTCGAGCGCCTCGTCCCAGGCCTCGGCGGCGGACCGCCGGCCGGCGGGGGCGGCGGCCGGTGCCTCGGCGACGCCGACGAGGCGCAGCTCTCCGGCGATCCGCTCCCGGTCGAGCCCGGCAAGCGCGCGGCCCACCCCGGCCGGAGACGGGCCGGCACCGCCGCGCGCTGCGAAGAAGCGCAGCTCGGCCCCCGCGCGGCCGGGCTGGAGCGGCCCGAGCAGCGCGGCAGCCCGGTCGAGCCTGCGCGCGTTGGTGACCGTGAGAGCGAGTTTCACTTCCATCCAGTCCCCGGGCAGGCGCGCCTGGATGCGCCTCCACTGCATCGCGAGCCTCATCGCCCGGAGCATAAACTCAGGCTCGTGGCGAAGGTCGAAAGCAAGCGGGGGTCGCTGTCGGCGGAGCGCTTGCGGCAGTTTCTCCAGGAGATGCTGCTGATCAGGCACTTCGAGGAGAAGGTCGAGGAGCGGTTCCGCGCAGGCGAGCTGCCGGGATTCCTGCATGTCGCGATCGGCCAGGAGGCGGTCGCCGTCGGCGTCTGCCAGGCGATGGAGGACGGCGACGTGTTTGCCTCCACTCATCGCGCCCACGGCCACACGCTCGCGCGCGGAACGCCCCCGAACGAGGTGATGGCGGAGCTCTACGGGAAGCTCGAGGGGTGCTCGCACGGCTACGGCGGCTCGATGCACCTCTACGACGTCGAGCGTGGGAACCTCGGCGCAAACGCCGTCGTCGGCGGCGGCCTACCTGCGATCACAGGTGCGGCGCTTGCATTCAAGCTCCGCGGCGAGCCCCGCGTCGGGGTCGCCTTCTTCGGCGACGGGGCGACGAACATCGGCACCTTCCACGAGTCGCTCAACCTCGCCTCGCTCTGGAAGGTTCCGGCCGTGTTCGTGCTCGAGAACAACCACTGGGCCGAGTCGACGCCGGCGAAGCAACAGCTGCCGATCGAGGACCTCGAGAAGCGCGCCGTCGCCTACGGGATGCACACGGCGAAGGTCGACGGACAGGACGTCGAAGCCGTCTACAAGGGCGCGAAGCGCGCGCTCGACTATGCGCGCAGCGGCAAGGGCCCGGTCTTCCTGGTGTGCGAGACCTACCGCCTCGTCGGCCACTTCGTCGGCGACGCGCAGGTCTACCGGCCGAAGGGCGAGCAGCAGGAGCTGCGCGAGACGCAGGACCCGATCACGAAGCTGCGCGAGCGGATGGGCCTCACGGACGAGGAGTTCGACGCGCTCGACGCGGAGGCGCGCGAGATCGCGGACGCGGCGGTCGCGTTCGCGAAATCCGGAACCGACCCGAAGCCCGAAGACGCTCTGAAGAACGTCTATGCCTGACGCACCTGACCGCGCACCGCTCCCGGGCGGCGGAGCCGCCCTCCGCGGCGCGCTCGCACCGCTGGCTGCACGTCGCTCTCCGGGGCCGTGCTATAGCACTGTCCCCTCCGGCGCCGCACACCCAGCGGCGCGTCAGGAGTGCCAGGATGCCTGAGCTCACCTACCGGGAGGCGGTGCGTGACGCGCTCTCACGCGCGATGCGCCAGGACGACGAGGTCTTCATCATGGGCGAAGACATCGCCGAGATGGGCGGCTCGATGGCCGTCACGCAGGGGATGCTCGCCGAGTTCGGGCCCGAACGCGTCCGCAACACCCCGATCTCCGAGATGGCGATCGTCGGCGCCGGGATCGGGGCCGCGATGCAGGGAATGCGGCCGGTCGTCGAGATCATGTACGAGGACTTCACGACGCTTGCGATGGAGCAGATCGTCAACCAGGCGGCCAAGCACCGGTACATGTCCGGTGGGCAGCTGAAGGTGCCGCTGACGATCCGTACGCAGGGCGGCGCTGGGTGGTCGCCGGGCGCGCAGCATGCACAGCAGCTCGAAGCCTGGTTCGTCCACGTTCCCGGGCTGAAGGTCGTCTTCGCCTCGACGCCGACTGACGTGCGCGGGCTGCTCTGGTCGTCGATCTACGACGACAACACCGTCCTCTTCTTCGAGCACCGTACGCTCTATTCGATCAAGGAGGAGGTCCCCGAGGAGCTGGAGCCGATCCCGCTCGGGCAGGCGCGCGTGCACCGTGAGGGCGAAGACGTGACCGTGATCGCGACGGGCCGGCTCGTGCACGAGGCGCTCGCCGCCGCGGAGGAGGCGGAGAAGGAGGGCGTGTCAGTGGAGGTCGTCGACCCGCGGACGCTGCTCCCGGTCGACGAGCAGACGCTCGTCGACTCGGTGAAGAAGACGAACCGCTGCGTCGTTGCGCACGAGGCCGTGATGCGGATGGGCTTCGGAGCTGAGGTCGCAGCGGTGATCCAGTACCAGGCCTTCGACTGGCTCGATGCGCCGATCGAGCGCGTCGGGTCGAAGTTCACCCCGGTGCCGTTCGCGCCGGTGATGGAGAACTTCGTCGTGCCGCATGCCGACGACGTGCTGGACGCGATTCGCAAGACGGTGGGGCGATAGCCGTGGCCAGCGAGGTGATCCTGCCGCGGCTCGGCCAGGGGATGGAGGCGGGCACGATCGTCCGCTGGCTGAAGGCGGAGGGCGATTCGGTCGAGAAGGGAGAGCCGCTCTTCGAGCTGGACACCGACAAGGTGACGCAGGAGGTGGAGGCGGAGGCCTCCGGCGTGCTGCTGAAGATCGTCGTGCCCGAGGGCGAGGTGCCGGTCGGGACCGCGATTGCGTACCTGGGCGAAGCCGGGGAGGAGGTCCCTGCCGTTTCGGCGCCCGCCGAAATGGCTAGGCCAGAGCCGCAGCCAGCTCCGGCACCGACGCAGGAGGACGGGCGGCCGGCCGAGCCTGCGCCGGCGGTTAGCCTTCAGTCGCCCGAAGGCCGAGTGAAGGCATCACCGCTCGCCCGCCGGATCGCGCGGGAGCGCGGCATCGATCTCGCCGCGCTCGCGGGAACGGGGCCGGAGGGGCGCATTGTCGCGGAGGACGTCGAGCGCGCCGGGGTCGCCCCGGCGGAGGCGCCCGCCGCGCCGGCCGCTGCACCCGGCAAGGCCCAGCGCGTCGAGCTCAGCACGCTGCGCAAGACGATCGCGCGGCGCCTGACCGAGGCGTGGACGGTCCCTGCCTTCCAGATATCGATGTCGGCGGACATGACGAAGTCGCAGGAGCTGCGCGCGCTGCTCGTGGACCGCCATCCGCAGGAACGTCCGACCGTGACGGACGTCCTGACGAGGGTTTGCGCGATCGCGCTGATGCGTCACCCGGCCGTCAACGCGACCTTCGCGGGCGACGCGATCGATCTGCATCCGGCCGCGAACGTCGGGCTCGCCGTCGCGACCGACCGCGGCCTGGTCGTCCCTGTGATCAACGGCGCGGACAGCCGGACGGTCGCGGGGATCGCCGCGGTGCGTGCCGACCTCGTCGGCCGGGCACGCGACGGCAAGCTGACCGCCGAGGACCTCGAGGGCGGCACGTTCACGATCTCCAACCTCGGCATGTACGGGGTCGAGCAGTTCATCGCCGTCCTGAACCCGCCTCAGGCCGCGATCCTTGCCGTCGGAGCGATCGAGGACCGCCCTGTCGCGCGGGAGGGCCGGCTGGTCGTGCGGCCGATGATGACGATGACGCTGACCTGCGACCACCGGACGATCGACGGGGCGACCGCGGCCGACTTCCTCCGCACGGTGAAGGACTTCCTCGAGGAGCCGGGCCTGACCCTCTGAGGCGGATGAAGGTCTGGTACCGCGTCCGCGATCTCGATGCCGGCCGAGCGTTCTACACCGGCACGCTCGGGTTCGAGGAGGTCTTCGCCGACGAAGATGCGCGCTGGGCGCAGCTCAAGCGCGACGACATGGAGATCGCGCTCTGGGAGGCGCACGGCGACGAGGGCGGGGTCGCGTCCGTGACCGTTCCGGACGTGCGCGCCGAGGCCGAGCGGCTCCGCGAAGCGGGCGTCGAGGTCGGCGTCGTCGTCGAGCTGCACGGGCAGGTCAGGATCGTCGACGTGTTCGACCCCGACGGGAACCGCATCCAGCTGACCGAGGAGGTCGGGTGATCCGGCCGGCCGGATCGCAGGATCTTCCCTTCCTCCGCGACATGCTGCGTCACGCGTACTACGCCCGCTGGGGAAACGAGGCGGACGTCCCGCTCGAGCGCTACGTCGCCGGCTGGGGGCGCCCCGGAGACAGCGCCTTCGTCTCGATCGACCAGTTTCAGCCGGTCGGCGCCGCCTGGTACCGACTGTTCGACCAGGACGAGCCAGGCTACGGCTTCGTCGACGAGCGGACGCCGGAGCTGACGATCGCGATCGTGCCGAGCCGGCGGGGGAAGGGTCTCGGGCGCGAGCTGCTCGCGAAGCTGCTCGAGCAGGCGCGGGCGGACGGCTACGAGCAGCTCAGCCTCAGCGTCGAGCCCGGCAACCCGGCGCTCAACCTCTACGAGGATTACGGGTTCACCAAGGTCGGCGAGCACGCGGGCGCATTCGTCATGCGCGCGCAGCTTCGCTAACCCCACGGGACGCTCTACTCTTTTCAGTCCGATGCTGTGTCCAGCATGCGGAACCGAGAACGATCCTGGGAGAAAGTTTTGCGGCGAGTGCGGCGGCGCGCTCGCACTCGTCTGCGCGGCCTGCGGCTCGCCGAACTCACCCGGGGTCAAGTTCTGCGGCGAATGCGGCGACGCGCTGAGCGCCGGGGCGGGGGCCCGGGTCACAGCCGAGCCCGCCGCCGAACGCCGGCTCGTCTCGGTGCTCTTCGCCGACCTCGTCGGTTTCACCGCGGCGTCGTCGGAGCGCGACGCCGAGGAGACACGCGAGCTCCTGTCCCGCTACTTCGAAACCGGCAAGCGGCTGATCGCGCTCTACGGCGGCACTGGCGAGAAGTTCATCGGCGACGCCGTGATGGCGGTCTGGGGCACGCCGACGGCGACCGAGGACGACGCCGAGCGGGCGGTCCGTGCTGCGCTCGACCTGGTCGCCGCGGTCGCGGCGCTCGGCGACGAGGTCGGGGCGCCCGGCCTGCGCGCGCGGGCGGGCGTCCTCACCGGCGAGGCGGCGGTGACGATCGGGGCCGAGGGCCAGGGGATGGTCGCCGGCGATCTCGTCAACACGGCGTCCCGGATCCAGGCTGCCGCCGAGCCCGGGTCGGTGCTCGTCGGCGAGGCCACCCGCCGCGCGACCGAGCCCGCGATCGTGTACCACGAGGCCGGCGCCTTCGAGCTGAAGGGCAAGGACGGCCTCACCCCACTGTGGCGGGCGCTGCGGGTCGTCTCGGGTGCCCGGGGGTCGCTGAAGTCGCACGGGCTGGAGGCGCCGTTCGTCGGCCGGGAGCGCGAGCTTCGCCAGATCAAAGATCTCTTTCACGCCTCGGCCGAGGACCGGAAGCCGCACCTCGTCTCGATCACGGGTATCGCCGGGATCGGCAAGTCGCGGCTGGCGTGGGAGTTCTACAAGTACTTCGACGGCCTGCCTCAGCTCACGTACTGGCACCGCGGGCGCTGCCTCGCCTACGGGGAGGGCGTCACCTACTGGGCGCTCGCCGACATGGTGCGGATGCGCTGCCGCATCGCCGAGGAGGAGGAGCCGGCCTCGGCGCTCGCCAAGGTGAGGGCGGTGCTCGAGGAGCACGTCCCCGACGAGGACGAGCGGCAGTTCGTCGAGCCCAGGCTTGTGCAGCTGATCGGACTGGGCGATCAGGAGCCGCGCGAGCGGCAGGACCTGTTCGCGGCCTGGCGGCTGTTTTTCGAGCGCCTCGCCGACGTCAACCCGACCGTGCTCGCGTTCGAGGACATGCAGTGGGCGGACGAGAGCCTGCTCGACTTCGTCGAGTACCTGCTCGAGTGGTCACGCAACTCGCCGCTCTACGTGATCACGCTGGCGCGCCCCGAGCTGCTCGAGCGGCGCGCGAACTGGGGTGCGGGCCATCGCAGCTTCAGCTCGCTCTACCTCGAGCCCCTCTCACCCGGAGCGATGGAAGAGCTGCTCTCGGGTCTCGTACCCGGTCTGCCGGGGGACGTGCGCGAGCAGATCCTCGCGCGCGCCGAAGGCGTGCCGCTCTACGCCGTCGAGACAGTGCGGATGCTGCTCGACCGCGGCCTGCTCCGGCAGGAGGGTCCGGTGTACAGCCCGGTCGGCGAGATCGGCTCGCTGGAGGTGCCCGAGACCTTGCACGCCCTGATCGCGGCCCGCCTCGACGGGCTCTCGGGCGACGAGCGAAGGC
>JBKPCT010000186.1:0-5141 GCA_046727515.1 Actinomycetota bacterium | reverse complement strand
GGAAGAACTTCGGCTCCAGCGCTGCCACGGTGAGCCAGCGCCCATCGGCCGTCGCGTAGATGCGGTAGCAGGCGAGCCCGCCCGTCAGCAGCCGTTCCGGCAGACCGTCCAGCCGGTGGGCCACCAGGTGATGTGACCCATGCGTCATCGACACGACGAGGCGGGCGCCGCGGCCGGCGCGCTCGCGCTCGAGCAGGGCGGCGACGATCTCCAGCGCGGCAGTCAGGCCGCCCGCGGCGAGGTCGGCGACCTGGATCGGCGGCGGCGTCGGCGTCGTGTCGGCGAGCGCGCCTGCCCACCCGAGGTAGTTCAGGTCGTGTCCCGCACGCTGCTCGTGGCGGTTGCCGACGCCGAACCCCGTGATCGAGCAGAGGATCGCGGTGCCAGGCACTGTTAAGAAGCGCTCGAGGACGCCGGGCCGGAAGCCGTCGAGGATCACGTCGGCCCGCTCGCAGAGCGCCTGCGCGAGCGATGGGTCGGCCTTCAGATCGCAGACGACCGATTCCTTCCCCGCATTGATCGCCTCGTACCAGACAGGCGTCGCCGCGCGCATCGGGTCGCCCTCGGGCGGCTCGACGCGGACGACTCGGGCTCCGAGCCGCTGCAGCTCGCCGCTCGCGAACGGCCCCGGGAGATACCAGGTGAAGTCGGCGACGAGATGGCCCGCCAGCGGTTGCACGCCGTACTATTGGCAGGCTTTGACTGACCGGTCAATCGCGCAGGAGGAGAAGCGCCGCATGCTCCTCGAGGCCGCCGTTCGCGTCTTCGCGCGCCGTGGGTATCACGACTGCCGGGTCGGCGACATCACCGAGGAGGCCGGGGTCGCCCACGGCCTGCTCTATCACTACTTCAGCTCGAAGGAGGAGGTGCTCGAGGCGGTCTTCCGCGACGCCTGGACGGACGTGCTGTACGCCTTCGACGCGATCGAGGCCTCTGACGAGACCCCGCGCGAGCAGCTGGGCCACGTCGCTGCGATCCTGCTCCGCTCCTGGCGGCGCAATCCTGACCTCGTGCGCGTGCTCGTCCGGGAGGTGGCGCGCGGGCCTCAGGTGAGGACCAAGGTCGACGAGCTCGCGCGCGCGCTGGGAACGATCGAGCGGATCGTCGCGCGCGGCCAGCGCGAAGGCGTCTTCCGAAGCGACCTCGATCCGGGCCTCGCCGCCTGGATCTTCTACGGCGCGATCGAGGAGATCCTGGCCGGCTGGGTCGTCGGCCGGCTCGCCGACGGCGACGACGAGGTCGCCGTCGCCGAGCGCACGGTCCTCGACGTCCTCTGCGAAGGGATCGGCGTCCAGTGACCTCGAGGCGTGGCCTCGTCTGGATCCTCGGGCTCGGGGCGTTCGGGCTGGCGTTCTCGATCACGACGACGGCGGCCTACCTGCCGCCGCTCCTCGCCCGGTTCACCGACTCGAAGACGATGATCGCCGCCGTCCTGGCCGCCGAGGGAGTCTTCGCGCTCACGCTTCCGCTCGTGATCGGCCCGTGGAGCGACACCTTCCAGACGCCGATGGGCCGCCGCCGGCCGTTCATGCTCGCCGCCCTCTGGCCGATCGGCTTCTGTTTGGCGCTGATCGCCTTCATGCCGAACATCTGGACGATGACGCTGATCGTCCTGGCGTTCTTCAGCGCCTACTACGTCTACGAGCCGCCCTACCGCGGGCTGTACCCGGACGTGCTGCAGGAGCGGATGTACGGCCGGTCGCAGGGCGTGCAGCACATCATGCGCGGGATCGCGATCGGGATCGCGCTCGTCGGCGGCGGCTTCCTCTTCCACGTCTGGCATCCGGGCCCGTTCCTGCTCGCGGCCGTGGCGACGACGGCGGCGTGCGGCGCGCCGATCCTTCTCGTCCGCGAGGAGCCGGGCGAGGGCTCGCGCGTGTTCCGCGGCGTGCGCAGCTACGTGCGGACGAGCTGGAGCGTGTTCCGCGAGGTGCCCGAGGTGCGGCGCTTCCTGCTCGCGAACGCCGCCTGGGAGGGGGCGTTCGCGGCGATGCGGACGTTCGTCGTGCTCTACATCACGCAGGGCCTGGGCCAGCCGCTTTCGACCTCGTCGGCGGTGCTGGCGACGGTCGCGGTCGGCTACACGGTCGCGGCCGTGGGCGCCGGGCCCCTCGGCGACCGCTTCGGGCTCGCGCGCGTGATCTTCGTCGCCTCGTTCGTCTACGGCCTGGGGCTGCTCGTCGCAGGGTTCGCCCAGGAGTGGCACAACTGGTACTACGGGCTGATCCTGCCGGTCGCGATCGGAGGCGGCACGGTGATGACGCTCGCGTGGGCGCTCCTCTTCAAGCTGATGCCGCGGCAGCACCGCGGCGCGATCGCCGGGCTGGCCACGACGACCAAAGGCCTGGGGCTGCTCGTCGGCCCCCTGGTCGCGGGCGTGATGATCGACGTGACCTCGCCCCACCTCGAGAAGACACAGGGCTACGAGGTGCTGTGGCCCGTCTGCGCCGTGCCGATTCTCGCCGCGATCCCGCTCGTCGCCTCGCTGATGAAGCGCGAGCGAGCTAGCGGCACGGTGGAGCCCCTGCCCGGCTGAGCCCGAAGCCCCAGACCTTCCGTTGGTAGACATAGAACTGCGTGTCTGTCGCGCCGCGGCGGAGGACCAGCGCGGCGTACGTTCCGCACTCGATGCGCGGCAGGACGCCGTAGACGCTCGCAATCCGGATCTCGGGATCGCCGATCTTCAGCCCGCGGTTCGTCCGCCAACCGCGCGGAGCCCAGATCGTGAAGTAGGACGTCGAGCGACCGGCCGCGAACGCGACGCCGGCGCCCTGGGGCTGGAAGTCTCTGTAGGTGAAGTACCACGTTGTCTGCCGGCAATCGCGGCAGCGGGCGGAGTGGGAGCCCCACGCGACGCGGACCTGTGCAGGGGTGGCCCCGAGCTTCATCCCGCCGAAGCTGTGGCCGGGCACGACGACTCCGTGCTGCGGAAGCCCGACCGCGAGCGCGGCAAGCGCGGCGGCGACCATGCTGAGAGAATAGGCGGGTGGAGTGCGGCCGCGCCGCTATGCCCGGGCCAGGACGGGACCCCAGGAGACGAGCGGCGACATCTCGCCGGAGTGCCCGTTCAGGCGGCGGTAGCCGAGCGCGTGCTCGGCCTGCATCATCTTGTGGATCTGGGTCGTGCCCTCGTAGATGATCGGCGCTCGCGCATTCCGGAAGTAGCGCTCGATTCCGTACTCACCCGCGTAACCGTAGGAGCCGTGTACCTGGATCGCGAGGTGCGCGGCCTCGAACGCGGACTCGGTCGCGTGCCACTTCGCGAGTGAGGTCTCGCGTGTGTTGCGTTTGCCCTCGTTCTTCATCCAGGCCGCCTGCATGACCAGCAGCTTCGACGTCTCGTAGCCGAGCACCATCGTCGCGATCATGTCCTGGACGAGCTGGTAGCGGCCGATCGGCTGACCGAACGTCTCGCGCTCGCGAGCGTACTCGACCGAGCGCTCGAGGCAGGCGCGAACGACCCCGCACGCGCCGGCGGCAACCGTGAATCGTCCCTGGTCGAGCGAGTACATGGCGATCTCGAACCCCTGCCCCTCCTCGCCCAGCAGGTTCTCTGCCGGCACCTCGACGTTCTCGAAGAAGAGCTCGCCGGTCGACCCCGCCCAGACGCCGAGCTTGTTCTCGGTCTCGCGGGTCGCGACGCCCGGCCAGTCGCGCTCGACGATGAAGGCGCTCATCCCCTTGTGCCCGGCCTCGGGGTCGGTCTTCGCGACGACCAGCTGATGGTCGGCGACGGTCGCGTACGAGATCCAGTTCTTCTGCCCGTTGAGGACGTAGGTGTCCCGGTCCCGGCGGGCGGTGGTGCGCATCGCGGCGACGTCGGAGCCTGCGCCAGGCTCGGTCAGCCCGAAGCAGCCAAGCTTCTCGCCCTTCGCCTGCGGGACGAGGTAGCGCTGCTTCTGCTCCTCCGTGCCGTACTTCAGCACCGAGAGGGAGTTGAGCCCGACGTGGACGGAGATCAGCGTCCGGAAGGCCGACTCGCCGCGCTCGATCTCCTCGCAGGCGAGCGCCTCGGCGACGTAGTCCAGGCCCGCGCCGCCGTACTCCTCCGGGATGACGATCCCGAGGATCCCGAGCTCGGCCATGCCCTCGATCAACTCCAGGTCGAGCTTGTGGTCGATGTCGTTCTGGATCGCGACCGGCAAGACGCGCGCGTCCACGAAGTCGCGGACGGTTTCCTGGATCAGCCGCTGCTCGTCGGAGAGCTCGAAGTCCATGCCGCCGAGTCTACTTCGAGGTTCCGCCCGGGACTGACGCAGGTCCCGGACGGATGCGGCGCGTGTATTGGTTTCGAGTTGCGACCTCCGGCGGCCGCTCGTACTATTGACTGACTAGTCAATCGAGGGGCGGAGCAGCGTGTGATCACAAAGCAGGACACCGGCGTTTCGTTCGAGCTGACCGAGGAGCAGCGCTCGCTGCGCGACCTCGCGCACGAGTTCGCCGAGAAGGAGATGCGCCCGCGGGCGGCAGAGTACGACGAGCACCAGACGCATCCGGCCGACGTGATCGAGAAGGCGCACGCGCTCGGCCTGCTGAACCTCCACCTGCCTGCCGAGGTCGGCGGCCCCGAGCTCGGCCTCTTCGACGGCGTCCTCATCACCGAGGAGATCTGCTGGGGCTGCTCCGGGATTGCGACCGCGCTGATGGCGAACGGCCTCGGCGCCGGGCCCGTGGTCGCCGCCGGCACCGAGGAGCAGAAGCGCATCTGGCTGGCGCCGCTCGTCGACGCGCCGATCCTGTGCTCGTTCGGGCTGACCGAGCCCGAGGCCGGATCCGACGTTGCCCGCCTGAAGACGACGGCCGAGCGACGCGGCGACGAGTACGTCCTGAACGGGTCGAAGACGTTCATAACGAACGCGGGCCATGCCGAGTGGACGGTCGTGTTCGCCAAGACCGACCCGGCGCAGGGCAACCGCGGGATCTCCGCCTTCATCGTCCCGATGGACACCCCGGGCGTGACGATAGAGAAGCACCTCGACAAGATGGGGCAGCGCGCCACCGATACCTCGGCGTTCGCGCTGGCCGAGGTCGTCGTCCCGGCGGCGAATCGGCTGGGGGAGGAGGGCGACGGCTTCAAGATTGCCATGCAAACACTCGACGGCACGCGCCCCGCGACCGCCGTCGGCGCGGTCGGGGTCGCC
>JBKPCT010000185.1:0-7837 GCA_046727515.1 Actinomycetota bacterium | reverse complement strand
GCGGCGAAAGCCTCGCGCCGGTCCCGGTCGTAGAGCGCCATCACGAGCGCGGCCAGGATCGCGACGACGAGGAACCGGCCGTACACCGACGGGTCGTAGAAGACCGAGTTGACACGGTAGAACGGCGCATAGGCGTTGCCGACGATCACCTTCGGGTTCCAGAAGACGTCGCGGGTCGCGTACTGGTAGACGCCGATCGCGGCGAATGCGAGCGCCATGCCGACGAGCTGGATGTAGAGGAAGGTCAGCCAGCGCCGGCTCCAGGCGAGGCGCGCGAGCGCGAGCGCGAGGAGCCCGAACGGCAGCCAGAAGAAGAGGAGGGCGACCGCGCCCTCGTGCAGGTCTTCCGTCCAGGCGAGGCTGAGGCCGGTCCAGGCAACGAGCGCCGCTGCAGGCCAGGTGAGCGGCCCGAGCTCGCGGCTCCGTGCGTCGCCGCGGACGACCTCGTAGCCGAGCAGCACCGCCGCGCCTGCGACCACTGCGTAGAGCGGGAGCAGCAGGTTCGAGTCCGTCGAGCCCACGTGCACCGGAATACGCGCAGGTGCGCAGGCAAGCGCTCCGACCGCGATGAGCCACGGCCAACGCCGAAAGAGCGCTGCGATCGCAATCGCGCCGAGCGCCCCTACGACCACAGCCGCTACATAGACCTTCGTGTGCCCGCTCGGTGCGAGATACGCGGCGAGCACCCCGCACCCGGCGAGCCAGCCGACGAGGCCGGTGATCCGAAGGTCCCTCCGCGTCCCGGCGAGCAGAAGCGCCAGCCCGGCACAGGCGATCGGGCCGCCGACGCGTGCGAGGTCGGCAGTCACCTCGGTCTCACGATTACTGCCGCGCGGGCGACATGGTCGCCGACCCGCACGGTGAGCGTGTAGCGACCGGGGCGCCTCGGCGCGCGGACGACGAGAACGCCGGGCTTCGCCCTTCCCTGGCGCGCCCCGAGCCGCCAATGGAGCGGCGCGTCGGCGGAGACGCGGACGCCGACGCGCATCCCCGTCTTCACGGGGATCCGGTCGCGCGCGAGCGTGACGTACCGGAGGACGACGTCGAACGGCTTCCCGGCGTCGGAGAGATTCCCGGCGCGGTCCTGAGCGGCAAGCTGAAGCCGGTGAATCCCGGGCGCGAGCACCTTTCCGTGAAAGCGTCCGTTCCAGTCGAGCGACGAGCGCTCCTGCTGCTTGCGGGTGAACACGAGGCGCGCGCCGTCGACCAGCAGGACGCCGTGCGCGGGCTCGCTGGTCGTATAGGCGACGACGACCCGGTCGCGACGTCCGTCGCCGTCCGGTGAGAACGAGCGCGGAGCGACGGACACGAGCGCGATCTTCGGCGCCGTCGTATCGACCCGCATCTCGTTCGGCAGGTCGATCGTTCGGTGCTGATCTGCGAGGTGGACACGCGGCTTGTAGACGCCCTCGTCTACGAACCGGCCCTGATCGTCGCGACCGTTCCAGGTGTAGGTGACCGCGCCGCGGCGCAGGCGCCGCCCGGGGACGAGCTCGCGCACCACGTCGCCATTGCCGTCGACGATGTCGAGCCGGACCCGATCCGGCTTGCGCAGCCTGAACTGGATCTCGGCGAGCCGTGTGCCGCAGTCGCAGACCGGCGAGAAGACGTTGTCGATATGCGGCGCGAGGATCGGGCTCGGTTCGATCTTCAGCCCCTGCGTGATGGCGAACGCGGCCGCGGTCCCGCCCAGCAGCAAGACGACGAGCAGGGTCGAGAGGACGCGGGGCAACGCCCGCGAGTTTAGTCTGCCGCCCTCGCGAACCCCGCCGCGAGGCGCTCGCCGCGCCGTGCGGCCCAGCGTCGGTGCTCACGGACGAGCATCAGGAGAACGGCGACCGCCGAGAGCGCGAGCGCGACGACGAGCCAGACGTTCGGCACGTCGACCAGCTTGAGCCCGCTGATCGCCAGCACGTTCGCGAGCGTGAAGCGGAGCACGGACTCCGGCAGCCGGACCGAGAAGTGACTGCCGAGGAGCACCCCCGGAATCGAGCCGATCAGCAACCAGCCGACCGCGTGCAGGTCGACGTTGCCGGCGATGATGTGGCCGAACCCGGCGACATAGAGAAGCGCGGCGGCGTGGAGGATGTCCGTGCCGACGACCTTGTGGGCGCGCAGGGGAAAGACGAACAGCATCGTCAGCCCGAAGAACGTGCCGCTGCCGACCGAAGTCAGCCCGACGATGAACCCGCCGACCAGGCCGATCGCGATCGCCGCGAACCGGTCGCGCCAGACCATGTCGAAGCGGTCGTCCTCGCCGATCACCCGCTTGCGGACGAAGCTCTTCGCGATCAGCCCGGCGGCGCCGAAGAGCAGCGCCGCGCCGAGGAGGGAGTTCATCACGTCCTGGTGATCCTTCAGGCGCGTGCTCAAGGCGACCCCGACCAGCGAGGCGGGCGCGCTACCCATGAACATCCAGCCAGAGAGCTGGGCGTGCACCGTGCCGAGCTGCCGGTGCCGGATTGCCCCGACGGTCTTGAAGATCGCGCCGTGGAGGATGTCCGTCCCAACGGCGAGCGTCGGCTTGAACCCGAAGACGATGACCAGGATCGGCGTCATCAACGAGCCGCCGCCCATCCCGGTCATGCCGACGAGCGTGCCGATCAGCAGCCCGGTGAGGACGAACTGCCAGGTCATCTAACGGCGGTAGGCCTCGATCAGAACCTCGGCGACTTCGGGCCGCGAGAACTCGACCGGCGGGAGCTCGCCGTTCCCGAGCAGCTCGCGCACCTTCGTGCCGGAGAGGAAGACGTGGTCGTCGCTGTCGTGCGGGCACGTCTTCGCGCTCGCCATGGAGCCGCAGACCCTGCACCAGAACGAGTGCTCGAAGAACATCGGCTCGATGTCGAGCTCGTGCGCCTCGAACTCGTCGAAGATCAGCTGGGCGTCGTAGGTCCCGTAGTAGCTGCCGACGCCGGCGTGGTCACGGCCGACGATGAAGTGCGAGCAACCGTAGTTCTTGCGGCAGATCGCATGCCAGATCGCCTCGCGCGGCCCCGCGTAGCGCATCGCGGCCGGGAAGGCCGAGACGACGACCCGGTCGGCGGGGTAGTAGTCGTCGACGAGCACGCGGTAGCACTCGACGCGCGTCGCGGCCGGTACGTCGTCCGACTTGGTCTCGCCGACGAGCGGATGGATCAACAGTCCGTCCACGGTCTCGAGCGCCACCTTCGTCAGATACTCGTGGGCGCGGTGGATGGGGTTGCGCGTCTGGAACCCGACCACGCGCTTCCAGCCGCGGTCGGCGAAGGCGCCTCGGGTCTCCCCCGGATCCATCGCCAGCTCTGGGAACGTAGGCGGGACGCGGTCGAACACCGTCACGCGCCCTGAGAGGTAGAGCGGATGCTGGGCGAAGAGCCGCGCGACGCCGGGGTGCTCCGTGTCGGTCGTCCGGAAGCAACGCTCGGCCTCGCGCTCCTTGTCGTAGGGGTAGACCTCGTCGACGTCGAGAACGGCGAGCAGACGGCCGGAAACGTCGGCGAGCGCGACCCGGTCGCCCCGCGGTGCCGTCTGGACCGCGAGGCAGACGGGGAGCGCCCACGGAAGGCCGCTCGCGAGCCGCATCTCCTCGACGACGCGGTCGTAGTCGTCGCGGCCCATGAAGCCCTCGAGCGGAGACAGCGCTCCGGTCGCGAGCATGTCAAGGTCGGAGACCTCGCGCGAAGTCAGCGTGAGCGTCTCGAGGCTCTCGACGTTGCTCGGGCGCACGTCTAGCCGGTCGACCAGGTGGCCCCCGTGAGGATCGATGAGGCGAGGCTTGATCAGGCGGTGCTGGTTGTCGGTTACCGCCGTCACGCCCGCACCGCAGCCGGGATCAGCCCGAGCTCCTCGAGCTTCGCGACCACCACCGCCGCCGACTCCTCCGGCTCCTGCCCTTCGGTGTCGACCACGATCTCGGGGTTCTCGGGCTCCTCGTACGGGTCGTCGACGCCGGTGAACCCCTTGATCTCGCCGGCGAAGGCCTTCGCGTACAGACCGTTGACGTCGCGCCGCGCGCACTCCTCCACCGAGGCGTCGACGAAGATCTCCACGAACGGCCCGAACTCCTCGACCATCGCCCGCGCCTTCGCCCGCGTCTCGCGGTAGGGCGAGATCGCCGCTGCGATCACGGCGCCGCCCTGGCGCGTCAGCCGCGCTGCAACCCAGCCGACACGCTCGATGTGCGTGTCGCGGTCCTCCCTGGAGAAACCGAGACCCTTCGAGAGGTGCGTGCGCACCGTGTCGCCGTCGAGGTACTCGACGACGAGGCGGCGGCGGTCGAGCTCGGGGCCGATGAGGTGCGCGATCGTCGACTTGCCCGAGCCGGAGAGGCCGGTGAACCAGAGCGTGAAGCCGCCGGGCCGGACACGGTCGGACTCGGGATGGTCGTGCGCGTAGATCAGGGCGGGGGAACCCATGGTTGCCCCGTGGGCCCCCTCCTTCGAGGGCGTGGCGTTCTGCCGCGTCATTCGTTCTCCTTGCCGTTCGTGGGGACGTGGATGCCGCACTCGAGCTTGTCCGACCCTGCCCAGCGGCCGGCCCGCTCCTCCTCGTCCGGCGTCGTCGGCCGGGTGCAAGGGATGCACCCGATCGACCGGTAGCCGGTCTCGTGCAGCGGGTTGTACGGAATCTCGTTGACGGCGATGTAGGCCCAGACGCGCTTCTCGTCCCAGTCGGCGAGCGGGTGCAGCTTCCAGACCTCGTATTGCTCGGACCACTGCACCATCGGCGTGTTCGCGCGGCTCGGGGACTGGTCGCGGCGGATACCGGAGGCCCACGCGTCGTAGGGAGCGAGCGCCTCGAGCAACGGCTCGACCTTGCGGATCTGGCAGCAGCGGTCGGGGTCGCGCTCCCAGAGGTTCGGCCCCTCGCGGCGGTGCTGCTCGGCGACGGTGATCACGTCGGGCCGGATCAGGTTCAGGCCGTAGCGCTCGACGAGCTGGTCGCGCGTCTCGTAGCTCTCGCGGAAGAAGAGCTGCGTGTCGAGCTCGATCACGTCGATCGGCAGCCGGAGCTCGGCGACCATGTGCACGAGCACCGAGGACTGCTTCTGCCACGAGCAGGTCAGGCAGAGCTTGTCGCCGAACTGCTCGTAGGCCCAGACGAGCAGGTCCTCGGCGGAGATCGTCTCGGGCGGGAGCTGCACGGCGGGCGTCGCCAAGCTTCTACACGCTCCCATCAGAGGTGTCAGCGCCTACTGAGGAGGGGGCCTGCGGGGGAACCAGGGGTTCCCCCGCGAGCAGGACCTCCTTCAACGTGTCGCCGCGCAGGCCCAGGCGCAGCGTCTCCAGCGGGATGACCTCCTCGGGCGGGATGTTCCCGAGGTTGACCCCGGGGCCGAAGTGCTTGACGAACCAGGCCTGGCTCGCCTTCGTCGGCGCCTCCCAGACCAGGTCGTCGACGTCGAGCTCGTGCGCGATCTCCTCGATCAGGCCGGTGCGCATGTCGCCGTCCTTGCGGAAGATGCCGGCGCTGCCGGTCTCGCGCGCTTCCGTGATCACCTTCCAGGCCCCCGCTTCCTTCTCCTCCTTCAGCCACTGCACCCACTGGTACGGCGCGAACACGACGTCCGAGTCCTTCGAGCCGACCTCGGAGAGGACGGTGAAGTCGCGCGCGAAGTCGACGATCAGCTCGAGCTTGCGCTCGCGCGGGATGTCGATCGTGCCGTCCGAGATCTCCACGTACGTGAGGCCGAGCTCGGTGAGCCAGCGCTTGTACTCGTCGATCGCGTTCTTGGCGTAGACGACCTCGAAGAGGGTGCCTCCGATCACGACGGGCTTCTCCTTCAGCACCTCGAGCTTGCGTTCGAGGTTGCCCGTCACGTACGACGTGCCCCAGCCGAGCTTCACGATGTCGATGTAGTCCCCGGCGCTCTCGAGCACGTCCTCCCACGCGCGCGGGCCGAGGCCCTTGTCGAGCACGTGCGTGAGCCCGCCGTCGCGCTTGAGGCCGAGGTCGAAATTAGAGGCGGGCATAGAGCTCTTTCAGCTTCTCCTGCGCTCTCGCCTGGACGTCGTGGTAGAGCGAGTTGCCGTGCGCGTCGATCCCGACCGTGAGCGGGCCGAAGTCCTTGACCCGGAACTTCCAGAGGCACTCGGGCATGAGCTCCTCCCACGCGACCTCCTCGATCTCCTCGATCTGGGTCGTCTCGAGCGCGGCCGCGCCGCCGACGATCGCGAAGTAGACCATCCCATGCTTGCGCATCGGCTCGATCGCCTCGTCGGGGAAGCCGCCCTTGCCGCAGATCGCGCGGACGCCGTACTGCGCGCCGAGCGGCTCGGTGAAGCGCACCATGCGTGCGGAGGTCGTCGTCCCGATGCAGAGCTTCTCGTAGAGGCCCGGCCCGACCTTGCGCACGTTCGGCGCGGTGTGAAGCAGGAAGGCGCCGCGGAAGTCCATCGGCGGCTCGGCGCCCTGGTCGAAGATCCGCATCTGTGTCCGGTCGCGGATCCCGATGATGTGACCCTGGACGACCACCTCATCACCGGCACGCAGCGCGAGGATCTCCTCCGGGCCGTTGACGGGGAAGGTGACCTCGTGCGTGGCCATCTAGGCCTCGTCCCTCCGAGCGTTTCCACAGCCGGTGTCTGGCACTGGAGGTGTGACGAGAGCGTGATTTTTCATCCACAGGTTCACGGTCACGCCTCGCGGTCGAACTCGACCGTCCCGTCGGCGGCGACGTGCGCGGTTGCGCGGCGGGCGGCCCAGCACTGGTAGTTGACCGCCACCGGGTTGAGTGTCATGTGGGTGTCGGCGTGCTCGACGTGGCAGTTGAGGACGGTGACGTCGCCGCCCAGGCCCATCGGCCCGACACCGGTCTCGTTTAGCAGTTGGAAGAGTTCCTCTTCCAACTGGGCAACTACGGGATCCGGATTACGCGTTCCAATCGGGCGAGTAATGGCTTCCTTCGCCAGGTACATCGCGTAGTCGGCGCTGCCGCCGATCCCGACGCCGACGATTCCCGGCGGACACGGTTTTCCGCCCGCGCCGACGATCGACTCGAGCACAAAGGCTTTTATCCCGCGGACTCCGTCCGCTGGGACGCACATCTTCAGGAAGCTCATGTTCTCCGAGCCCGAGCCCTTCGGCACGCACTTGACGTCCAGGCCGTCCCAGTCCTGGACGAACTCCCAGTGGACGATCGGGAGCCGGTGGCCGGTGTTCGGGCCCGTGTTCTCGCGCGTGATCGTGTGCACCGCGTTCGATCGCAGCGGGTGCTCGATCGTCGCCCGCTCGGTGCCGGCCTTCAACGCTGCGTAGATGCGGGCCGGGTGGAGCGGAAAGTGCTCTCCGACGCGACAGGTGTAGACCGCGATGCCCGTGTCCTGGCAGACGAGATTGCGCTCCGAGTCCGCGACCTGGACGTTCTTCAAGATCGTCTGCAGCACGCGCTGCCCGGGCACCGAGGTCTCGCGGCCCGCGGCGTCGGCCAGCGCGTCGCGCAGGTCCTGAGGGATGTCCTTCAGCGCCCAGACGTAGAGGTGGGCGGCAGCCTCGAGGACGGCGTCGTCGAGGCTAGTGGAAACGTCGGTCGTGGTCACAGCTAGCTCCTGGCCTTCTCGAATGCGGCCTTCCCGGCGCGTCTTCCGAAGACAGCGCATTCGAGAAGGCTGTTGCCCATCATCCGGTTGCGTCCGTGCGTCCCGCCCGCGATCTCACCGCAGGCGAAGAGGCCCTCGAGGGTTGTCTCGCCCTCCGTGTCGATGACGAGACCGCCGTTCTGGTAGTGGAGCACAGGGTACGTGTAGATCGGCTCGGCCAGGGGATCGATTCCCGCCGCCCGGTAGCGCCGCAGCATGTACGGCAGCGAGACCTCCGCGTCGGCCTCCGGGATCCTCGTCGTGTCGAGCAGCACGGC
>JBKPCT010000184.1:0-9161 GCA_046727515.1 Actinomycetota bacterium | reverse complement strand
TTCCATAGCTCGCCTGCAATACACCGCCCGCACGGACAAGGTTCCCTCACGTAGCACGGTTCGCGCAACCGGTGCCCGCGCCTCAAAGCCCCGCCGGCCGCCTCGCCCGCCGACCCACTCCCGGCGCCATACCTTCGAGCGCCGCGCCTCGTTGAGAGCGAGACCACTCCCCAGCAGAGCCGCGCCCCCGTCACCCGCGCGGGCTCGTCGAGCCCGTAGGGGTCCGGCGCGGGTGAGCGAGGCGTGCAACGCGGCTCGAAGACGATCAGTCCGCAGGTGAGCTTCAGGAGGGTTAGGCCTTAGGACCGCAGCACGAGCTGGGTGCAGCGGAAGAGCGCCATCGGACGGCCGTCCTGCGATGCGACGGTGGCGTCCCAGAGCTGCGTCGTGCGGCCACCGTGCACCATCCGCGCCTGGCATGTAATCGTCCCCTCCTGCACCGTGCGGAGGAAGTTCGTCTTCAGCTCGATGGTCGTGAAGCCCGTGCCGTCCTCGGGCAGGTTGAGGATGCAGCCGTACCCGCAGGCGGTGTCGGCGAGTGCGATCACGGCGGCGGCGTGGAGGTAACCGTTCGGCGCCAGGTGATGCTCGCGGAGGTCGAGATGCGCGCGGACGCACCCCTCCTCGACGCTGTCGACCTCGATCCCGAGCAGGCCGGGGAGCAACGAGGCGCCGACGGCATTGAGCTCGGCCAGGGTCAGGTTCATGCGCCGACCCTATCCGGCTCATCGCCTCCGGAATCACGCCCGCGGGCGGAGCCCGAGAACGCCGGCGCGGTCGCGGGAGTGCGTGGAGCTACCGCCAGCCTGCGTGCCCAGTGCTTCTGGCATGAGGATCCCCGAGACATCGACAACGAACGGTTCTTCGATCAACCCCTGATCTCCACGCTCGGCGGGGGGCGTCGGCGCGGGAGCAGGCGGGCGGCGCGGACATGAGCCTCGACGAGGCGATCGAGCTCGTGCCGTCGCTCGCGCGGAACGCACTGAGACGCCGCCGTCGTGAGCAGGCCCAGACCAGCCATCCTGAACGGGTGACTCGGGGGCGCTGGGCGCCTCCTGACTGGTCGCGGTTGCGAGCGCCTGCACATCTGTCGACCTGCCTTCGAAACTCGTCGTCTTACACCGACGGCTACGTCGTCGAGATCGAGAAGCCGGCCGGCGTAGGCTCGACGGAGCCGGCCGATAGCGAAGGCGGCGGTTTTGCCAGCGCCGAAGCGGAATCGTGAAGGCGGTCGTGCTGCGCGCCCCCGGCGACGTCGGGGTGGACGACGTCGCCGATCCGCAGATCCAGGCGCCGGGCGACGCGATCGTTCGCGTGCGCGCGACCGCGATCTGCGGGGCCGATCTGTTCCCGTTCCACGGACTGACGCCGGGGTTCGAGCCGGGGACGATCCTCGGCCACGAGTTCGCCGGCGAGGTTATCGAGGTCGGGCCCGCAGTCACGTCGCTGCGGCCGGGGACGAGGGTCGTGAACGCGAGCATGATCTCTGACGGCACCTGTGCGTCCTGCCTCGCCGGCCGCGTCACGCAGTGCGAGGCCCGGTCGCTGTTCGGCTACTCCGGCGTCTACCCGCGCCTGGACGGCGGCCAGGCGGAGCTCGTCCGCGTACCGCAGGCGGACCGCGCGTTACGGCCGCTGCCGGACGAGGTCTCCGACGAGGCGGCGACGTTCCTTGCCGACATCCTCCCGACCGGCTACGGGGCGGTCGTCCGCGGCGGCGTACGCGACGGCGACACTGTCGTGGTCGTCGGCTGCGGACCTGTCGGCCTGATGTCGGTGCTCTGCGCGGCGCCGCTCGCGGGACGGCTCATTGCCGTCGACGCGGTGCCCGCGCGGCGCAAGCTGGCTGCGCGGCTCGGCGCCGAGGCGGTCAATCCCGAGCGTGCGGCGGACGTCGTCGCCGATTCGAGCCATGGTCTAGGCGCGGACGTGGTGATCGAGGCGGCGGGCTCGCCGGGCGGGCTCGACGCGTCGCTCCGCCTCGCGCGCGGACGAGGAACCGTCTCGGTCGTGGGCGCGCATTTCGAGCCCGACTATCCGCTCGACAACGCGTTGATGTTCGAGCGCGAGCTCACGCTCCGTTTCTCGATCGGCGATCCGACGGCGGACGCCGGGCTGCTGCTCGAGCGCCTCGCCTCCGGAGAGCTGGACCCGAGGCCGGTCGTCACGCACCGGCTGCCGCTCGCCGACGCGGCCGAGGCGTACCGGCTGTTCGACTCGCGCGAGGCGACGAAGGTCGTGATGGCTCCGTGAGGCTCGTCGCCGCGCTCGCCGGCGCTGCGGCGCTCGCCGCCGGCTGCGGCACCGCGACGACCTTCGCGTACCGCGGCACGACACCGGCTCGGGCGAAGGAGCTGATGATCGACTACCTCGACTCGAAGCATCTCGACTGGCGGTGGGTCGCCTGCCTCCATACCGGGCGGACGTTCGCGGGCGCCTCGATCGTCCGCTGCAACGTCAACTTCGGCGACCCGCACATCGAGGCCTACTGCATCGTCCTGCGGTGGGGGGAGCTCTACACCGACCACCAGGATCAAAACATTCCGTGCCAGCGCGACAACCGCGCGCCGCCGGCGGCGATCGTCACTTCCTGATGCGAATCGAGAACGCCTTCGACGTGCCTGCCTCGGCCGAGGAAGCGTGGCGGCTCCTGAACGACGTGCCGGCGATCGTCCCGTGCATGCCCGGCGCCGAGCTCGTCGAGGTCGTCGGCGACGACGCGTGGAAGGCGAAACTGCACGTGAAGCTCGGTCCGATCGCGCTGCAGTTCCTCGCCGACGTGACGCGGGAGCAGGTGGACGAGGCGGCGCATCGCGCGGTCCTCGTCGTCAGGGCCCGCGAGGCGAAGGGTCGAGGCAGCGCGGAGGCGACGATCGAGTCCTTGCTGGCGGCGGGGAACGCCGGGACGCGCGTGGCGCTCGTGACCGAGCTGGAGCTGGGCGGCGCGGTCGCGCAGTACGGCCGTGGGGTGGTCGCGGACGTCGCGTCGAGGCTGACCGCGGAGTTCGCCGAGTGCATCGCCGGCAAGCTCGGAGCCGTGCCACCAGAGCCGTTCGCGCCGGCATCTTCGCCCACGCCCGCAGCCTCGCCCGCGTCCGCCCTCGAGCCGGCGCCGATCGGCGGCCTCCGCCTCGTACTCGGCGCGTTCTGGAGATCGCTGTTCCGGCGACGCCGAGGTCCGGGGTGAACGACGAACGAATCCTCGCGGCGGTGGAGATGCGCCGCGACCGTGCAATGGTCTCGGGCCGCCCGGAAGGTCCGGTTGCTGCAGCCGCGGTAGGTACACAACGTCCCCAGCTCATGGTCGATCTCATTCGGCCGAGACTTTCAGCCGCATTCTGTGACAGACAGGTCACAGCTTTGCCGCTATGTTGCCTTCCATGGCAAAAGCGAGCACCACTCCGTGGGGAGCGGCGACCGTGGTCGACGAGGTCCACGTCCAACAGCGCGCCGGCGAGAAGCGCTTCGCCTCGGTCGTCCAGCTGCTCGAGACCGACGGCGAGCGGCTCGTCCGCTTCTCGTACGCGACCGAGGGAGCGGTTCGCCGCGGCCCGGTCACCCTCCGCATCCGCGACCTGGAGCGCCTGCACAGTGAGCTCGCCAAGCATCCCGAGCTGGCCGCCACGTTGGGCCTGATGGGAGCCGCCTAGACGAGCACGCCGCTTACACAGGAACGGCGGCGCGATCGCGCGCCGCGTCGAGCAGCGAGGCGAGGATCATCGCGCCGTCGCCGGAGCCGAGCAGGGGGTCGATCGCATGCTCGGGGTGCGGCATCAAGCCCATCACGTTGCCCTGCTCGTTGACGACGCCCGCCACATCGTCGACCGAGCCGTTGGGGCTCTCGCCCGCGTAGCGGAGCACGACCTGGCCGTTCCGCTCGAGCTGCTCGACGAGCTCCGGCGGAGCGAACCAGCAGCCCTCGCCGTGCTTGACGGGGATGACGAGCCGCTGCCCCCGCGCGCAGCGCGCGGTGAACGGGGCGGCCGCCCGCTCGACGCGCAGCGCAACGTCCCGACAGACGAACGAGAGCGACGCGTTCGGCCGCAGCGCGCCGGGCAGCAGGCCGGCCTCGCACAGGATCTGAAAGCCGTTACAGATCCCCAGAACGGGACCGCCGGCGGCGGCGAACTCGCCGACGGCGGCCATCACCGGCGAGAAGCGGGCGATCGCACCGCAGCGGAGGTAGTCGCCGTACGAGAACCCGCCGGGGAGCACGACCGCGCAGCTGGCCTCGGGAAGGCGCTCCGACGCGTGCCAGACTCGGACGGCTTCACCCCCGAGCGCGCCGAGCGCCCGCGCCGCATCATGGTCGTCGTTCGACCCGGGGAAGACGACGACTGCGACCTTCGGACGCGGCGCGCTCACCCGGCGATCTCGATCTCATAGCTCTCGATCAGCGGGTTCGCGAGTAGCTGCTCGCACATCCGCTCGACCTCCGCCCGCGCCTGCCCCGCGTCGACGGCGTCGACCTCGAGGTCGACCACCCGGCCGACCCGGGCCTCGCCGACAGCGAAGCCGAGCTGCCGCAGCGAGTCCTCGACCGCGTGCCCCTGCGGGTCGAGGATGCCCTCCTTCGGGCGGACGAGCACGGTCGCCCTCATCGGTCGCCGTCCGCCCGCAAGACGACCTCGGGGTCGCGGAGGTAGTCGTCGAACGGGATCTCAGTCAGCCGCTCGAATGCCTCGACGTAGCGGGCGCGCGTGCCGACGACCACGTCGTCGGGCAGCTCGGGGCCGGGTGAGGTCTTGTCCCACTCTAGCGACTCGCAGTAGTCGCGCACGTACTGCTTGTCGAAGGACGGTTGCGTACCGCCGGGCCGGTACTCGTCGGCCGGCCAGAAGCGCGACGAGTCCGGCGTCAGCGCCTCGTCGCCCAGCACGAGCGCGCCCGACTCGTCGAGCCCGAACTCGAACTTCGTGTCCGCGATGACGATCCCGCGTGCGGCGGCGTGCTCGGCCGCAAACCGGTAGAGGGCGAGCGCGGTCTGCTCGACCTGCTCGTAGCGCTCGCCACCCACGAGCGCGGCCGCCTGCTCGGCGCGGATGTTCTCGTCGTGGCCGGTCATCGCCTTCGTCGAGGGCGTGAAGATCGGCTCGGCCAGGCGATCCGACTCGCGCAGCCCGTCCGGGAGCTCGCGGCCCGAGGTCGCGCCCGTCTCGAGGTAGTCCTTCCAGCCCGACCCGGCAAGGTACCCGCGCACCACGCACTCGAGCGGCAGCATCTTGAGCAGCCGGCACTCGCTGGAGCGCCCGTCCCGCCGGAGGCCGAGCAGATGATTCGGGCACAGCTCCCGCGTCCGCGCGAACCAGAACGCCGACAGCCCGGTGAGCACGCGGCCTTTGTCGGGGATCTCGGTCGGCAGGACGACGTCGAAGGTCGAGATCCGGTCGCTCGCGACGAGCAGCAGCCGCTCGTCGTCGATCCTGAAGAGCTCGCGGACCTTCCCGCTCGCGACATGGGCGAGCGTCTCGGAGCTCACTTCGGGATGACCACGCGTCGACCGGGTGGGATGGCCGAGTGCGAGGCTAGGACGGAGGGAGCCCCCATCGCCGCAGTGCTATGGGGGCGACTGAGGACGACGCATCGCGCCGGCCAGCGCGGCCGGTCGGCCCGTGCTTCATTCCGAAGGGTGCTCCTACAAGGCGTGGACAGCCTCCTCGTGTCGGGTGAGCGCCTGCAGCCGCTCGAAGAGGACGTCGAGATGGCGCGTGTATGCGCCCAGGTCGAACGTCTCGCTCAGGTCGATTCGACCGGCGATTCGCTGGTCTGCCTCGACGAGGGCGGGAAAGTCGAGCCCCTCGTCCCACGCGCGCAGGGCGTGCTCCTGGACCAGCCGGTACGCCTCGTCTCGCGGGAGCCCTGCCTCGACGAGCGCGAGCAGGACGCGCTGACTGAAGAACACACCGTGGCTCGCGTCCAGGTTCGCGCGCATCCGGCCCGGCCGGACGACGAGACCTTCGACGAGCCAGGTGAACCGGTCGAGCATGTAGTCGAGCGCGAAGAAGGCGTCGAGCAGAACGACCCGCTCGGCCGACGAGTGCGAGAGGTCCCGCTCGTGCCAGAGAGGTACGTTCTCGAGTCCTACCGCCGCCGCCGCGCGGACGACGCGCGCGAGGCCGCAGATCCGCTCGGCCACGATCGGGTTGCGCTTGTGGGGCATCGCCGACGAGCCCTTCTGACCGGCGGCGAACGGCTCTTGGACCTCGCGCACCTCGGTGCGCGCGAGGTGGCGGACCTCGAGCGCGAAGCGCTCGAGCGAGGCGGCGACCAGGGCGAGCGCAGACAGCAGTTCCGCATGCCGGTCGCGAGGCACGACCTGCGTCGAGACCGGTTCCGGCTCGAGTCCCAGACGCTCGCAGGCGATTCGCTCGAGCTCCGGGTCGGTCGCCGAGTAGGTTCCGACCGCCCCGGAGAGCTTTCCGATCCGCATGCCGGCAAGCGCGTGCCGCAGCCGGTCGCGGTCGCGGCCCAGCTCGAATGCCCAGCCGGCCAGCTTCGCCCCGAAGGTCGTCGGCTCGGCGTGCATGCCGTGCGTCCGGCCGATGCAGAGCGTGGCCCGGTGTTCGTCGGCGCGCGCGGCGACGGCGGTGAGCGCCCGGTCGAGCCCGTCGAGGAGAAGTGCTCCCGCGTCGCGGACCTGGAGTGCCAGTCCGGTGTCGACGACGTCGGACGAGGTCAGCCCATAGTGCAGCCAGCGACCCTCCTCGCCGAGACCGTCCTGGACGGCGTCCACAAACGCAGCAAGGTCGTGACCCGTCGTGCGCTCGAGCTCGGCCACCCGCTCGGGTGCGGGAACGCGCGCTCGCTCGCGGACGGCGCTCGCGGCCTCAGCCGGGACGACCCCGAGCTCAACCCAGGCATCGAGCGCGGCCAGCTCGACCTCGAGCCATGCCCCGAGCTTCCTCTCGTCCGACCACACCTGGACCATCGCCGGGCGGGAGTAGCGGGCGATCACTCAGCTGATCGTAGCGCTCTGCTCCGACAGCGCCGAGAGGATCCTGGCCGCAAGAACCGCTGCGTTCCTCGCGTTGTCGACGCCGACGCAGGCGACCGGCACGCCCGGCGGCATCTGCACGATCGAGAGCAGCGCGTCAAGGCCGTCGAGGACGCTCTTCGACGAGCGGAGCGGCACTCCGATCACGGGCAGGTCGGTATGCGCCGCGACGACACCCGGAAGCGCGGCGGCGAGACCGGCGCCGCAGATCAGCACCTTCAGGCCGCGCTCGCGTGCGGAGGCGGCGTACTCGGCGACGGCGACCGGATCCCGATGCGCCGACCGAACCTCGAACTCGTGCGCGATTCCGCGGTCGGTGAGCTCGTCGACCGCGTCCTGCAGACGCTCGCGGTCGGACTCGGAGCCGACGAGGATGCCGACCACGGGACTAGCCGCCGGCACGGCCCGCCACCGTCGTTCCGATGTCGCCGCGGTAGCGCGCCCCGGCGAACGTGATCGCCCCGGCGCCCTTGTACGCGAGCGCCCGGGCCTGCTGGAGGTCGTCGCCGACGCCGGTCACGTTCAGGATCCTGCCACCGCTCGTCACGAGCTCGCCGTCCCGGCGTGCGGTGCCGGCCTGGAAAACGAGCGCACCGAGCGCCTCCGCGTCGCCGATCCCGGTGATCGGCGAGCCTGCGTCGCCCGACTCCGGGTAGCCGGCGGCGGCGAGGACGATCGTGACCGCCGCGGACGCCGCCGTCCCCAGCGTGACACCGCGAAGGTCGCCGCCCGCCGCCGCAACCAGCGCCGCGAGCAGGTCGCCCTCGACCCGGGGCAGGATCGCCTGCGTCTCCGGGTCGCCGAAACGGCAGTTGAACTCGAGCACGCGCGGGCCCCTCTCGGTCAGCATCAGGCCGGCATAGAGCAGGCCGACGAAGGGTGTTCGCCGGCGCGACAGCTCCTCGAGCACCGGCCCGTGCACCTGCGCGACGAGCTCCTCGACGTCGCGCTGCCGGAGCGGCGGGACCGGGGAGAAGGCGCCCATGCCGCCGGTGTTCGGCCCGGTATCGCCGTCGCCCGACCGCTTGTAGTCGCGTGCGGCCGCCAGTGGAACCGCCCGATTGCCGTCGCTCAGGGCGAAGACCGACAGCTCGTCGCCCTCGAGCAACTCTTCGATCAGCACCGAGTCCCCGAGCGCGGAGGCACCGCGCAGCCCCGCGTCGACCTCGTCCTGGGTCCTGCACACGAACACTCCCTTGCCGGCCGCGAGGCCGTCGGCCTTGATCACGCAGGGCGCCCGGGCGAGCGGTAGTTGCGCGGCCGCGGGCACCCCGGCGGAGGTGAGCACCTCCTTCGCGAAGGATTTCGACCCTTCGATGCGGGCCGCTGCGGCGCTCGGGCCGAATGCAGCGACGCCTGCGTAGCGCAGCTCGTCCGCGACGCCGACGACGAGCGGGCCCTCCGGACCGATCACGGCGAGGTCGACCACGAGCGACCGGGCCAGCTCGAGCAGCCCCTCGCCGTCCTCCGCTCGCACCGGGTGGCACGTTCCCAGCGCCGCGATCCCGGGATTCCCTGGCGCGGCGTGGAGCTCGCTCAGCATCGGGCTCTGACTCAGTTTCCAGGCAAGCGCATGCTCGCGACCCCCCGAGCCCACGATCAGCACCCGCACGCGCCGAGTCTACGGGACCACCTTCCTGGTCTGGCTCGACCGTTAAGGTTGAGCGACGATCTTGACGGCGCGTGCGTAACAGGTGGAGAGGAGCAGTCGATGGCACGGACAGCGATGATGGGGGCACTGCAGGCTCTTGCGCGCCAGCACAAGCTTGCGTCGCGACTGGGAATCGAGGTCGAGGGACTCCGCGAGCCTGCGCAACAGGCTCGTCTCTCGCGCGGCGAGTTCCTGAAACGAACCGGAGCCGCGGGCGCCGCGGTTGTGGCAGGGCCGGCGGCGTTCGCGCGCTCGGCGCGCGCTGTCGGCGCGCCGCGGATCGCGATCGTCGGCGGCGGCATCGCCGGACTCGCGGCAGCGCTCAGGCTCCAGGACAAGGGCGTCTACGCAGACGTCTACGAGTCGTCAGGCCGTGTCGGCGGGCGGATGCACTCCGACTGGACCGAGTTCGGGCACGGCTTCTGGGACAACGGCCAGCAGGCGGAGCTGTGCGGCGAGCTGATCGACACCAACCACAAGACAATCCTGCAGCTCGCACAGCGGTTCTCGCTGCCG
>JBKPCT010000183.1:0-16851 GCA_046727515.1 Actinomycetota bacterium | reverse complement strand
ACCAAGGCCTAAACCTCCAGCCGCGACAACGACAACGTCGGTGCGCGCAATGTTCGCACAGACGGCCGGGCTCTATGGAATGCGGGCAGAGGTGGCCGGGTGGGAACCGCTTCGCAGGCGTCGGATCACGACGAGGGCAGCGAGAACCCGAGCCGGCCGCGCTCCTCTACGGCCTTGCTGAGCTCGAGCCGCACGATCGCGCCGACCGGAACAATCACCTCGTCGGGCACGTCGTCGCCGTGGGGACGGAGGGTGACGAAGCCGTACCCAGGCTCGGCGCTGAGCGACTCGATCGAGTAGCGGACGCCGCCCGCGAGCTCGACCTCGACCGCAGGCTGCTCGACCTCCGCCTCCGTGGAGAACTGCTCGATCCGCCGGTGGATGCGGTCGATCAGATCGTCGAGCGGGCCTGCGAACCCCGGAATCCACAGCTCGGGCACTAGAAGAGGCTGTCGACTCGCGCCGCATGGCCCTCGGCGACGTGCGCCAGGCCGAGGTCGGTCACGATCCGGCCGCGGGGCGTCCGCTGGATGAAGCCGAGCTGGAGCAGGTAGGGCTCGTAGACGTCCTCGATCGTGTCGGGCTCCTCGCCGAGCGAGACTGCCAGAGTCGAGAGCCCGACGGGACCGCCGCCGAACTTGGCCACAATCGTCTCGAGCAGGTCGCGGTCGGTGCGCTCGAGGCCCTGGTCGTCGACCTCCAGCAGCTCCAGCGCTTCGGCGGCGACCTCGGCCGTGATCTCGCCCGAGTGCCGAACCTCGGCCACGTCGCGCACGCGCCGGAGGATCCGGTTCGCGACGCGCGGCGTTCCGCGGGAGCGCCCCGCGATCTCGTCGGCGGCCTCGGAAGCGATCGCGACCCCGAGAATCCGGGCCGAGCGGTGGACGATCTCGGCCAGCTCGGCCGGCTCGTAATAGGCGAGCCGGAAGGTCATCCCGAAGCGGTCGCGGAGCGGCGTCGTCAGCAGGCCGGTCCGGGTGGTCGCGCCGACGAGCGTGAAGGGCGGCAGGTCGAGGGTCAGCGTACGCGCGGCAGGGCCCTGGCCGACCACGATGTCCAGCCGGAAGTCCTCGAGCGCCGGGTAGAGGATCTCCTCGACGGCCGCATTGAGCCGGTGGATCTCGTCCACGAAGAGGACATCGCGCGCCTCCAGCGCGGTCAGGATCGCGGCAAGGTCGCCCTTGCGCTCGACCGAGGGACCGGCCACGGTCCGGATCCCGACTCCGAGCTCCTCGCGCACGATGTATGCGAGGCTCGTCTTCCCGAGCCCGGGCGGACCGACGAGCAGCACGTGGTCGAGCGCCTCGCCGCGCGTCATCGCGGCGGTGAGCACGACGTCGAGCTGGGACTTCAGCCGCCCCTGCCCTACGAACTCGTCGAGACGGCGCGGCCGGAGCGTCCGGTCGTCCTCGTCCTCCGTGCCCTCTTGGAGCACGGGCGTCAGCAGACGCTCGGTCATGCCGCCTTCCGCAGCGCCCGGCGTACACGCTCCTCGGGCGTCAGATCCGGATCGACCTCGGCGAGCACGCGCTCCGCGTCGGGCACCGAGTAGCCGAGCTCGACCAGTGCATCACGCGCAGCGACGTGGTCGCCCGGCTCGGCTGCGCCGAGAGGCGCGACGCCGATCTTCTCTTTCAGCTCGAGGACGACGCGCTGCGCGGTCTTCTTGCCGATGCCCGGGATCGCCTCGAACCGCATCGTGTCCTCGAGCGCGATTGCGCGCCGGAGCTCTGTCGCAGTCGAGCCGGAGAGGATCGCGAGCGCCAGCTTCGGCCCGACCCCGCCGACCGAGAGCAGGTGCTCGAACAGCTCGCGCTCGCCCGCGTCCGCGAAGCCGTACAGCGCCAGCGCGTCTTCCCGGACGACGAGGAACGTCTCCACGACGACCTCGTCGGTTCCCTCGGCGCGCCGCAGCACGCCCGGGGTCACCGCGACGAGGTAGCCGACGCCGTTGACATCGATGACGAGCCCGTCGGGCCGCCGCGCAATCGGTTTCCCGCGCAGCCTGGCGATCACGAGGCGAGCGCCTTCAGCAGCGGCGGAGCGAGCGCGTGGCAGATCGCAACCGCGAGCGCGTCGGCAGCGTGCGTGGGGCCCGGTGGAGCCTTCAGACCCAGGATCGCCTGCACCATCCGCTGTATCTGGGCCTTCTCGGCGCGGCCGTAGCCGCACACGGCCTGCTTTACCTGCGCCGGCGCGTACTCAGCGCACTCGACGCCGGCGAGTGCGGACGCGACGAGCACGGCGCCGCGCGCCTGCCCGACAGAGAGCGCGGTGCGGGCGTCTGCGCCGACGAACGACTCCTCCAGGGCGACGGCATCCGGAGCGAACTCCTCCACCAGCTCCTGCACGTGCTCGAAGATCGTCTTCAGCCGCAGCTCCGGGCGCTCGCGCGCAGGAGTTTGCCACCACCCGTGGTCGAGTGCCCAAAGGCGTCCGCCTTTTTCGTGGACGATCGCGTACCCGCAAGTAGCCGTCCCTGGATCGATGCCCAGAACTCTCACGACGTGAGGTTAGGCGCGTGGTCGGACGTTCCTCCCCGCCTGCAACCTGGTCGTCTAGGAGCCGGGGCTAGGCGGCGACCGTCTCGAGCACGCGCTCGGGGATGTCGAAGTTCGCGTAGACGTCCTGCACGTCGTCGAGCTCCTCGAGCGCGTCGATCAGCTTCAGCACCTTCCGCGCGGTCGCCTCGTCCTCGATCGAGACGGTTGTCTTCGGCAGCATCGTCACCTCGGCCTCGGTGACCTCGATCCCGGCCGCCTCCAGCGCTTCGCGCACGCTGTGCAAGTCCTCCGGCGCGCACGTGACCTCGAAGCTCGAGCCTTCGCGGACGACGTCCTCGGCGCCGGCGTCGGCGGCCGCGAGCGTCAGCTCGTCCTCGTCAGCCGATCCGTCGACGAGGATCACGCCCTTCCGCTCGAAGAGCCACGCGACGGCGCCGGACTCCGCGAGGTTCCCGTCGGCGCGCGCAAAGACATGACGCACCTCGCCGGCGGTCCGGTTGCGGTTGTCGGTCAGCACCTCGATGTAGACGGCGACGCCGCCCGGCGCGTAGCCCTCGTAGGAGATGTGCTCGTACGCCGCCGCGTCTCCCCCGGTGCCCGCCCCGCGGGCGATCGCCCGCTCGATGTTGTCCTTGGGCATCGACGCGGCGCGTGCCTTCTCGATCGCATTCTGCAGCGCGAGGTTCCCCGCCGGATCGGGGCCGCCGTCCTTGGCGGCGACGATCAGCGCACGCGTCAGCTTGGTGAACAGCTGCCCGCGTTTTGCGTCCGCGGCGCCCTTCTTGTGCTTGATCGAGCTCCATTTGGAGTGCCCTGACACGGGCACGAATTGTAGTGACGTGCCTCAGCCGAGCCGTTCTGCAAGGTCCGGACGACAGCCGTGCGCCGCCCAGCCGGCGGCGGTGCCGTCGTAGAGCGCGTCCCGGATCGTCGGGTCTGCCCCCAGCTCCAGCAGGACGTCGACGGCTTCTTCCCGGCCGGACTGCGCAGCGAGGTGGATCGGCGGCACGCCCTCGCCGTGGGTCGGGCCGCCGAAAGTGCCGCAGCCGTTCGGGTCGGCGCCGAGTTCCACCAGGCGGCGGATCGCGGCGACGCGCCCGTTCGAGGCGGCCCACGCGAGTGGCGTGCCGCGGTAGGGGTCGGCCTCGACTTGCGCGCCGACCTCTGCCAGACGGTCGATCGCCTCGACGCGATCCGCCTTCGCCGCCCAGACGAGCGCTTCGTCGAGAACCTCCTGCGGGTCGCCGGACGGCGTCCAAGCCGGAAATCCGCCGTGTGGGCGGTAGAAGCCGCGGTGGGCTCCCGCCGCCGGGGTCCCGACGAGCTCGTCGATCAGATCGACGCGCCCGAGGCCGGCTGCGACCCTCAGATTGCGAGGCTCGAGGCCCAGGTGGTGCACGACCTCGCGGTGGCCCCAGAAGAGCCCGACGATCAGCGGGGTGCCGCCGTCGCCGCGCGCGTACAGATCGGTCCGGGCACCGGCGTCGAGCAGCAGCCGAGCGAGCCGGGAGTCGTTCGAGTATCCGGCCTGGTGAAGCTTCGTCCAGCCGTAGTCGTTGCCGCGGTTGACGTCCGCACCCCGCTCGAGCAGGAGCCTCGTGATCCCTAGGTCATTGGCCATCCCCAACAGGTCGTTGCCGTTCGTGCCCCGCATCTCGACCAGCTCCGGATGCGCATCGAGGAGCTCGAGGAGCCGCTCTCGGTCGCGGGCCTCGAGGGCGCGATAGGCGAGAATGAACGGCGGCGCCGGCTCGGTGCCGTCGGCGATCGCCGCCACGCGCCGTCGAAGCGCGGACCAGCTCGGGAATCCGTGCCGACCGGCGAGGTCGCGCCGAGCCTCGGCGGTCGTGACACCGTTCACCGTCGCGATTCCGTCCGCCCGGCCCTCGTAGTACTCGATGTCGTCGTGGAAGGGCTGCTCAACGGCGACGCGGACGAGCGCGGGCCAACTCGAGAAGCCCTGCTCGCGCGCTAGGACGAGCTGTGCGCTCGAAAGCTGCACGGGCAGGTCGCCGAAACGTGAGAGCGCGGCGGCATCCCCCGCACGCGCGGATCGGACGAGCTCCTTGCCCTGCTTGCGAAGCTGCTCGAGGTTCATAGGCTCAGCCTGCCCGCCGACCGGGCGCCCTCACCCGGACCCGGAGGATACCGTGGACGCCGTGCCATCCTCTGCTCTTCCGATCGGAAAGCTTCCGGGCCAGCTGCTCGCCCGCTTGATCGCGACCTATGCGACGAGCGATCCGACCGTCGTCGTGGGCCCCGGCCTCGGTGGCGATGCAGCCGCCATCGACGTCGGCGCGACCACACTCGTGGTGAAGTCCGATCCGATCACGTTCGCCAGCGAGAGCCCGGCGCGGTATCTGATCGACGTCAACGCGAACGATCTCGCCTGCCTGGGCGCGACGCCTCGCTGGATGATGGTCACGGCCCTGTTGCCCGAGGGGACTACGGAAGAGCTCGTCGAGTCACACTTCCGAGAGCTGCGGGACGCCTGCCGACAACGGTCCATCTCGCTCGTGGGCGGCCACACGGAGGTCACGTTCGGCATCGCGCGGCCAATCCTCGTCGGCGTCTTGATCGGCGAGGTCGAAGGTAGACGACTCGTGCGTCCGGGGGGTGCTCGCGCCGGCGACCGGCTGCTGCTGACGGGCGCCCTCGCCATCGAAGGGACCGCCCTCGTCGCCCGCGAGCTCGGCGACCGTCTTCGAGAAGCGCTCGATCCCGTGATCGTCGAGCGGGCCGCAAACTTCCTCTCCGATCCGGGCATCTCGGTGGCCGCGGAAGCCATCGCGCTCTTGGACGCCGGCGGCATCACGGCCCTCCACGACCCAACCGAGGGCGGCCTCGCGACCGGCGTGCGGGAGCTCGCGCTCGCCGCTGGGTGCGGCGCGACAATCGATCGCGATGCGGTGCCCGTCATGCCGGAGACTGCCGCGATCGCGGACACGTTCGGCCTCGACCCCCTCGGGATGCTCGCTTCTGGCAGCCTCCTCGCGGCCGCTGACCCTGACTCAGTCGATCGCTTGGTCTCGATGAGCGGCACGCTCGGGATCCGCGTGACGCCGATCGGAGAAGTCACCGAAGGAAGCCTCTTCCTGCTCCGAGCAAACGGGGTCGAGCAAGAGCTGCCGGTCTTCGGAAGCGACGAGACCACGCGAGTGCTGGGAGCAGCGACGGCCTAGTCGCCGCGCCCTGCCGAGAGGAAGGATGTCACCTCGTCGCGGAAGCGGTTACACGCCTCGAAGAGGATGAAGTGCCCGCAGCCCTCGATCAGCACCGTCCGCTGGTCGGGGATCGAGGCGAAGTCGGCCGCACAGACCGGACCGGTGATGAAGTCGAGCTTGCCGGTGATCACGAGCGTTGGCGCGGTGATCTTCGAGAGGGCCGGGCGCAGGTCGAACGAGTGCCACGTGTCGGTGTTGAAGAGGTGGAGCGCGTCCTTGTTCGGGCGCTCCTCGCCGAGCCACTCGACGAACCGTCTCTCCTCGTCGCCGTAGCGTGCGAAGTAGAACGGCATCTCGCGGGCCACGAGCCCCTGCAACTCGTGGTCGTCCGCGAAGTCCCCCGCCTGTTCGCGCTCGAGCGCCTCGCGCGCGTCCTCGTACCACGGCTCGTGCGAACGCGCCTCCATCGCCTCCACCTGCGCCTGCTCCTGCTCTGCAGCGAAGCGCGCGAGCGTGCTGGCGAGAACGAGCTTCTCGACCCTGTCGGGGTGCGCGGCGGCATAGGCGGCGGCGACGACCCCACCATGCGAATGGCCGAGCAGGAGCATTTGCTCGCGCCCGAGGTGCGTGCGCAGCTCCTCCAGATCCGCGACGTAGTCCTCCGTCGTGTAGGCCCGTGTGTCGGCGGGGCGATCCGAGCCGCCCGTGCCGCGCGGGTCGAGCAGGATCAGCGTGAAGTCGGCGCCGAGCCCGCCGAGGTCGCCGAAGTAGCGGGACGAAAAACCCGGTCCGCCCGGGTGGCAGACGAGCAGCGGCCCGCTTCCCTCGCGCCGGTACGAGAGCGCCCGGCCGTCGACCGTCCGGAACGACTCCATGAGAGAACCCTATGGCTTACTCGGCGGCCAAGTCGCCCGGGCGGGGCTCGTCGACGTCGGCGCCCGGCCGCCCGGGCAGTGGCAGGCGCATCTTGGGCTGGAGGTACAGCAACTCGTAGAGGACGGCCGCGAGGACGCCGCCGACCGCGGGGCCGGCGTAGTAGATCCAGGTGTAGCTCTCCCAGAAGTTGTTGACGAGCTCCGGCCCGAACGCGCGGGCAGGATTCATCGCCGCACCGGTCAGCGGACCGCCGCAGAGGATGTCCATCGTGAGCACGAGGCCGATGCCGAAGCCGGCAACCGCCTTGAACGCGCCGCGGTCGTCGACCGCGGTCGCGAACACGGCGATCACGAGGAAGAAGGTCATGATCGCCTCCATCGCAAAGCCGGCGCCGGAGCCGATCAGGTCGTTCAGGACGGGCGCGCCCAGGTGCGCTGGGGTGATCGCCTCGGCAGGGAAGATCCACCAGAGCAGGAGCGAGGCCACGACAGCCCCTGTGAACTGCATCAGCCAGTAGACCCCGGCGAGAGCAGACGCGATCCGGCGCGTGACGAGAACGCCGAGCGTGACCGCGGGGTTGAAGTGGCCGCCGGAGATGTGGCCGAAGGCGGTGATCATCAGCGCGAGCGCGAGTCCGTGCGCGAAGGCGATCCCGACGAGGCCGGCGGCGCCGCCCAACATGACCGCGCCCGCGCCGATGAAGACGAGCGTGAAGGTGCCTATGAACTCCGCGACGCCGCGCCTGACGTAATCGCCCTGCACGCGCGTGAGCCTAGAGGGCTCGTCGGACGGAGCAGGCAGAGCTGCTCCTTGCGGCCGATTGAGTCACGACCATCTCTTTGCGCTACTATCTCGCGCCGGAGGCAGGCTTCAACCAAGGGAGAGGGGTTTCAATCCATGTCTCGTATCGAACGGTGGTCGCCGCTCGCCGGCGTCGCCGCGGTCGCACTCTGGATCGTCGGGCTACTCGCGAACGACGCGCCCGACACGTCGACCAAGAAGACGGACGCGGAAATCCTGAGCGTCTACCAGCACCACTCGAATCAGATCATGCTCGCTTCGTGGCTGTTCATGCTCGGGTGCGTGTGCTTCGTCTGGTTCGCCGGGACGGTTCGCAGTCGGCTCGCCGAGGCCGAGGGCGGGACGACCACGTTCTCGACGCTCGCGTTCGGCGGCGCACTTGCTGCAGCTGCCTTCGCGATCGGCGCGATGGGCGGACCGATGGCGGTCGCGATCAACAAGAACCACGTCAGTCCCGCGACTGCGGGGGCGCTGACTCACATCAGCGACGTCTTCTTCGTCGGGACCGAGATGACGCTGATCGTCCTGTTCCTCGCCGTCGCGGTCGTCGCGTTCCGGACAGGCGTCTTGCCGAAGTGGTGGGCGGTCCTGATGGTGATCGTCGCGGTCGTGCTCGTGATCGGGCCGATCGGCTGGGCGGCCGTGGTCTTCGCCACGCCGATCTGGACGCTGGCGACGAGCTGGATGCTGCTGCGCCCGCGGGCACGGCAGCCGGAGCTCGCGCCCGCAGCGGCCTAGTCTGGCTTCAACCGAGGGACAGGCTCCGGCCTGTCCCTCCACCCTGCCGTCAGAGCTCAGGGCCGCGTCGGCGGCGGGGCACCAGGATCGCGCGGCGCCAGTTCGCCTCCGCCTCGGGCGAGCGGAACCGAGGGGAGTGCGAGCTCGAGCCAACCGGCCAGCGAAGCGGCGAAGGGCTCGTAGGCTTTCCGCAGCTCGTGGAGTCGGTCGCGGGCTTTGGCCTCGTCGCACAGCTCGAGGCCGGTCGCTTCCGCGAGCTCCCAGACGCGGCTGAAGGCTTCGGCGTCGAGCCGCGGCGGATCGGGCAGGCGCGGCTTGGCGTTGAGCATCAGCGCGATGTCGGCCAGTGCATGGCGAGAGAAGGCCTGGAAGGGCGCAGGCAGGTAGCCGATCGCGATGAAGAGGAGGCGAAGCCGCATGCCGCCTCGAAGATGAACAACGCTGCGAGGCGCTCCCCTCCGGCTCCAGCCCGGTGCCAGCGCTCAGGAACCCGCCGGCACTGAAGACAGCGTGTCGCCGAATGTCGCTTCATGCCCCAGGGAGAGGTCGGACCCCGTTGCCCACTGCATCGCGGCGAAACCGAGCACCAGGCCGAGGGTTCACAACACGAGCAGCGAGACCACGCTCGCCGGGCGGTAAAAGCCAAGCGTCGCGTCGGCCCCGGCCGGGGACAGCATGTGCGCGGCCCGCCGCCAGCCGCGCCAGCCGAGCTGGATGATCCTCCTCGCGATCCGTGGGTCCCGCTTCACCCGACGCGGCAGCATAGGGGCGGCCCCTCTGCGCCGCCCCTACTGACCGCGCGCGACCGGCGCGCTAGCCTCTCGGGCCGGGATAGCCGAAGCGGTCGAGGTACCGATCGACGAGCGCGCTCAGCGTGCGCTGATCCCAAGCATTGATGAAGTCGGCATGTCCAGAGAACTGGCCGCCAGACGCAAGCTCGGCGTCACGGGCACCCGGCACGCCGTAATGGATGACCAGCGAGATCGCCGGGACTTCGACGGGATGCGTCAGGGGACAGCGACCGGCGACCGAGTAGGCCATGTGCCGCTTGTGGTCGACGCTGTCGAGGTGCCTTCCGTCCCAGCAATCGGGGAACCTGACCCGCAGACGCAGGTCCGCAAACCCTCCGCCGGGACATACCGGGATGGTGCTCGAGCGCTCGCCGCCGTAGCCGCAGCTCCATGAGGTCACGCGGAGGCTCTGTGGAGAGCGCGCCTTCGCGTTGCCCGCGACCATCTTGAGTCCTGCCGGAAACGGGTCCACTTCGTCGGATGTGCGTCTGACGTAGTAGACGATGGCGCCTTCCGGCTCGATCGCCCGGCCGTGGACGAACAGCGTCGGCGCCCAGTAGGCCGCCGTGTCCTCAGGAAGGAGGCACGTCGTCCGGCCCGCGTTCCGCAGTGACGCGGGCGTCGAGAAGGCGTCGGTGGTCGTGTTGCCGAAATACGTGTGGTCGTGGGAGCGGCCGCGGCGACCTGGGAACACGATCGGGTCGTCCTGGTTGCGGTGACTGAAGCGGCACGCCACCGCGAAGTAGCGGGGGCCGCCATAGAGGCCGGTGCGGGCGAGCTCGCCGGACGCGGGCGCGGCCGCTGCCGCGCCGACGCCCAGCGCGGTACCAAACACAGACGCGCCTAGAAGGAAAGCGAGGATCAACGAACGTCTAGACATACGCATCGCCGAGCTCTTTGCGCGATCAGTGAAGCAACAGCGCCTGAGAGCAGGCTAAGAGGCGCCTAAGAAGTGCGTTAAGCCAACCCTGGTGGCCGTGCTACGACTTCGCGGACACCGCCTGATCGACCAGTCTGCCGGCGAAGAACTCGAGCGCGGCCTTCGTCTTCGTCTGCGTGTCGGCTGAAAGATCGAGACCCCGCTCTTCCAGGTAGAGCCGGGTCTCGAGCGTCGCCTGAAGCGACTCGGCGGGCAGGCACTTCGTCGAAAGCTCGAGGATCCTCGACTCGTCCGGGAGCAGCCACATCTCCGCCACCAGTCTGCGCCCGAGCTTCTGGGGTTCGAGAACCAGCTTCAGTACGAACACTGGGCCGAGGATGCGAAGGTCGTCCAGCACCAGTCCTTCGGGAGCATGAGCGGCAAAGAACGAGCGCTGCTCCTTCGAAAAGACCTTGCGCAAGGGGCGGCTGCCGCGGACGGCCTCGAGGACGTCCTTGTTGGGAACCTTCCCCTTCATCGAGGCGGAGCAGACATAGCCACCCGGCATCGCATCGACTTCGACGTTCATGGCGGCCGATCTACGAATGTCCTCTGGAAGGTCATCCGGGACAACCGGGCGAAGCTTCACGATCGAGTCTCCGCTCCTCCCCTGGATACGTCGCGCGCGCACCGCAACGCCGTTCTGTTGAAGCCTGAGGTCCGGCGTGTCGAAGAAGTAGATCTGCCTGATCTCAGCGTCCAGCGGATCGAGCCCCAATGCGCTGATCGCCGAGCGGTGCTCGCTCTCGGGCAGTGTCACCTTCAGCTCCACGCTGTCCGCACTTCCGATGAGCCCGAGCAACTCGATCAACTCCTCGTGCGACAGCTCGCTCAACCTCTTCGGACCTGTCGTCGTCATCTCAGCTCCTTCCGCCGTATCGCTCGACGAGCACGCCGTGTCGAAGGCCACGATCGCTGACCGTCAGCGAATCACTCCCGAGTCGTGACATCACCGTTCGAACAATGCACACCCCTGCCAGGATCACCTCGGCGCGATTGGGCTGCAAGCCCATGATGTTCCGCCGCTCGTCGGCGCTGCGCGTGCGATAGAGCTCGATCTGCCGGTCGATCTCCGCAGCGTCCAGCACCGTACCCTGCACTTTCTCCGCGTCGTACCTCGCCAGCTCGTGCTTCACGGCCGCCATGTTGGTCACCGCGCCGCCCATCCCGACCAGGCGGTCGGGTGAAGCCCGCCCAGCCAAGCGATCCAGATCGGCCGCGATCCCGTCGAGCGCCTCGGCAACCACTTCTTCGGGAACAGCGCCGTCGAGGCCGTAGCGCTCGGTGAACCGCACGGCGCCGACGTTCACGCTGAAGCGCTCGTCGACGTGCCCGTCGTGGCCGAACGTGAACTGCGAGCTGCCGCCCCCGGTGTCGAAAACGACGAGTGAACCGCTGCTGTGGCCGAGCGCGGCTGTCACCGCGAGGTACGCGAGCCGAGCCTCCTCCTCCGCCGCGATGACGTGGACTTCCACGCCCGAATCGGCCCGCACAGCGTCGATGAGCTCCGCGCTGTTCGACGCCATCCGAAGGCCGGCCGTACCCACGGCAGCGACTTCTTCGACTTCGTCCTCCCACGCCTCGCGCACCATCGCAATGATTGCATGGGCTGTTCGCCGTATCGGCTCGGCCTTGAGGCGGCCGTCCTCGTTCAGGCCTTCGCCTAGCCGTGTCACCTCTGCGCGATCGACGATCGTCCGCCACTTCCCGTCGGCGCTCCGCTCACCGATGTGGAACTTCACCGAGTTCGTGCCGACGTCGATGACCGCGAACCGCTGCTCCCGGAGGCCGGCGAGCGCCTTGAGCCCGCGAGGGAAGCTCACATTCGAGAATGAGGCGAGCCCGAGCTCGCGGACAGTCGCCATCACGCGATTCGGGTCCTCTGACTCGACTGCGACCGTCCGCGTCTCCCCGACATCCGTTCGGAGGTCGGTCAGCTCGGTCAGACACTCGCCGATCGTGTATCGCTGCCGGCGCTTGTGCACGCGAAGCGGGCGCAGATCAGGGCTCGGGCGCACGAGTTCTCCGAGCAACTCGTCGAGCGTGTAGGCGTCCCGTGTCAGTGGTGGAACGGCGGACTCGAGTCTCTCGAGCACCGAGGCTGCCTCGGAGGCTGGGATCGGGAACGGCGCCTTCAACACCGGCACCCATTGCTCGAGCCCGTCGGCGTTCACGTGCTCGAGCTGCTTCACATCCAGGAGGCCGTCCCGCACCTTGACGTTTTCGTCAGCCGTCCTCGAGAGCAGATACAGCTCGTCGCTCTCCTGCACGCGTTCGGGCATCAGCGCGCCGAATCTCTTCTCCGCGGCCCCGAAGGAACGACCGAAAGCGCGCCACTCCCATCGGGGCACGATCGTACTCGTCATGTCCGCTCACTCCTCATAGCGCGACCGCATTCTCGGGACGAGCCGAGTTGCGTGTGTCATTCCACCACGTTCTCGTGATCCACATGCTCGGCTCGTTGCTTCATTGCACGGTTCATCTGCTCGAAGCCGGCCTCTGTCTTTTCCAGCACCCCGCCGAACAGCCCGACGAGGAGGCCGCTGAAGCGTTCCGATTGGACGAAGCGGCTGCGGTTCCGATCCAGCGGTTCGACCAAAAGGCGGTGCTCGCCGTCGAACAGGCCGGGCACCAGCAAGCGACCGAGCCAGCGGAGTTCGCGCCCCTCCTCGAGGCTCTGCACCGTCGGTTTGAACGTCATCGGTCGTCCACCTGGGGGAGCGATCCGAACTTCGAGCTTCGCGCCTCGCTCTCGTCGCCCTGAGATCGAGCGGATGAACGGGTTCCAGGCAGGGTAGGACTCGAAGTCGCTCACCACTTGCCACACCCGCGAGGACGGCGCGTCGATCTCGATCTCTCGGCGAAGGATTCTCATCACCGCGAATCATCCCTCGTGTAGAGCGCGACGGCGGGGTCGGCGTCGAGTCGGAGGCGTTCGGCGACCGGAGTCAGGGTGGACGTCGGCGAGCCGCTCACCGCGACAGGAACGGCCTTGACACCTTGGTCCCGACTCGTAGAGACTCTTGCGGCCTGACGGGCTGGTCACAGGCCAACCAGGGGTCAGAGGGAGGAACAGATGAGACGATTCCTCGGCGGGTCGCTGGCAGCGGCGGCCGCACTGCTGCTGCTCGGCCTGTTTGCCGGATCAGCACGGGCGGCGTCGATGAACTGCAGCGAGCCGTACTCGCTGTGCGCTGAGGTGGTCGACTCGATCGGCTACGGCGGGGAGTACACGGGGCACGACGAGCCCTCGCTGCTCTTCTACTCGAACACGCCTGGCTCGGGGAACTCGAACCTGTACAACCTGCAGCTTCCGACCGAGTCGAAGGTGCGACCGAACCAGGCGGGCACCGCGGGGACCTGGAACTTCCAACTGCATCCCGCCTACTGGTTCGGAATGGCTCTGTGCGACAACGAGTCGGCGCCTGAGTTCACGCACGCCCCGTGCGCGCCGGACAGCGACAGCAATATCTTCGACGGAACGGACCCGACGGCTCCCGACTACATCGGCCACCATTCGGGCACAGCGTTCCTCGAGCTGCAGTTCTACCCGCCCGGCTGGGCTCCGGCCGTCAGCTGCAGCGCAACCAAGTGGTGCGCCGCGATGGCGATCTTCAGCTACAACTTTGACCAGAACACGGGCGTCACCAACAACGCCGACTGCCTGAGCAAGGTCGGAGTCGAGCCCGCGAACTTCGCGTTCCTCACGAAGAGCGGAACGCCGCATGCACCACCTGGGCCGCTCGACCTGACGGCGGCGTCCTTGACGCCGAATTCGGCGACCGACCTGTTCATGAGCCGAGGCGACAAGCTCACGGTCGACATCCACGACGGGGCAGCCGGCCTGACGGTGATCGTCCACGATCTCAGTACGGGCCGGACGGGCTCGATGACGGCCAGTGCCGCCAACGGCTTCGCCCAGGTCCTGTACGAGCCGGCCTCGGCCACATGCCACCAGGCCCCGTACACGTTCCGCCCGATGTACGCGACGTCGAGCGAGCACACGCGCGTCCCGTGGGCCGCGCACAGCTACAACGTCGCTGCGTCGGACGAGATCGGGCACTTCGAGTACTGCTCGGCCGTCGCGACGGAAGGCGGCGAGTGCCTGAGCAACAACGAGGGCGCGCTCGACAGCGACGACGACGGTTGCTTCAGCGCAGCCGCCTCGCTGCTCGTCAGGATCGGAGGCTGCATCGCCACCGACAACGACTTCGACGGAGTCTCGTACCAGCCCGTATGGCCGGGGACGAATCCCAATCGGGGGCAGGACAAGAAGTACCACCCGAGAGCGATCACGTTCACGAGCCCGCTCTTCAACGGGACCGAGAACTACGACCGCGTAGCCTTCGAGGCCGACCTGCCCCGGATCGAGGCAGCCGACTTCGGCGGGAGCTGCAACCGGTTCACGGGTGCAAACTGCGTGAACCCGCCGCCCGGGTCGAACTTCTACCCGATCTACACGACCGGGACCTCGACGCAGACCCCGAGCGGGCATTGTGTGTGGCAATTCGGCGGGACCGACATCAAGGGCACGACCAACACGTTCGGCGGGGACTCGGCGGCCGAGTTCGGACCGTTGCTGTTCAGCTTCTACCCGACCCCGGACCCGGCGACTCGGCTCCGGGCGAACAACTTCCGGAACGTCCTGAGCTCGAACCCCTGCCCGGCCTAGCCGACACCGCGACCTCGACCGAAGAGCCCCCTCCGGGGCGCTCTTCGTCTTGCTCTACGGACTCGGGACTCGCACCCGCCGCGGGTTCGACCAGTCCTGCTGACATTGCCACGGCTTCGGCTTCAAGCAGTCCAGCCCGGGCACGGTCCCCGAGACCTGGACGAAGTACGTCCCCGGTGCGAGGACGTGCCTCGTCCATGCCCGGTAGCCGGTCGCCGTCTGCACGGGACCCAGCGGCTCGTCCAGGCGGATGTTTGGCGTCACGAGCCTGCCGTCGGCCCTGGTCGCAGGGCCGATGGCCACGACGATGCGCCCCGGCGCGAGCTCGCCGAGGGAGAAGGTGACGACGAGGTGGCCACGCTGTGCAGTCGCGGTGCGAAGGCTCGGAAGCGCCGAAGCTGCACCTCTCGGGGAGACCGCGAGTACCACCGCGACCACGGCCATCGCCGCCGGCGCAGCGTACCTCGTCATCAAGGGCACAAGCGTAACAAGGCGGCCGGAATCGGTCGGGGGTGACGGCTCCTCATGCGCGAAAGATCCCGATAGCTCCTCCACATCGGTCTAATCGAGCTCGTTGACGCGTGCCCGGCGAGACGACCACGATGAGGGTCGTCAGGAGGAAGGCGATGCTCACGGGACAATCCTACGTTGAGACATCAACGCGAGCCCCCAGCGAGCTCTCAGAACCCTCCTGGGCTCCGAGGGCTGCAAAATCGCACCGTCATCAGTCAACGACTACGGGAAGCAGCCTGCTAATCGGCACCTTCGGCCTTGTCAGGACAGCACCGGGACAGTACGACCTCGCACAAAACAGCGTGCGAAATGCGCCACGCCGGGAGTAGCCTGTAGGGGTGGCCGTTGATGCGGTTCGTTCCGCGTACGAGTCGCTCGGAGAAGGCGACGTGGAGCCGCTCGTTGCGCTGATTCACTCAGACATGGAATGGCGCGGACGGCGCAGGTTGTTTCGCCCGCGCGGGTGGTTCCGGCCACCGTCCTGACACGGCCCCGACGAGGCCCGTGAGGTTCTCAGGGAGGGAATCCAAAAGTGGAGGCAATTGGGCGCACAAGACTTCGCGCTCGAATCTGTCGAGTCGCGCGGCGACCGCGTCGTCGTTGCGTTCTCTTGGGCCAACAAGGAGGGTCACCGGCACGGGTGGGCACAGGCCCTTCGATTGAAGGACGCCAAGATCATTGACATGCAGGACTTCGCCAGCCCGACGCGGGCGGCGGCCTTCATGCGGGTCCGTACTGCGTTCGGCTAGTTCTGAACGCGGTGCTGTGCCGCTGCGGATGCAATCAGTTGCCGAGCCACCGCTCCAGATGCTCGTGGCCGAGGGCAGCGCGGTTGTAGGCGACCGCGTTCCGGCCCGGGTCGACCTCGCTTTCGCGTCCCAGCCACGCCGCTTCCGGCTCGGGCCGGGTGGGCGGCCGCAGCAGCTCCGCGGGAAAGCGTCGGCTTCCCCACAAGAACACGTCGTACACGAGCACAGAAAAGCCGCGTCGCGCGAGTTCGTTCGCAAATGCCACGCCCTCGTACAGGTTCTCGCGGAGCGCGCGCACCGACGCCGGCGCACCATCGGGCCCGTCGGCGACCTTCTCCTTGCCGAAGAACTTGAACCCGTCGTGGCCGTGCAACGCGAGCACCCCAGGCAGGGAACTGGCCGTCAGTATCGGAGAGGAAGGCCCGGATCCGGACCGAGCCGCGCGCGATCTCTCCCTCCCGACGGTAGCGACCAGGTCAGAAACGGAGTAGACGATGACCTTCACCGCAGACCCAAGGATCGACGCCTACATCGACGCCCTGCCCGACTGGCAGCAGGCAATCTGCCGCGATGTCCGCGAGCTCGTCCATGCCGCCGACCCGGAGGTCACCGAGACGATCAAGTTCACCAACCGTCCGTACTTCGTCCTCGACCGAAACATCTGCGCGCTGCTGGCAGCGAAGGACCACGTCAACGTCTTCCTCTACGACGGGGCGATCGTCCCTGATCCCGAGACAATCATCACCGGGGGCCACGACAACAAGACCGCACGCACCGTGGCGATCCGACAGGGGGAGACGATCAACGCGCCCGCGCTGACCGCGATCTTCAAGCAGATAATCGCGAACAATAGGGCGGGCGGCTGGCGGAAGCTGAAGAGCCAGACATGAGCCGACGAAGCCGAAGGACCACAGCCATGACCCTGCCCGACGAGCTGCCCCGGCCTACGTTAGGCTGAGCCTGCCGGCCGGCCCCAGCCAGGAGGGCTGTGACGGCGCAGGGCCATCCGAGAGCGATCTTCGCGCGGGCGATCGAGCGGGGCAACGTCGTGATCGCCGAGATGGCCGCACGGGAGGTCGGCAGTCTCACGCTCGGCGAGGCGCTCGCCCTCACCGCGCTCGTCG
>JBKPCT010000182.1:0-5462 GCA_046727515.1 Actinomycetota bacterium | reverse complement strand
GCCGCCGCGACCCCGAACGCCAAACCCGACGGCTAGTCGCCCAGCTCGAACGCCTCGGCCACAAAGTCACCCTCGAAGCCCTCCCGGAGGCCGCCCGAGACCACACGCGCGTCGCACCCCCAGCGGTATTTTCCCTTCAGGGATCTCGGGGTTGAATAGCGGCGTCGAGCTGCAGGGATGGAAGAAGAACCAGGAGGTCTACCCGATGCGTGCCCCGAAGATCGTCCGGACGCGCTCAGGCCGCACCATCACCTACGCGTTCCATTTCAGCTCGAGCCAATTTGGCGGCACGACGGCGTTCCGCTTCACCATCACCGCGGCGACGGCAGCTTTCGATGATCCCTCGGATTGGGCCCCCGATCATCAGTACATCCCTTGGTACTACGACCTGCTGAGTCGATGACCCTAGCCGAGCGCTAGGAAGATCGCGAGCGCGAATGCTGTAGTCGGGGCGGCCGGATTCGAACCGGCGACCTTCGGTCCCCCAGACCGACGCGCTAACCAGGCTGCGCCATGCCCCGAAACGTTGTCACGAGCGACAGAGCCCGTTGTCACCGCGTTGTGCAAATGGGGGTTTTGCAGGCAGTTCTCCGTTCCGCGCCCTAGTCGGTTAGACATGCGCAGGTGGTTCCCGGTGGTCGTCGATGGCTTTCGCAAGCGGTTTCGACCTCGCTCGACGACCACTGAGCGACACGATTCGTTGTCACGGTGACAACGGTCCCGCCGGTCCAACTCGCCGACAGAGACTCGGCGTCGGTGCGCGACACAGTGGACACCCCCGAGAAAGCCGAGCGCAAGGCCGTCGAAGAGGCCGAGCGTATCGCGGAGCTCTTCGAGGAGGAAGGCCGGTGACGGAGAGGTCGCAGCCCTCGACTCGAGCGATGCCGCCGAGCTCGGGATCGCCTCGAGCACAGACGAAGCCTTGACGCCGAAACCATCCTCGAGGACGAGCTTCAGATCGTCGACGCCGGCCCCGGCGCTTGCAGCGCAACCCGGCCCTCGCCGAGAGTACGACCGAGACACTCGCTTGACTAGTGCCGATGAGGGGCATGTCGGAAGCGGACGTCAGTAGCCCCACCGAATCGTGCGGCTGACGGCTGGCCTCCGCTCCCCGCTCGGGTTCGAGAAGCCAGGAGCGCCGATAGGCGATGCACTAGAGCCCGTCGCCATCGAATTCGAAGGGCGCGAATTCGCCTGGCATCCCCCGATGGACCACGACGACACGCTCGGAGGCAGTCAGTACGGGCCAATGGTTTCCGCGCTTGTCACAGACGACGCCGACTACCGAAGCGCCGAGGCATCAATTCACCGGTTTCTCTCAGCTGTCGCGTTCGCCTACGACGAGACGGTCGACGACGGCGGCACCGGCGTCGGAGGGGATAGCCTGGACCTATTCAGCCCTGGCGGCGTGCGCGTTCCACGCTCGTACGCAGGCATATTCCTGCAGCCAGCTCCGGCGGCAATCGTCGTTCAAGACGACCCGACGCTGCCCGTCACGCTCGCTTATTACCGCGAAGGCAAGAACGCGTCGAGTCACTTCTACCGCTGCCTTGCGTTCCGGAATGTTCTCGACGCCGTATTCAACGTCGAACGGGAGACGCGAAAGCACGTCTTCACGCACGAGGCTGCAGCTCGAGACGCGTTCATAGATGCTGAAGCGTCGCGCTTCACCCACACTGTGCGGGCCCCGGTGAGCAGCTTGTCGCAGTATCTTCGTGAGGAGGTCCGTAACGCCGCCCTGCTCCAGGTCCGGCACGTAGGCTTCCTCGTCGGCGGAGTCGGGCACCTCCACGACGATGTCGATGATCGGCTTCGCTGGCAGCGCCGGCACCGAGGTCGAGCCGGCGTGCTCGATGCGAACTACCCGGTCGCCGAGGATCGAACGGATGCGCGCCTCCTCGCGCGCGTAGAGGGCGGGCCACTCGGGGTCGTACTCGCGGATCTCGATCGGTTTCGTCAGCTGCTGCGCGCCGCCGACCGTCACCGAGTTCAGCCGGCGCTCATACGCCTCGACGTCGCTCGGGTCAGTCGGCTGTCCCACGCGTGCCGGCCAGACTAGTTGGAACTGGACGCGAACGGCCGAGGCGACCGAGGGCCGGGCATAACCATGGCTCGGAGGGCTGGTGTCGAACTCTTTCCGCGGCGAGTGCTCCGCGGGCTACTAGAGGCTTGATGCGAACCGTGAGCGCACTGGAAGCCGCGTCCGCAAGTTCTCGCTTAGTATCCGGGGCGGTGGCTCGCGCCGAGGTGGTGATTCGATCGGTACAGGCGGCCGACGAACTCGGCCCCGTTTTACTCCTGAGCGGCGAGTACACAGAGTGGGCTCGCGGACGCGTGCTCGCTGAATACGGAATCGCTCTCGAGTTCGAGAGCGAGCAAGGTCTGTTTCGCGATCTCGACGGCATGCGAGGGTCGCGGGCGCGGCTCTACGTTGCCGAGATCGCCAGTGAGCCGGTGGGAATGGGGGGCTTGAAACCGCTGGCCGTCGACGAAGCGGAGATCAAGCGCATCTATGTGAGGCCGTCGGCTCGCGGGCAGGGAGTCGGACGGGCGATTCTTCAGCGCCTGATCGACGATGCGCGCGCGCTCCGATTCAAGACGATTCGTCTCGACAGCGCTCCTTTCATGCACGAGGCCCATGCCCTGTATCGGAGCTTTGGGTTCGCGCCCAGTAGCCCCTACGAGAGTTGGGAGTTCGCGAGCGTACCCGCGCTACGGGACATCCCGGTGGTCTTCATGAGCCTCGACCTCAGCGCGGACTAAGCGGCTGGAGCAGGCTCTCGGCCTGGTCCTACCGAAACTTGCTGTGAGGGACTTCCTCATTGCCGGCACCCGCCGCATGCTCTCCTCCGGGCGCCTGCCTCCTCGTCGTCAGCCTCCACGCGGGCATCTCTGGCGAATCTTTCGCAGGCTGCCCGTCGAAGGAACACAGTCGCAACTACCTAAGACCGTGAGCGCGCCGGGCTCAGGGCGCTGCAAAACGTTGGCAGGCGTTGCGCAGACGCTGTAGCGGCTTGTCCAGGATCGCGCCGGAGAAGGATTTCTACGAGCGCCTCGATCTGCTCGTGGCCGAGGTCGAGCGGCTCCGGGCTCTCACCGTGTTCGAGATCCTCGCTGATCGCGTCGGCGAGATAGCCGAGGGGCCGGTCGTCGGGGGCGCGCGTGCGGATCAGGTCGCGCAACTCGATCGCGGAACGCTCGGGCAGCGGGTAGGGACGCGCCCCGACAAGCACGACGACCTCCACCGAGTGAAGGATCCTCGAACTCGCGGTCGGCAGCACCCCTGGTCGCTCACGCTCGAAGGAGCGCAGACCGCAACTATAAGGACGCGTCCTGAGCTGGGAGAGCGGCGGACGCTGCCGCCTTTGCCTTCGGTCCAGGCGGGATTCGCGCCCAGCGCTGGGGAGATCGAAATTGGAGGCGAGGCGGTTGAGTCGCGCACGATGAGTCGGGTTTGCAACTCGATGGACATTCTCTCGCCGCGACGGTCCTCAAGCAGTCGCAGGAGCAGGCTGACCGCGATTCGTCCCATTTCGGCGAGTGGTTTATGGACGGTTGTCAGCGCCGGAGTGGTGGTCGTCGCCTGCTCGGAGTCGTCGAAACCGACAACAGAGAAGTCAGCTGGCACCCGCAACCCGCGCGCGTGAGCCGCACGGAGCGCACCGATGGCCATGTTGTCATTGAAGGCGAAGACCGCGGTTGGAGGTTCTTGCAGGTCGAGAAGGTGCGCGACCGCCGCCTCGCCGCCGGTCTCGCTCAGCCCGTACGTGCCTCCTTGTCGATCGCGTCCGCCCAGGCGCGCCCCGCCCGGCGGATGTCGGATGGGCAGGTCTGAAAGATGCACTGGATGTGGACTTGCAGCAGGAGCCTGCCCCGCCGCCACCCATACGTGACCTCTTGCCCTCCGGGGAAGTCGCTCTGGATCCGCCACGCCTCATCGCCGAGCCCGTCGATCGGAACGTCCGTGAAGTGCCCTCCATCGACCGTGCGCTTCGCCCAGTAGCGTGCGAACGCTCGGGCTCCGGCCACGTCCTTGTGCGCCCCCGTCTCGCTATCGACGAGACACGCGTAGGTCACCCCCAGCTTCTCCGCGTCCTGCCAGCGCCACCCATCGCATGGGCCTGTGATCTGCTTCTCGTGGGTTGGCCTCTGCGGCCAGTTCCAGCCCGGCGGCATCGGTCGAACGGTCGTCATCCGCCGAAGATCGCTTGCCGAGAGCATCTGCTCATGCGCGGCTCCGCAGCCTGCCGCCAGGGCCACGATCCCGAGCGCCATGAGACCGCGTCTGGTAACCAACCGCATGAAGTCATTGTCCCGCCACCAAGGCGGCGTTGGCCGGTGCCTGCTGGCGGCTTACGCGGCCCTGCGCTCGACGATCCGCTGGAGGGGCGCGGCCAGCTCCTCCTCGTCAACCGCAATCCCCTCGCGCTCCTCCTCGCCGAGCGCGAAGCGCAGCGTCTCGCCCCACTCCTCCGATGGCGCTACCTTTGCCTGCCTCATGGCATCTAGTAGATCGAGCAGGCCGAGACTCCGGCGGAGGCTGCGAACGATGAGGCTTCTGCTGCTCGGGGCGCTCATCCTCGGAGACCCAGCAGTGTTTTCCGCTCCAGGATTCAGAAACCAGGCCGCAGCCGTGCTGGGTGGCGTCCGTCAAGGTGGTGTATGAGCCCGAGCGCGTCATCCTCGCCTGACGATCAGGCTGCTGCCGCGATGGCCATCACCTCCTCGGGCTCCTGGGCTGGATCGGCCGCCGCTTTGGCGATCGAGTCGGCGCTCATGTAGCGGCGAGTGATCTGCCACTCGTCGTGTTGCTCGGTGAGGACCGCACCCACCAGGCGGACGATCGAGGCCCGGTCGGGGAAGATGCCGACGACGTCGGTGCGGCGGCGGATCTCCTTGTTGAGCCGCTCGAGCGAGTTATTGCTCCAGACCTGCCGCCAGTGCTCCTTCGGAAACGCGGTGAAGGCGAGCAGGTCGGGCGCGACCTCCTCGAGCAAGGCCGCAGCGTCGGGGAAGCGGGTGGCGAGCTGGTCGACGATGCGGGCGTGCTGCTCGAGCACCGTGTCCGCGTCGGGCTGGGCGAAGATCGTGCGCACCATGGTCGCGACGAAGGACTGCGCCGCCTTGGGGACGCGAGTCAGGAGGTTGCGCATGCAGTGCGTGCGGCAGCGCTGCCAGGCGGCGCCGGGCAACGTGGCCGCGATCGCGTCGACGAGGCCAGGGTGCGCGTCGCTCGTCACCAGGCGCACGCCCGAAAGGCCGCGGGCGACGAGGCCTCGGAGGAAGGCGAGCCAGGCCGCGCCGTCCTCGAGCGGGCGCGCTGGCGACTGCACCTCGTCAGGCACCCCTCGAGCTTGAAGCAGCGCGTGCACGCGGTCGTGCTCACGCACGGCAGGCCCTGCCCCGTCTCCGATCTCTTTGGTGTGCGTGGTCGCCGGCTGCTCGCGCGGCTTGGCTTGCCG
>JBKPCT010000181.1:0-6252 GCA_046727515.1 Actinomycetota bacterium | reverse complement strand
CGGAGATCGCCGAGGTGCGCGACGGCGACGTGCTCGTCTGCCCGATCACCTCGCCTGCCTGGGCGCCGATCTTCCCGAAGGTCACGGGCGTGGTCACCGACATCGGCGGCGTGATGTCGCATGCGGCGATCGTCTGCCGCGAGTACGGGCTCCCGGCCGTCGTCGGCACCGGGCGCGCAACGGCGCAGATCCGGACGGGCCAGTCGATCCGCGTCGACGGCGCGGCGGGCGTCGTGACGATCATCGACGGCTGAGTGGCCGTGGGCCGAACGCGCCTGCTCGCGGAGCTGCGGCGGGACGACGCCGCCGAGTTCGGCGGCAAGAGCGCGAACCTCGGCGAGCTTCTCGCCGCGGAGATTCCCGTACCGACGGGCTTCGCGATCGGCGCGGGCGCGTACCGCGCATTCGTCGAAGAGGCCGGGCTCGACGGCATGATCGCCGCGGCACTGTCACGCGGACACGAGCAAGCCGCGAAGACGATCGACGAGGCGATGCGCTTCGCCCCGCTGCCGGCCGAGCTGCGCGAGGAGCTCGAGCAGCGCTACGCCGCGCTCGGGGCTGGAAGCGTGGCCGGCCGGGCCCGCGACGCCCGGCCGGGAGTCTGGGCTGGAATCGTCGCCCGCCGGGCCGTACGCCGGGGCGGTAGGGGCCGCGGCCCACCCCGCCGACGCCCGGCCGGAAGACTGGGAGCCCCCGGTGGCAGTCCGCTCGAGCGCGCTCGGCGAGGACAGCCAGGACGCAACATACGCCGGTCAGCAGGAGACCTTTCTCTGGATCCTCGGGATCGAGCACCTGTGCGACGCGGTGCGCGACTGCTGGGTGAGCCTGTACACGCCCCGGGCGATCGCCTACCGCGCCAATCTCGGGGTGACCGAGGCGGCGATGGGCGTCACGGTGCAGGTGATGATCGATCCCGTCGTCTCCGGCGTCATGTTCACGTGCAACCCGGTGAGCGGCGACCCGAGCATGGTTGCGGTGAACGCGAGCTGGGGGCTCGGTCTCGCGGTCGTCGGGGGCGAGACGAATCCCGACGACTACCTCGTCAGCAAGGTGACCGGCGAGCTCGTCCGCACCACGGTCAACTCGAAGGAGATCGAGTACGTCGTCGCTCGCGACGGCCGCGGGACCGTGCGCGTCGAGGTGCCGGCCCATCGGCGCGATGCCGCCTGTCTCGGCGGGGAGGAGCTGGCCGCGCTCGTCGAGCTCGCGAGGCGGGTCGAGCGCCACTTCGGGGGCCACCAGGACGTCGAGTGGGCGATCGAGCGCGGCAGCCGCAAGCTGCATGCCCTGCAGGCGCGGCCGGTGACCGCGACCAGAGCCGCGCCGCCGTCGTCCGGCTCGGCGATCGCGCTCGTGATGAACACCTTCGGTGCCGGCGACCGGCCCTGATGCCGCTCAGCGATGACGACGTGCGCGAGATTCTGCGTCTGATCGACGAGGCCGACGACGAGGAGCTCACGCTCGAGACCGAGGCCTTTTCGCTCTACGTCCGGCAGGTTCAGGCCGCGGACCGCCCGAGCTCGCGGCCGCCGGCCGCACGACCCCGCGCCGCCGATGCCGGGAGGACCGTCGGAATCGTCGATACGACGACACGCGACGGCAACCAGAGTCTGTGGAGCGCGACGGGCCTGACCACGGAGGACATCGTCTCGATTGGACCGACGATCGACCGCGTCGGCTTCCACGCGGCCGACTTCAGCTCCAGTACCCACATGGCGGTGGCGGTGCGCTTCCACCGTGAGGATCCGTGGGAGCGTCTCCGCCTCGTGCGGGCGGCGATGCCGAACACGCCGCTCAGCTACATCACGACCGGCATGCGCTTCATCTCGTGGGCGCCGTGCGACGAGGATCTGATGCGGCTCTCGTTCCGGTGCGTCGCCCGCAACGGGATCCGGCGTTTCCAGATCGCCGACCCCACGAACGACCCCGAGCGGCTGCGCCGGAGCGCGCGGATGGCCCGTGAGGAGGGGGTCGAGGAGATCGTCATCGGCCTGACCTACTCGGTCAGCGAGGTTCACACGCATGCGTACTACGCCGAGCGAGCGGCGGCGCTCGCCGACTGCGGCGATATGGATCGCCTCTACCTGAAGGATCCCGGGGGCCTGCTGACGCCGGACGCGGTGCACGAGCTTGCCCCGCACTTCCGCGCCGCCGCGGGCAAGCGCGCCGTGGAGCTGCACAGCCACTGCACGATCGGGCTGGCTCCGTTCGTCTACATGGAGGGACTGCGGGCCGGGTTCCAGGTCCTGCACACCGCGGTCGAACCGCTCGCGCGTGGGACCTCCAACCCCGCGGCGGATACCACGCTCCGCAACCTCGAGGCCGAGGGGTTCTCACATGAGCTCGACCTCGATGCGCTCGCCGCGATGACGGAGTACTTCCGGGAGCTCGGTCGCAAGAAGGGCCTGCCGGCCGGGCGGCCTCAGGAGTTCGACGCGACCTACTACCATCACCAGCTCGCGGGCGGAATGGTCTCCACCACGCGGCGCATGCTGGAGGAGCAGCGACGGCCGGAGTTGTTCGACGCCGTGCTCGAGGAGGTCGGCCGCGTGCGCGCCGAGATGGGCTATCCGATCATCGTCACGCCGGTCAGCCAGCTCGTCGCCACCCAGGCGGTGCGGAACGTGATGGACGGCGAGCGCTGGCTGAACGTCCCGGACGAGATCATCCGCTACTTCCTCGGCCACTACGGCGAGCCGGCCGCGCCCTGGTCGGCCGAGGTCGCCGACCGGGTCCTCTCGCGCCCGCGCGCCGAAGCGCTGCGCGACCTCGAGCCGATCCAGCTCGAAGGCGCCCGCCGCCGGCTCGGTGAGACGATCTCCGACGAGGAGCTGCTGCTCCGGCTCACCATGCCGGAGGAGCAGGTAGATGCAATGGTCGCCGCCCGGCCGGCCCGCAACCCGGTGTCCGTGCTCCTGCGCGAGGTGGCGAAGCGCGAGTCGGTCTCCCACGTCCGCGTCGCCGCGGGCGACCGCACCGTGGAGTGGCGCCGGTGAGGATGAGACTGGACGACGTCAAGGCATTCGTCCTCGACGTCGACGGAACGCTCCTCCATCGTGCCGGCGACGAGGTGCACGTTCAGCCGGGCGCGGTCGAGCTGCTCGCGAAGATTCGCGAGTCGGGACGGCGCCTGGCGATCTTCACGAACGGCAGCAACGCCTCGCCTGCGTGGTTTGCGGAGGGCCTGCGCGCGGCCGGGCTCGACATAGCCGACGAGGAGCTGCTCACGCCGCTGCGCAGCGTCCGGGTCTACCTGCGGATGCGCCGGAGCGAGGGCCCGGTCCTTGCGTTCGCGACCGGCCCCGCGCGCCAATACCTGGCCGAGCAGGGCATCTCGATCGCCGGAGCCGAGGGGCCGGTGGACGTGGTGTTCGTCGCGCACGCCGATACCGTCGACTTCGAGCTGCTGGAGCGCGCGGCCCGGGCCGTGAGGAGCGGCGCCCGGCTGCTGACGGCGAGCTATGCACCCGCATACGCGGGCGCGGACGGCCCGATCCTCAGCCGCGGCGCGATGACCACGGCAGCGATCGCCAAGGCGGCAGACACGCGACCGGTCATCGTCGGCAAGCCGTCGCGGGCCGCACTACGGACGATCGAGGAGCAGCTCCAGACGCGGACGAGCGAGATCGCGGTGATCGGGGACGACGTGACGATGGACGTCAGACTCGGCCGGATGGGCGGCGCCCGCACCGTGCTCGTGGCCAGCGGGATCAGCGGCCACGTGGACCTCGGCGGGATCCCGCGCGCCCGCCGACCCGACGCCGTTGTCGGCGGGGTCGCCGAGCTGCTCGACGTGCTCTGACCGTTTGTAAAGGGCCTGACCCCGATAGTCACGGAACCGTGGCGATTCGGTGGCGATTCAGGCGCGCCGCAGCCACTTTTGCGGAAACCGAAATGTAAGGGGTCTGACCCCTGCCATGTCCAGAAGCGCCGACCGGCTACGCGGCCGCCGGGCGGTAGCCGACCCGAGCGGAGATCTCGTTCGCCGTGCGCTTCAGTGCGGGGCTGAGCCGGAGGACGAGGTCCTCCATCGAGACCAGGGACCGGTGGACGGCGAGGTTGATCGCCGCCGCGACGGCGCCGGAGCGATCGCGGACGGGAACCGCGATCGAACGCAGGCCGTACGCGAGCTCTTCGTTGTTGACGGCGATCCCGGCCTCCCGAACTGCGGCGAGCGCCTCGACGAGCGCCTGCCGATCCACGAGCGTGTTCGGGCCACGCTGCTGGAACTGCACGAGGTCGAGGACCTCCTCGAGCTCGGCGTCGGGCAGCCCGGCGAGCAGCACCTTCCCCATCGACGTGCAGTAGGCGGGCAGGCGTGAGCCGACGTGGAGGTTGAGGTCGATCTCGCGCTGGCCCTGCTGCGAGCTCCGGCATCGCTCGATGTAGACGATGTCCGTCCCGTCGAGGATCGCCATGTTCACCGTGTGGCCCGTCTCGTCGGAGAGCTGCTGGAGGTGCGTGGCCGCGATCTGCCGGAGCTCCATCGAGTTGATCGCCGAGAAGCCGAGATCGAGGACACGTGGGCCGAGCCGGTACTTGCGCGACTGCGGGTTCTGTTGGAGGTAGCCGAGCCGCGCGAGCGTAGCGACGTACCGGTGGGAGGTGCTGCGCGTCAACCCGAGCACGCGCGCGAGCTCGCTGATCCCGAGCTCCGGCGTCGCCGGCTTGAACGCCGAGAGGATCGCCAGACCGCGCTCGAGTGACTGGGACTGGCCCGAGCCGGTCTGCGTGCTCTCGCGGGTCGCCATGGTCCGCATAGTAGAAGAGCGTCTCGATGGGCGGGAGGAGCGGCGGCCCGGTGGCCGGCAGGCCCAGGCCGGAAACAGTCGCCCGCATATTAGAACACTGTCTTGACAGCTGATAAAAGCCCGCCTAGGTTGGTGATCTGTATCCGCACCGGGACTGGGAGGGCGGCCCGTTGAGTTCGACCCAGGAGGAGGCACGGTGGCGCGCGTCCTGCTGCTGAGCGAGGCGATCGCCGAGCTCGTCCACGACGGCGACACGGTCGCGCTCGAGGGGTTCACGCACCTGATCCCGCACGCCGCGGGACACGAGCTCATCCGCCAACAGCGGCGCGACCTGACGCTGATCCGGATGACGCCGGACCTGATCTACGACCAGCTGATCGGGATGGGCGCGGCACGCAAGCTCGTCTTCTCCTGGGGCGGCAACCCCGGTGTAGGCTCCCTGCACCGATTCCGGGACGCGGTCGAGAACGCCTGGCCGGTTCCGCTCGAGCTCGAGGAGCACTCGCACGCCGGGATGGCCGCGGCGTGGGCAGCCGGCGCCGCCAACCTCCCCTTCGGTGTGCTGCGAGGCTACCGAGGCGGCGACCTTCCCGCGCACACGCGCGTCGCCACCGTCACCTGTCCGTTTACCGGCGAGGAGCTTGCGGCGGTGCCCGCGCTCCGCCCTGACGTCGCCGTCGTCCAAGCCCAGCAGGCCGACCGGGGCGGAAACGTCCAGCTCTGGGGGATCACGGGTGTCCAAAAGGAGGCGGTGCTCGCATCCGCGCGCTCGATCGTCAGCGTCGAGGAGATCGTCGACGAGCTGGAGCCACGGCCCGGCGCGGTCGTACTGCCGTCGTGGGTCGTGGACGTCGTCGCCCTCGCCCCGTTCGGCGCCCATCCCTCGTATGCGCACGGCTACTACGAGCGCGACAACGACTTCTACGTCGCGTGGGACGAGATCAGTCGCGACCGCGAACGATTCCAGGCGTGGATCGACCGCCACGTCCTCGGGACCGCAGACATCGGCGAGTACCGGGCGAGCCTGGCTGCGGAGGCCGCTCCGGCATGAGCGTCGCTCGACTCAGGCTCGCTCCTCGCTGGAAACATCGTTTCCCCCGGGCAGAGGCCCGATGAGCGAGAACGGGGTCACCGCTGACGAGATGATGGCGGTCGAGGCCGCGCGCAGGCTGCGCGATGGGAGCGTCTGCTTCGTCGGCATCGGCCTGCCGAGCCTCGCCGCGAACCTGGCCCGGCACACGCACGCGCCCCGGACCGTGCTGATCTACGAGAGCGGGACGATCGGCGCCAAGCCGGTCGAGCTGCCGCTCTCGATCGGTGACGGCGAGCTCGCAGAGACGGCCGACGCCGTGGTCTCCGTGCCGGAGCTGTTCGCGTACTGGCTCCAGGGCAGGCGAATCGACGTCTCGTTCCTCGGCGCCGCCCAGATCGACCGGCACGGGAACCTGAACACCACGGTGATCGGCGACTACGACTCGCCGTCCGTCCGCCTCCCCGGCGG
>JBKPCT010000180.1:0-14179 GCA_046727515.1 Actinomycetota bacterium | reverse complement strand
GAACCGGATCCGCCGCCGCAAGGCGTTCGGCGTTTCGGACTGCGCCTTTCGAATTGCCTCCTCGTCGGAGTCGTACGCAAAGACCGAGGCGGCCTCCCGCCCGCACTCGAAGGTCAGTCTGCCGTCCCCGCAGCCGATCTCGACGATGCGGAGGTGCTGCAAGTCGACCAATTCGCCAATCGCCACGATCTCGACGCCGTCCGGATCGATGACTGCCGGCATGGCCTGACGTTACAAGACTGGAGCGTGCAAAGATCGCGGCCCGTGATCGACGTGGCAGTCCTCGGCCGGGTCGGCATCGACCTCTACCCGAACCAGCTCCGCACGCCGCTCCGCAAGGTGCGGACGTACACCCGCTACGTCGGCGGCTTCGCCGGCAACGTCGCCACCGGTCTCGCGCGGCTTGGGCTCACGCCTGCGATTGTGTCCCGGATCGGGCCCGACCCGCACGGCGAGTTCGTCCGCGATTTCCTGTCGGCGGAAGGGGTCGATGTGCGGTTCCTCGCCGTCGACGAGCATCTGATGACGCCGCCGACGTTCTGCGAGGTCTGGCCGCCCGATCGTTTCCCGATCACCTTCTACCGCTACCCGACGGCGCCGGACTGGCAGCTTGCACCCGGTGACTTCGACGCCGACGAGATCGCCGCGGCACCGTTCCTCCTTGCAACGGGAACCGGCCTCGCTCAGTCGCCCAGCCGCGAGACGACGCTCGCAGCCCTGGCGATGCACACAGGCATGAAAATCTTCGACCTCGACTGGCGCCCGACCCTGTGGGAGCGAGCGGAGGAATACGGCGAGCTCGCGCACACCGCAGTCGGCTACGCGGACATCGTGATCGGCAACGAGGAAGAGGTCGAAGCGGCGGCCGGAGATCCGAGTGCGCTGCTCGAGCTCGGGGCGGAAACGCTCGTGCTCAAACGCGGCGAGCGCGGAGTCCTGCTCTTCCACGAGGGTCGGGAGGTCGACGTGCCGGCACACCCGGTCGAAGTCGTCAACGGGCTCGGCGCCGGGGATGCGTTCATCGCCGCCTTCGTCCAGAGCCTGCACGCGCGTCTGTCACTCGAAGAGGCGGCCCGTCGTGGCTCGGTGGCAGGCGCGATGGTCGCGGCGCAACTGGCATGCTCGGAGGCGATGCCGACCCTGCAAGAGCTCGAGGCGGAGCTCGCGTGACGCAGCTTCTGCTGCGTCACGGCGAGTGGGACGCGGTCGATCCCTCGTCCGCGTCCTGGCGCTACCTCTCCTTCCGCGTCGTGGCCCTGCGCGACGGCCAACAGAGCTCCCAGCAGACGAACGGCACGGAGGTCGCACTCGTTCTCCTCGGGGGCAGATGCACCGTCGAGAGCGGCGGGGAGCGCTGGGAGCTCGGGGGACGCGCGAGCGTGTTCGACGGAATGCCGTGGGCGCTGTATCTCCCAACGGAGAGCGACTACACAATCACCGCGCAGGGCGACGTCGAGGTTGCAGTCTGCGGCGCCCTCGCCGACGAACGCCTCGAGCCGCGCGTCGTCAGACCGCAGGACGTCGAGATCGAAGTGCGCGGCTCCGGCAACGCGACACGCCAGATCAACCACATCATCAAGCCGGACTTTCCCGCGCAGCGCCTGCTCGTCGTCGAGGTCTTCACTCCGGCCGGAAACTGGTCGAGCTATCCGCCGCACAAGCACGACGAGGATCACCCGCCTGGAGAAGTCGTGCTGGAAGAGGTCTACTACTACCGCACGCAGAGCGAGCCGGCGGGAGCATTCGCGGTGCAGCGCCTCTACAGCCCGCAGCACGGCACGGACCTGACCGAGACCGTCCGTGACGGCGACCTCCTGCTCGTGCCGCACGGCTACCACACGACCGCGGCGGCTCACGGCTACGACCTGTACTACCTGAACGCACTCGCCGGTGACCGCCGTTCGATGGCCGCCGCCGACGATCCCGCGCTCGCGTGGATCCGGCCGGCGTGGCAAAAGCTCGAGCCGGACCCGCGCGTCCCGCTCGTGACGCGCGAAGGACGCCGGACCTGAACGGCATTCGCGTGGCCAATGCGCCGTGCAGCTACGGCGCGTTCGAGATCACCGTCGGCGTCCTTCCCGACGTACCCGATGCGAAGACCGTGCTCGCAGCGATGGACGCAGCCGGTTACAACGGCACCGAGCTCGGCCCGCCGGGCTACCTCGGCGACGAGGAGACGCTACGCGGCCGTCTCGAGCAGCATGGCCTCGCACTCGTGGGCGGCTACATCCCGATCCGCTTCAGCGAGCCCGATCACTGGGACGGAGACCTCGCCGCGATGGGCAGGACGCTCGACCTGTTCGCCGCAGGAGGCGGCGATCAGGCGAAGGCTGTGCTCGCGGACGCCGGCTCCGACGAGCGGATCCGTTTTCCGGGTCGTGCGGCCTCCGATCGCTCGATCGGCCTCGACGACGCGGGCTGGCAGCGACTCGCAGACGGCGTCGCTCACGCCGCAGACCTCGCACGCGGTCGCGGGTTCGAGCCTACCTTCCATCACCACACCGCCACCTTCGTCGAGGCACCGTGGGAGATCGAGCGCGTGCTCGAGCTCACCGACGTCGGCCTTCTGCTCGATACCGGGCACCTTGTGCTCGGCGGCGGCGATCCGATCGCGGCGTTGCGCGAGTGGGGTCAGCGCATCAATCACGTGCACATCAAGGACGTGAACAACGACGTGCTCGCCGGCGTCATCGCCGACGGCGCGGACATGCCGGAGGCCTGGCGCCGCGGTGTCTTCTGCGAGCTCGGCACCGGCGACGTCGATCTCGAGGGCTTCTTTGTCGAGCTGGCGCGGTCGAGCTACTCGGGCTGGCTCGTAGTTGAGCAGGATATGGTCCCGCAGACACCGCAAGACGCAGCAGACGCGGAGGCCTCGCAAGTCCGGAACCGGACCTGGCTGACCGAGCACGCCGGGTACTAGCTCAGCGCGCGCGTCCAGGCGAGGTCGAGCGCACGCACAGGCAGGACCAGCCTGCGCTGGGGGCCGACGAGGAGGACACTCTGGTCGCCCGCCCTGGCCGACCAGCGTTCGTCCGAGGACCACGCGACGGATAAAGGAGAGCCGAAGCTATGAACCTGCGGAAGGTCCCGGCGCCGTGCATCGTACACGCGCATGGCTCTCGCGGTCCCGAGCACGATGTACCGTCCGCGCGGGCTCGCGCGCAGCTCCTCGATGTCTCCCGCCACGTGCGACCTCAGGGCCACGATCCTCCGGCCGGAGAAGACGACGAGCACCGTCCGGGACAGCGTCGAGGCGAGAACGGCGAACCGAGCGGGGCCGAGCCAGGCAACTCTGATTGCGCTCCAGCCGTACAGGCCATGGAGGGCGGGCACGCGCTGGAGGGCGTCGGCCAGCTGGCTGCGGCTGCGCAACACCTGCGCGCGTCCCGTCCGAGGGAACTGGACGACAGCTCCGCGGCGAATGTAGGTCATGGAACCGTCCGGACGCCAAGCAGGCGCGCAACCGCCGATCATCGGCAGCGGCGGCCCGGCGGCCGCGCTCACGATGACATGGCCATCCTCGCAGCGCGCCGCGAGCGGTGTGTTGCGAGGCCAGAGCGACCAGCCGGGCGGCGCGGATGCCGGCGACACCAGGGCGCGACACCCTCCTGCCTGGGGCGCAGGCGCAGCCTCCAGTGAAGGAAGTCGGAGGGCATGCAACCGGCAATCGGATTCGACGAAGTAGAGGACCCCGTCGACGTCGTGCCGTCTGAGCTGTGCGGCCAGGCCGCTGCGATCCGCGAGGCGCAATGCTACGACCGGCGGGGTCTTGTGCACTGCCGCGGCCGTCTGGCGCTTGAACAGCGAGTGGCCGACCGAGTCGACTACCGCGGCCCCGACGACCCCGACCGCCAATACGACGAGCACGATCGTTCCGAGCCGTGGGCGGCGGCTCACGGCCACGGCCAGTCCGTGCCGACTGCGAGCGGGCGTCCTACGACCGCGCTCGCGCGAGCCGCAATACCGGTTGCGACCGCTCTGCGGTCGTCCTCGAGCGTCGGCCCGGCCGGCCCTTCACCGGTGCATGCCTTGACGAACGCAGCCAGCTCCCCAACATACGCATCTGCGAAACGCTCGCGGTAATCCGCGGGAGACCGGTCCGCGTCGTCCGGCCCGATCACCGTTCGACTCGAATCGCCTGGGCCGCGGACGAACACGGATCCCCCGCTGCCAACCACCTCGCACCGAATGTCATGCCCGAACTTCGAGGTCCGCGACGCGTGCGTCACCGCAAGGCCGCCGCCTGCAAAGCGGATGGTCACGACGCCGTTGTCGAGGTCGGCGAGTCCCGCTAGCTCCGGATAGACCTGTGCCTGCCGCGCGGCGAACACCTCGACCGGCTCGTCATCGAAGAGCCAGCACGCGGCGTCGTAGTCGTGCGACGCCATGTCCAGGAGGAAGCCGCCGGTGTCGCGGGGATCCTCGCCCTCGGGCCACTCCGTGTCGCGGCTGGTGAGCAGGACGACCAGCGGCTGCCCACCCTCGCCTGCCCGAACACGGCGGTGCGCATCGACGAAGCTGTCGTCGTAGCGCCGCATGTAGCCGACCTGCACGACCTGCTCCGGCCGCGCAGCACTCTCGCGCCGCAGCGCGTCGTGCTCGGCGAGCGTGGTCGCTCCCGGCTTCTCCAGGAACAGATGCTTGCCCGCCGTCAACACCTCCACCGCGAGCGGGCCGTGATCGACCGAACGCGCCGCGAGCACCACGGCATCGACGTCGGCCCGCGCAAAGAGCTCCCGGTACCCGCAGTACGCGACCCCGAGCCGCTTGCCAACTTCCTCTGCGCGATCCGGCCGGACGGCTGCGACCGCGACCAGCTCCGCCCCCGGCACCCGGCTCGCGTTCTCCGCGTGGAGTGTGCCCATCCCACCGAGGCCGGCAACGCCGAGTCGAAGAGGACGCGTCGCCCTTGACACTGCGAGAGCGAGTATGGCAGCGTCGCAATCGCTTGCGCAATCGATTTCCCAGCCTGGCGTCGAGCGAGTTGAGGGAGAATCCGGAGCCTGGTCCGGCGCCTCGCCGCAAGGCCACCCTCGCGGATGTGGCTGAGCGCGCTGGCGTATCGACGTCCACCGCCTCGCGGGCCTTGAACGGGCACAGCGGCCTCGCGCCGGCGACTCGCGCCGCGGTCGTCGACGCGGCGACGAAGCTCAACTTCCAGCCCTCGGCGCTGGCGCGATCGCTGCGAACCCGCCAGACGTTCACGGTCGGCTTCGTCGTCCCCGACGTCTCGAGCCCCTTCTATGCCGCGGCATTGAAAGGCGCGCAGCGAACGCTTGAACAGGCCGGCTATCGCGTGATGCTCATGGACGCGAACCAGGACGTGGAGCGTGAGCTGGAGGCGCTCGAAACGCTGCTCTCGCACCGGGTCGACGGCCTGCTCGTGGCGACCGCGGGAATGGATCGCGCAACGTTCGACGAGGTCGTCGATGAGACGCCGGCGATCTTCTTCGACAGCGTGATCGACGGCACGGGCGACGGGACGGTCACGCTTGACGACGCGCGCGGAATCGACCTGCTGGTCGAGCATCTCGTCGAGCACGGGCACGAGCGGATCGGCTTCCTCGCCGGATCGCAGCGAGAGAGCGCCGGCGCCGCGCGACTGCACGTGTTTCGTGCCGCGATCTCGGTGGACGAGAGCTACATCAAGGTGTGCGAATGGACGATTGACGAGGGTCGCCGTGCCGGGCTTGAGCTGCTTGCCTCGCCAAGACCTCCGTCCGCGGTGATCGCGAGCAGCGCCGAGCTCGCGCTCGGGTTCATGTCCGCCGCGGCGTCGCAGGGTGCGCGCATTCCCGACGACGTGGCGCTCGTCGCCTTCGACGATCCCTACTTCGGCGACCTGCTGGAGCCGTCGCTTACCGCCGTCGGCTACGACCCCTGCGACGTGGGAGAGCAGGCTGCCGAGCTCCTCGTCGGCTCGATGCGGTCGGCCGACGGACCGCGCGACGTGCGCGTTCCCGTGTCTCTCGTACGACGACGATCGTGTGGTTGCGATGAGTGACGCTCCCGCGATCTCGTTCCGCGGCGTCTCGAAGCGCTACGGAGCGCACGAGGCACTCCAGCCGACCGACCTCGACATCCAGGAAGGCGAGTTCTTCTGCCTGCTCGGCCCGTCGGGCTGCGGCAAGACCACCACCCTCAACCTCGTCGGCGGCTTCGTCGCGCCCACCACGGGCGAGATCCTGATCCGCGGCGCCAACGTGAACCGGCTCCCGCCCTACCGGCGCGCCGTCAACACGGTCTTCCAGAACTACGCGCTCTTCCCCCACATGAACGTGCACGACAACGTCGGCTTCGGACTGAAGATGGCGCGCACGCCCAAGCGTGATGCAGGGACCCGGATCGACGAGGCGCTGGCACTGGTCGGCCTCGAGGCGTACGCCGACCGGCTGCCGACGCAGCTGTCGGGAGGCCAGCAGCAGCGCGTGGCCGTCGCGCGGGCGCTGGTCAATCGCCCGGCCGTCCTGCTCCTGGACGAGCCGCTGGGCGCGCTCGACCTGAAGCTGCGCAAGCGGCTGCAGATCGAGCTCGCGCAGATCCATCGCGACGTCGGCACGACGTTCGTGTACGTCACGCACGACCAGGAAGAGGCGATGTCGATGGCGACGCGCATCGCCGTGATGAACGAAGGACGCGTCGAGCAGGTCGGTACGCCGCACGAGATCTACCACCGACCGAGGAGCGCATTCGTCGCCGACTTCATCGGCGAGTCGAACTTCATCGAGGTCGAGGTCGGGGCCGGGGGAAAGGCCGCGCTCGACAACGGTGCTGAAGTCCCCGCGCCGCCGCCCAAGGCCACTGGACGGGCAACGCTGATGGTCCGGCCCGAATCGATTCAGATTCAGCGGCCGGCCGACACCAACGGAACGGGCCTGCGGGGACGAATCGCCCAGTCGTCGTTTCTCGGCAGCCACACACGTGTCGCGGTCAACTGCGAGGGCGTCAGCGCGCCCGTGACCGCGGCGCTGTTCGGCACTGAGGGCGCTGCCGCGAGCGAGCTGGTGCCGGAGACCGAGGTCGTCCTGATCTGGGACCCGGCGGACGTGGTGCTGTTAGAGGGGGACAACCGAAGGGAGGCGGACGTTAGTGACGTCAATTGACGAGCGCTTGTTCGAGGAGCGCATGAGCCGAGGCCGTGTGTTGCGGCTCGGGGCAGTCGGCGCCTTGGGAGTCATCGCAGCCGGATGCGGCGGCTCGTCGAAGAGCTCGAGCGGAATCGGCTCGGCGACCGGCAAAAGCGAAGAGGCGGTCACGCTCAACTGGCTGACGTGGTCGGACCACTACGCGAACGACCAGCTGGCTGCGGTTCAGAAGCAGACGAACGAGCGAGGACGGCCCCAGCTATTCAGCGACAACGCTGATGCGTACCTGAAGATCAAGCAGACCGGCAGCCAGTTCGACATCGTGTCGGGCGACGCGCTCTGGGTCCCGAAGTACAACAAGGACAGCCTGACGGACTCGTTCGACCTCTCGGCGCTGCCCGTCTCGTCACAGCTGTACTCGATTGCGAGGGACTTCCCGTTCTGGAAGGACGGCTCGAACTACATGGGCTACCCGTTCTCGTGGTCGACCGTGCAGGTCTATTACAACCCGAAGTACGTGCACACGATCCCGGACTCGTGGCACGCAATCCTCGATCCCAAGTACAAGAGCAAGATCTCGCTCGAGAACATCCCGACCGACATGATGGCAATCGCGGGAAGGGCGACCGGGGCCAAGGATCCCTACAACATGACGACAGCCGAGATCGCCGACGCCAAGGGCTGGCTGAAGCAGCTCAAGCCGAACGTCCTCAAGCTCGCGTCGCAGAACAACGAGGTCGTGCGCGCTCTGGCCGACGGCTCGGCGTGGATCGGGATCACGAACCTCGGCACCGACGACCGCGTGAAGGACGCCGGCGGTCCGGTGGTGAAGCCGGCCTACCCGAAGGAAGGGACGATCGGCTTCATCGACTCGGAGCAGATGGTGTCGGCGTCGAAGAACCAGGACGCCTTCGCCCGCTTCATCAATGCGATGCAGCAGGCGCCGTACATCGCGCAGAACTTCATCACGAACGGACGCCCGCTGTTCAACGAGAAGGCGTACAAGATGCTCGTCGACCAGGGCCACGAGGATCGTGCTAAGCGCCTCCTCTACAACCAGCCCGAGAAGGCGCTGAAGATGACGCTGAAGGGCCCGTCCGGAAACGAGCAGGCCTACACCGACGCCTTCAACGAGGTGTTCGGGGCATAGTGCCCCGTCCGGCACTACATGCTGGCTTCTGGCCCGCGATCACGCGGCGCCAGAGGCCACCCTGGCCCTTAGCAAGGCTGACTAGCGTTGCTGCGGTCGAGTGCGACCTCTGGCTTGGTGCTCGCGGCCCAGAGGCTCAGCGGCATTACCGGAAGGGGCACTGATGGCACCACCGGGCTCGAATCCCGGTGTTGGAGCGACCCAGCCGGCAGACGTTGCGCTGCCGCTGGGTCGCCGCCGGCGGAGTGGCTGGACGGCTCGGCTCGGCGAGTACGCAGGGTTCGGGCCTGCGCTCATCCTCTTCGGGGTCTTCTTCCTCGTCCCGCTCGGGCTGATCGTCTGTTACAGCTTCTGGAAGACGGTCGACTACAACGTCGTCCACGACTGGACGGTCGACAACTACCGCTACTTCTTCAGCGTCCCGACGTACGTCTCGACCATGTGGGCGACGGTCTGGGTCTCGGTTGCAGCGACGGCCTTGACGCTGCTGATCGCGTTCCCGTTCGCCTACTGGCTGGCGCGCTACGTCCCGAAGCGCTTCCAGAAGATCCTGCTCGTGCTCGTCATCCTGCCGTTCTGGACGAGCTACCTGCTGCGCGTCTACTCGTGGCTGACGATCCTCGGGCCGGAGGGCGCGATCAATCGCTTCCTGCACTGGACGGGGCTGACCTCGAAGCCGGTCTCGTTCTTCCTCTACGACCGGCCGGCCGTCATCCTCGTGCTCGTGTACCTGTACTTCCCGTTCGCGGCACTGACGCTCTACGCGTCCCTGGAGCGCTTCGACTGGAACCAGTTCCGCGCGGCGATGGATCTCGGCGCGACGCCCGCCACTGCGGTACGGCGGATCTTGCTTCCGCAGATGAAGCCGGGGATCACTACGGCGGTGATCTTCGTCTTCATCCCGATCCTCGGCGAGTACTTGACTCCACAGCTCGTCGGGGGCGCCAAGGGCGTGATGATCGGAAACCTGATCGTGAACTTCTTCCAGGGCGCCCAGTACACGCGCGGGGCGGCCGCCGCGCTGCTCATCGCCGCATTGATCGTCCTGTTGCTCGTTCTGTTCCGGCGTTCGCTCGAAGTCGAGGATCCCTATGGCACGTGATCTCGACATCGTCTCGCCCCGCGGCCGCCTGACCCGCGGCGCCCTCAGCCTCTGGGCCGTCCTGATCTACGTCTTCCTATTCGCCCCGATCGTGCTGCTGGTGGTGTTCAGCTTCAACGCGAACAAGTACGGCACGTTCCCGATCACCGGCTGGACGGGCAAGTGGTACGGCCAGGTCTTCAACGACTACCAGATCCGCGACGCGCTGACGACGACGATCCGCATTGCGCTCGAGGTCACCGTGGTCAGCACGGTGGTTGGGACGGCGGCGGCATTCCCGCTCGTGCGCTCGCGCCTACCGTTTCGCAGCGGCATTCGAATCGCGATGGTGCTGCCGATCATGATCCCCGGCCTCCTGATCGGGATCAGCCTGCTGGTCCTGTTCACCGACGTCTTTCATCAGCAGCTGTCTCCGACAACGGCTGTGATCGGCCAAAGCGTTTACACGACGCCGTTCGTCCTGCTGCTCGTCGCGGCGCGGCTGCAGGGTTTCGACGCGAGCCTCGAGCGCGCTGCGAGCGACCTCGGCGCGAACACGTTCAACCGGCTGCGCTATGTCGTCCTGCCGCTGCTGGCGCCGGCCATCCTCGCCGGCGCCCTCTTCGCCTTCACGCTCTCGCTCGACGAGTTCATCATCACCCTGTTCCTGATCGGCAGCCACAACACGCTGCCGATCTACATCTACACGCAGGTCAAGTTCGGGATCACGCCGGAGGTGAACGCGCTCGCGGCGCTCCTGCTCGCGGCTTCGCTGTCGTTGTTGGCGCTCGCGTTCGTCCTGCCGGCGGTCGTGCGGCGGGCGTTGCGTCTCGTTCCGCGCCGAGCGTCGGCTTAAGCCTCGACGGTTGCCCAGCCGCTGTCGCGGGCGCTGCGGAGCGTCGCCTCGAGGATCTGCATGCCGCGGTGGCCGTCCGCAAAAGTCGGGAACGGGCCGTGGGGCTCGCCGGCCATTGCCGCGTACGCGTTCCCGAGGATGACGCGAAACGCGTCTTCGTAGCCTTCCGCGTGCCCGGCGGGCCACCGGCCGCCGCTCACCGCCGGATCCTTCAGGACGATCTGTGTCGGCGCATCCGCGTAGCGATGCAGCAGCTCGTTCGGGCTCTCCTGATCCCAGGTGAAGCCGCCCTTGCTGCCCTCGAGCTCGAACAGCAGCTGGTTCTTTCGTCCGGGCCCGAGGGCGCTGAACTCGGCTGTCCCGGTTGCACCATTGTCGAAACGAAGGAGAAGTTCGGCGTGGTCCTCGAGCTCACGTCCGGGGACGAACGTCTTGAACTCCGCGAGCACCTCTTCGATGCGAGCACCCGTGACGTGCTCGGCCAGGTCGAACCAGTGCGCGCCGAGGTCGGCCGTGACGTACGTCGGGCCCGAGCTCGCCGGCTGGACGCGCCAGCCGCCGGAGACGAGCAGTGCGTCGTCGCAGAGGTAGCGGCCGTGCACGACGCGAAGGTCGCCGAGGCCGTCGTTTTGGACGGTCACCCGCATGTGCTCGACAAGCGGGTAGCCGCGAACGTGGAAGGCCACCGCGCCGACGCGACCGGTCGCATCCAGCGCGTCCAACATGCGCGCGCTCTCCCCGGTGCTCGTCGCGAGCGGCTTCTCACAGACCGCGTGTGCGCCGTGCTCCAGCGCGGCGAGGGTCTGCTGCGCGTGCAGGGCATTCGGCGTGCAGACATGGACGACGTCGACCCCAGCGTCGCGGAGCACCTCCTCCAGTGTGTCGTACGCGGTCGCGCCGATCTCCGCCGCGAGCTGCTCCGCCCCGGCCCGCGTGCGGCTGGACACGGCCACGACCTGTCCGCCAAGGTCGCGCACGGCAGCGGCGTGGACACGCGCCACGAAGCCCGAGCCCACGAGCGCCGTGCGAAGCCGGGTCATCCGGCCTTGAGGAACATCTGCGTCAGGACGTTGATGTCCAGCCGCGCCTGCTCGGGAGGCGTCCGGCACTCGACGCCGTTCGCCACGCAGTCGTGGAAGTGGCTCAGCTCGCGGGCGAAGCTCTCCTCGTAGGACTCGAAGACCTGTGCCTCACGCGCGCGATCGCCTCGGCGCGAGACCTCGTACACGGTCGGCGACTGCTTCAACCACGGCGAGGGGAACGACAACGTGTGAACCTCCTCGGCGAAGTAGAAGGCGACCGACTCGCGATAGTCGAAGGCGTCGAGCAGCTGGATCCAGGCGCTGTCCCAGCGAGACCCGTTCGCGAGGCGCGCGTAGCCGGTCACGGCTCGCCCCTCGTTCCACCAGTCGCCGCCGATCACCTCGGCAGGCAGCGGTTCACCCATTCGTTCGAGCAACCCGTGCACGAGATTGACGTCGTGCACGAGGCTGCCGAGGAAGGAGCCCTCGAAGGCGGTGACGACCTCGGGCGGAGCGGCACCGACCGCCTCCTTCACCTGCGCCTGCATCTGCTCGCGGCCCGCGTCGATCACGTCGACCGGGACGTCGTCGCCGCGAAAGATCTCACCCGGGCCGAAGAACGGCTCGAACTCGGGGTCGTGGACGACGACGCGCAGGTAGCGCAGCGCGTCAGCGGAGTCGGGCAGGTTCTCGAGCATGTGCTGCCATGCTGGGTCGTGGCGCTTCATGTAGCCGACCTGGACGACCTTGCCTGTGCGATCGCGGGCCTCGACGATGCGGTCGGCATCCGCAACTGTGATGCACATCGGCTTCTCCACGAGGACGTGCAGGCCGCGGTCGAGCGCGGCGAGCGTCACCTCTGCATGCGTCTGCGCCGGCGAGCAGATGACGATCGCGTCGAGCCTCGTCCCGTCGAGCAGCTCGCGGTAGTCGGCGTAGGTCGCCTCCAGGTTGTAGAGCTGCTTGAGCGACTCGCGGACCGTCGCACTCGGCTCCGCCAGTGCGACCAGGTCGAACCGCTCGGTCTGGTGCTTCAGATAGTGGAGGTGCATCGCCTGGGCGACGAGCCCGCCGCCGACGACGCCCACGCGGAACCTCACGCGAGTACCTGCTTGGCCACCTTCTCGAAAGCGAACGCGATCTCGTCGAGATCCTGCTCGTCGCAGAGCGGCGAGACGTCCACGTGGATCGAACGCTCGAGCAGGTCGAGCGTCCGCGGGCAGTCCGGCGCAGGGCGTCCTGCATGCTCGATCGCAGCGAGAACGGGCGCCCAGAACGAGTAGACGTGGAGATCCGGTACGTCCGGGTCGTAGATGCGGATCGCCAGCACGCCCTCGGCGTTCAGCGCGTCGACGGCGTCACGTGCACGCCCGGCGTCGGTGGCAAAGGCGATCATGGCGATCCCTGCGTCGCCGTCCTCGTCGTTCGCGCGCCGGAACGTCAGTCCGGGCAGGCCACTCACCTGCGCGCTGAGCCGCGCATGGTTGGCGCGCATCCGCTGCAGGAGACCGTCCAGGCGGGTGAGCTGGACCCGTGCGACCGCGCCCATCAGCTCGGACGCGCGGAAGTTGAAGCCCGGGTACTTGGGCAGACCGACGCCGCGCCGCACCGAGTTGGCGCAGTCGTGGACGTCGAGCGCAATGTCGAGCAGGTCGTCGCGATCGGTGATCAGCACGCCGCCTTCACCGGTCGTGACGATCTTGTTGAACTGCAGGCTGAAGGCGCCCGCGTCGCCGAACGTCCCGAGGCGCTTCCCGCGAAAGCTCGCGCCGGCGGCCTGGCAGACGTCTTCGATCAGGACGAGACCGTGCCGTTCGGCGATCGCGGTCAGCGCATCCATCGCCGCCGGAGCGCCGCGCATGTGCACCGGGAGGATCGCCCGCGTGCGCGGCTTGATGCGACGCTCGACGTCTTCGGGATCGAGCGTCAGGGACTCGTCGACCTCGGCGAGCACCGGCAGTGCGCGGGTGGCGAGCACCGCGTTCGGCGTCGCATTCCAGGTGTAGGCAGGGACGATCACCTCGTCGCCCTCCCCCACACCCGCTCCGATCAGCGCGCAGATCAGGGCAGAGGACCCGGCGTTGACCGTCAGCGCATGCTTCGAGCCCAGATGGGCGGCGAACTCGCGCTCGAAGGAGGCGACCTCGTCCGGCCCGTTGCCCACGCCGTAGTACCGGAAGAGGTTCTTGCTCTCGATCACGCGCCGCAGCGCGGCGAGCTCCTCCTCTCCGACCTCCATCCCCCCGGGGAACATCGGCGCCTCGGGCCGCGTTCGCGCCGGAACACCGCCGTCGCGGGCCAGTTTCAGGTCACTTTGGGGGCGCGTGGGGGCGGTCATGCCGGCCGCCCATTCTGGACATGAAATCGTTTGCGATCAACCCCGCGCGAAAGCGGAAGCTTTCGCGCGGATAGAGGTACTGCGCTTCGCGCGTAACGCACGCGGGCAAAGCCCGCGTGCTCTTCTGGGGCTTCAGGTTGGCGTCGGCTGTGGCCCACGGGCGGCGGCGCCTCGGCGTCGCCACCCCGTGTGAGTCCGGGCTCCTCTAAGGGCGGCTACGCCTGCCCTTAGCTCCGCCCCGCTGTGGTCCTGGTGGACGCGCGGTCCAACCGAGACCACCAAAGGCGGAAGCTAAGACCAGGCGAAGCCGGGCTTAGCGTCCGCCGAACTGATGCGGGCGCGGCCGCCTTTGGCGCCCGTGCCCGCACGGTAGAGGCCAACCGCCAGGGCACCAACAAAAATGAGAGTGCGCGGGCTCCGCCCGCGCACGTTCCCTGCGATAAGCGGCGTACCTAGGAGTCGGGCGAAATCGCAGCTTTCGTCCGATCGTAGAAAGCGCGCGCTTCGCGCACCGACTCGACCTCGGAGACCTCGGCGACCGGGACGTCCCACCAGCTCTCGTAGCTGGGCACGCCCTCGTAGCGGTCGACCTCGATCGCCAGCACGACCGTTCCCTCCTCGGCCTTCGCCGCCTCCAGGCCCTCACG
>JBKPCT010000179.1:0-5737 GCA_046727515.1 Actinomycetota bacterium | reverse complement strand
GCGCACGCTCATTTCGCTGCGGGAGCCGAAATGCCCCTACTGCGGTCGAAAGTACCGGCCCGAACTGAGGCGGTAGGCGTGGGCGCTGAGATCGCCGGCCGCCGCCTGTGGGCGGTGTTCATGCTTGCCCGCAGCTTAGAGGTCGCCGAGTCGATCCTCCGCGGCCGCCCTGTGATGGTGCGCAACCTCGAATCGGAGGCTCTCCGGCGCGCGCGCCGAGGAATGCCCGCGCCCGATCCTGCTTCGTATTTTCGTGTTCGCCGCGGCCACCTTGACGCGGCCGCCGAGGCGGGACCTCTCGCCAGAACGGGCCTCCGTGAGCCCTAAGAAACCATCTCAAGCGACCATCGTCGTCGAGCTGGTCCGGGAGTCCGAAGCAGAACTCTTCCACGGGGCAGACGACGTCGCCTATGTCCGGAGTCCGTGCGGGACACATTCCGAGACCTGGCCGCTTCGCAGCAAGCCCGCACGCCGTTGGATCGCTCGCCTCTTCTACCAATCCATCGGGACGACACCGGGTGCGCAGGCCTTGCAGGATGCCCTGCTGACGCTCGAGGGGATCGCGTTCTTCGAGGGACTCCTGTATGACGTCCCTCTTCGGCTCGCAAACCACGAAGGCGCCATCTACCTCGATCTCGGGGACGACTACTGGCAGGCGGTCGAGATCACAAGGGAAGGCTGGCAGGTGGTGCACGACCCGCCCGTCAGGTTTCGCCGGCCCCGCGGGATGCGCCCGCTGCCCTACCCGGCCCGAGGCGGCGCGGTCGACGAACTTCGCGAATTCGTGAACATCGCCGACGGGGACTGGCCGCTCATGGTTGGCTGGGTTGTCGCTGCGCTTCGCCCCCAGGGACCGTTCCCGTTTCTGGCGCTCCATGGAGAGCAAGGCTCCGCGAAGTCGACCACCGAGCGTGCACTCCGCGACTTGATCGACCCGAACGTGGCTCCGCTCCGGTCGGAGCCCCGGAACGGACGCGATCTCGCGATCGCCGCGAACAACGGCTGGGTGCTGGCCTACGACAACCTGTCTGAGATCCGAGACTGGTTGAGCGATGCCTTCTGCAGGATTGCGACTGGCGGCGGCTTCTCGACTCGAGAGTTGTACTCGGACACGGACGAGGTGCTGATCGACGCGCAGCGGCCGCTGGTCATGAACGGGATCGCCGAGCTTGCCACCCGTCCGGATTTGCTCGACCGGGCGATCCCGCTCTACCTGCCACGTTTGCGGCGCTGGGTGCCCGAGGACGAGTTCTTCGACCGTTTCCACGAAGCCCGGCCGAGAATCCTAGGCGCGCTGCTCGATGCCGTCTCCGCCGCAATCGCAAACGTGAGCGCCGTCGAGTTCAGTGGCACGGTACGCATGGCCGACTTCGCGACGTGGGCGATCGCAGCGGAGCCGGCGCTTGGCGTCGAGGAGGGCGAGTTCATGCGTGCCTACACTGGCAACCGGGCCGAGGCGGTCGAGATCACGCTCGAGGCTTCGACGCTGACGGAGCCGCTGAAGGTGATTGCGGCCGAAGGCTTCGAGGGGACGGCGACAGAGTTGCTGGCAAAGCTCGCGGCGCTGGTCGAGGAGAACATCATGCGCTCCGATTCATGGCCCGGCTCGCCGCAGGCGCTAAGCGCCGACCTCGGCCGGCTGGCCCCCGTCCTGCGCCGCGTGGGAATCGAGGTCGAGCGGCCACCGAGGCGGAAGGGCAAGCGTCTGATCATGGTTAGAACGGACGCGTCAAACAGCGTCACCCCCGTCAGTGGCGTCACTTCTGAGACGAGGTCTGGACCCAAAGGTGGCACGGGTGACAAGGGTGACGAGGAAAAGCAGCCCACTTCTAGCTCCGAGGACCCAGACGCCGATATCGACGTCAGCCGAGCCGTCAAGCGGCCGCTGTTGGGCGACGAGGGCTACCTCGATCTTCTCGAAAAGGCGTTCCACGGAGGTCACGTCACTCCCGCTCGGCCGGCGGCCGACGGGCAAGAGATCGACAACCCCCTCCCGCTGCGCGACCACACCTTCTGCCGAGAGTGCCGCTCGCACTTCTGCGCGCACGTCGCACCCCAGCTCTACCAGGACGAGGGCGAGGCCTCGTGAAGGTCACGGTCAACTGCGGTGACTAGCCCACCCACAGCCTCCGAGCTGCTCGCAACGCCGGGCGCCCTGCTAACGCGCTCGCACTTGCGCAACCTCGGACTCGGTCGAGCAGCGATCGACGCTGTCTTCCGGAAACTGCCGGTCGTTGTCATCCCAGGCTCGAGCCGGCCTCACGTTCGCCGCGATGACTACATCGAGCTCGTCGAAAGCTCGACCTACAACGAGAACCGCGTCTACGTCCCCGGCGTATGACCGCGCTCGCTCCTCCCCCTCCCTCGCCCGCCGGTGCCTGCACACGTGACAAGCGAAGGAGGAGGACCCTGAATCGAACCGACACTCTACGCCCGGCACTCGCCGACTTCGTCCGCCATGCCCGCCGCTTCGTGCCCGAGTGCGTCGTCGAGACTGCCCGCGACTACCTGATCGGCGGCGACCTCGTCGAGCTCGAGGCCGACCTCGTGCTGCTCGACGTCGGCCATGCCGGCAAGCGCCGCCGGCGGACGACGCCGACGCTCCGCGCTCAGGTCGCCGCGCTTCGCCGGCGCGGGATGGTTCCATCCGCGATCGCCGACACGCTCAACATCTCCGACCGGCGCGTCGCGGATTAGCGAGTTGCGCGACCAGCGGGTCGTCTACCATGCGCGAGCGCTCAGAGAGCGCCCGGAGCCGGCCGCCGAAAACGACCGACCCCGGACTCGACCCGACACCCCTCGGAGGTGCCGAATCGTGGAAGGAACCCTAGAGAGCCTCGAGGCCGACCGTGCCTAGCGTCTGGATCCGGACGCGGCAGACGAAGGCCGGCGAGGAACGGCACCTCGTCGAGTACCGACCCGGCGGCCGCGCCGCGTCGACACGTCACGCGGGCTCGTTCAAGGACAAGCGGACCGCGGTCCTCCGCGCCGCCGCGATCGAGCGCGCGCTCGCCGAGCTCCGCATGCCCGACCTCAAGCTCGTCAAGGCCGAAGCGAAACAGCCGACGCTCGCCGAGGCCCTCGACACCTGGCGCCGAAGGCGCGTCGACGTCGACGAGCAGACGCGGAACATGCACCGCTCGTCGGCCGGGCGCATCCTCAAGGTCGCGCCGCACCTGCGCGCACGCCGGCTCGACGAGCTCACCGTCGACGACGTCGCCGCCCTCGTCGCCGCGCTCACCACGGCCTACAAGCGCGAGACGATCCGCAAGACCCGCACGGCGCTCGCGCAGACGCTCGACTTCTACAAGGTCGAGCCGAACGTCGCCCGCGACGAGCGGGTCAAGCTGCCGAAGGAACGCCGGGCGCACATTCCGCCGCCGCTCGCCGAGCACGTCGAGCGGATCGCGGAGACGATCCCGCGCCAGCACGTCCTGCCGCTCCTGATCGTCGACGCCTGCGGGCCGAGGGTCGGCGAGCTCGCCACCGCCGAGGTCGGCGACGTCGACGAGCACCGGCGCGCGATCCGCGTCCGCTCGGAGGTCGAGAAGAACGACCGCTACCGGCACCTCGACCTACCCGACGACCTCTTCGACGCCCTGCTCGCCACGCTGCCGCCGCGCGAGGATCGCGACCTCGAGGCCCCGCTCTTCCCGAACCTCACCGACGCCCGACTCAGGACCGCGATCGCGAAGGCGTGCAAGGCGACCGGGACCCCGCACTTCTCCCCGCACGGCCTACGCCGCCGCCGAGGGTCGCTGCACTACAAGCGCAGCGGCTCGCTCGCCGACGTCGCCGAGCTACTCGGCGACAGCAAGCGGGTCGCGGCCGACCACTACGTCTACGCGATGGTCGACTACGCGGAGGTCGACCGGACGATCGCGCTCGCCCGCGCCTCGTGATCCTCTACCACTTCGACCTGCGGCCGAACATCGAGGCAATAGTCCGCGAGGGTTTCCGCGATGGCGACATCTGGCTCTCGGATATCTCGCTGCTCGACGACGCCGACCCGCCGCTCGGGCCGGACTTCGCCCAGGTCATCGTCGACGCGCCGGACGTCGAGCTCGAGGGCTACGAGGTCGTCGACAATCCGCGTGTCCGCGCCGGCAACCACCGCGAGTGGCGTGTGCCGGCGGCGTTGGTCAACCGTTGGTCGCGCCGGCTCGCCGACAAGTCGCTGTGATAGCCCCCCTCGCCTTTTGCAACGGCCCGATCGCGGACGCCAAGGCACGCCGTAGGCCAACCCGCACTGGCTGAGCCCGGACACGGCGACGGACTGCACTACGCTCTCTTCGAGATGATGAATAGCAGTCGCGTGAGCGCCCACAGTCCAGCGACTCCCGAACGAAGCGATTTCATCCGCGAGATCGTCGCCGCCGACGTGCGCGATGGCAGGGTCTCGGAGGTTGTGACCCGCTTCCCGCCCGAGCCGAACGGATACCTCCACATCGGCCACCCCAAGGCGATCGCGCTCAACTTCGGGATCGCCCAGGAGTTCGGCGGGCGCTGCCACCTTCGCTTCGACGACACCAATCCGATCAAGGAAGAGCAGGAGTACATCGACTCGATCCAGGAAGACATCCGCTGGCTCGGCTTCGACTGGGGCGCGCACCTCTACTACGCCTCCGACTATTTCCACCCGCTCTACGACTGGGCCGTCTACCTGATCAGGGCCGGCAAGGCGTACGTCGACGACCTCTCCGCTGACGAGATCCGCGAGTACCGCGGCACCCTCACCGAACCGGGTAAGAACAGCCCCTGGCGGGACCGTTCGGTCGATGAGAACGTCGACCTGTTCGAGCGTATGCGCGCGGGTGAGTTTCCGGACGGGGCCAGGGTGCTCAGGGCGAAGATCGACATGGCCTCGCCCAACATCAATATGCGCGACCCGGTGCTCTACCGGATCCTGCACGCGACCCACCCGCGGACCGGCGACGAGTGGTGCATCTATCCGTTGTACGACTTCGCGCACGGCCAGTCGGACGCCATCGAGGGCGTCACGCATTCCCTCTGCACCCTCGAGTTCGAGGATCACCGGCCGCTCTACGCCTGGCTGATCGAGAACCTGCCGGTGCCTTCGCGCCCGCACCAGTACGAGTTCGCCCGCCTCAACTTCACGTACACGGTCCTCTCGAAGCGCTTCCTGGGGCGGCTCGTGAGCGAGGGCCACGTGCGAGGCTGGGACGATCCGCGTATGCCGACGGTCTCGGCCCTGCGCCGCCGAGGCTTCCCGCCCGAGGGTCTGCGCAACTTCATGGACGTGGTCGGGGTTGGCGGCAAGGGCAAGACGGCCGTCGAGATCGAGATGCTCGAGCACGAGGTCAGGGACGTGCTGAACCGGACTGCACCGCGACGCTTCGCCGTCCTGCGCCCGCTCAAGCTCGTGATCGAGAACTACCCCGAGGGGCAGGTCGAGGAGATGGAGGCCGTCAACAACCCAGAGGATCCCGCGGCCGGGACGCGCAAGGTGCCCTTCGCGCGCGAGCTCTGGATCGAGCGGGAAGACTTCATGGAAGACCCGCCGAGCAAGTTCTTTCGCCTCGCCCCGGGTCGCGAGGTGCGCCTGCGCTATGGCTACTTCGTGACCTGCACTGACGTGGTGAAGGAGGCCAGCGGCGAGATCGTCGAGCTCCGCTGCATCTACGATCCGGAGACGCGCGGCGGCGACGCCCCGGACGGGCGCCGCCCCAAGGCGACGCTGCACTGGCTCTCGTCCAAGCACGCCGTGCCTGCCGAA
>JBKPCT010000178.1:0-5409 GCA_046727515.1 Actinomycetota bacterium | reverse complement strand
GAACTGGAACGCGATCGGCGTCACCCGCGACGGCGGCTTCGCCGAGTACGTCGTCGCGCCGACCGCGAACGTGTACCCGGTCGGCGACATGGACTTCGAGGTCGCCGCCTTCATCGAGCCGATCTCGTGCGTCGTCTACGGGCTCCAGCGCCTGCGGATTCCGGTCGGAGCGAACGCGCTGATCTACGGCGCCGGCCCGATCGGGCTCCTGATGCTCCAGCTCGTCCGCCACGGCGGGGCAAGCAGCGTCGTCAGCGTCGACCTCAGGCCGGAGAAGCTCGCGCTCGCGCGCTCGCTGGGCGCGGGCGAGGTCGTAGCCGGCGGCTCCACAGCGGACGCCGAGCTGCGGACGCTCTCGCCGCTCGGCTTCGACGTCGTCGTCGACTGCACCGGTGTCCCGAAAGTCGTCGAGGGCATGTTCGCGCACGTGCGGAACAACGGGAAGCTCCTCTTCTTCGGCGTCAACCCTCCCGATGCGCGCATCCCGGTCAGCCCCTACGACGTCTACCGGAAGGACCTCGAGATCTACGGTTCGTTCTCGCTGCGATACACGTTCCACGCTGCGATCGCACTGCTGCGCGGCGGAGCGGTCGACGTGGCGCCGCTGCTCTCGGACCGGTTCCCGATCGAGGGCTTTCCCGAGGCCCTGGCGCTGGCCGGGTCCGGCGAGGCGCTGAAGGTGCAGATCCAACCGGAGTAACGGGCCTGAAAGGAGCCTGCGTTGGCCGCAATCGAGTTCCAGCACGTCACGAAGGTCTACCCCGGCGGCACCAAGGCGGTCGACTCGCTCGACCTGGAGGTCGGCGACGGCGAGTTCATGGTCCTCGTCGGGCCGTCGGGATGCGGCAAGACGACGGCGCTGCGGATGGTCGCGGGGCTCGAGGAGGTGAGCGACGGGACGATCAGGATCGGCGACCGAGTCGTCAACGACATCTCGCCGCGGGACCGCGATATCGCCATGGTGTTCCAGTCATACGCCCTCTACCCGCACATGACCGTCAAGAACAATCTCGCCTTCGGCCTGCGGCTGCGCAAGCTCTCGAAGCCTCAGATCGAGAAGCGTGTGGTGTCCGCGGCGACCACGCTCGAGCTGAGCGAGTTCCTCGAGCGGAAGCCTCGAGCACTCTCCGGCGGGCAGCGCCAGCGCGTGGCGATGGGCCGTGCGATCGTACGCGAGCCGCAGGCGTTTTTGATGGACGAGCCGCTGTCGAACCTCGACGCCAAGCTGCGCGTCCAGATGCGCGCGGAGATCCACAAGCTCCAGCGTGAGCTCGGCGTCACGACGGTCTACGTGACTCACGACCAGGTCGAGGCGATGACGATGGGCGACCGGGTCGCGGTGATGCAGGGCGGACAGCTCCAGCAGGTCGACGCGCCCGAGCGCCTCTACGAGCGGCCGGCGAACCAGTTCGTCGCCGGCTTCATCGGCTCACCCTCGATGAACATGGTCGAAGCGAAGGTCTCGCGCGGCCCGAGCGGCCTGGTCGCGACCTTCGGCGAGCACGAGCTTCCGATCCCCCCCGCGCTCGTCGCCGAGCGACCGGGGATCGCGCGCTACGACGGCCGACGGGTGATTCTCGGCATCCGCCCGGAGGCGATGGAGGATGCGGCATTCACCTCGTCGCCGGCCGGCTCTCCGCAGCTGAAGGTCGTCTGCGACCTGCGCGAGGCCCTCGGCTCCGAGGTGCTCCTCCACTTCGCGGTCGGTTCGGCGGAGGCTCCCCCGACCGAGGAAGACGAAGACGAGATGATCGAGCCGCTCGGCGACGAGGGCTCGGTCTTCGTCGCCCGCGTGGACCCGCGGACCGCGGCGCGGGAGGGTCAGGTCGTCGAACTCGCCGTCGATCCGGCCCGTCTGCACTTCTTCGACCTCGACAGCAGGGTCGCGATCGCGGCGTGACAGCGGGGCAGGCCTCCCGAGGAGGCCTGCCCCGGAGGAACGTAAGGCGAGCCTGGCTCGCCTTATTTGACCTCTACGGCCGCCCCTGCCTCCTCGAGCTGGCTCTTGATGCTGTCGGCCTCGTCGCGGTTCACGCCCTCCTTGACGGGGTTGGGCGCGCCGTCCACGAGGTCCTTCGCCTCCTTGAGGCCGAGGCCGGTGATTGCGCGGACGACCTTGATCACCTGGATCTTCTTGTCCCCAACGCCCGTGAGCATGACGTCGAACGACGTCTGCTCCTCGCCACCCGCGGCGCCGTCGCCGCCCGCCGCCGGGGCCGCGCCCGGCGCGGCGACCGCAACCGGCGCAGCAGCGGTGATGCCCCACTCGTCCTCGATCTTCTTCTTCAGCTCGACGAGCTCGAGAACGGTCATCTTCCCGAGCTCGTCGAAAACCTTGTCAACGCCTGTCGCTGCCATTACTCCTCCTCGCTGTTGCGCTCAGGCTCCGCCTGAGCGCTAGCTGTCTGTGGGGATGCTTCTGTGGTCTCGACCTCGGCAACCGGCTCGGCGGGTGCCGCGCTCTCGACTTCGACCTGCGCCGACTCGGCAGCTTCCGCCGCCTCCGCTGTAGTTGACGCGCTCGCCTCGGCATCGTCACGAGAGCTAGCCAATTCGGCCTCGGCCGAATTGGCAAGTTGCGCAATGCGAGCCTCGATGAGACCGACGAGGTCGCGCACCGGCGCCGAGATCAGCCCGACGACCGTCATCAGCGGCGAGGTGATTGCGCCGATCACCTGGCTGCGGAGCACGTCCACCGGCGGCAGCGTCGCGAGGTTGCGGACCTCCTCCTCGCCGATCGGCGAGCCGTCGAGGATGCCGCCGCGGATCGCCAGGATCCGCGTCATCCGCGCCGAGTCGGTCAGCGCCTTTGCGACGGCGACCATGTCGCCGTCCGCCTCGATGAACGCGATCGCGGTCGGGCCCTCGAGCAGCGCGAGCAACGCCTCTGCGCCGGCCTCCTCGGCCGCACGCTTCGTCAGCGTGTTCTTGACGACCGTGAACCGCGCGCCGTGTTCGATCAGCTTCGTGCGCAGGTCGTCGATCTCGGTGACCGAGAGGCCGCGGTAGTCGGCGACGAACAGCGTCGACGTCTGCTTCAGACGCTCGGCGAGCTCCGCGACGATCCGTTCCTTCTCTGCTTTCAACATGTCATTTCCTCCGGAAATGGCTAGGGCGCGCCTTCGGCGCGCCCTAGACGAGAACGTGTTCTCTTCTCAGGAGCGCCTAGGCTGGACTTCTGCGTCTCCGCTGCCAGCTGTCTTTGGCGACCTAGCCGTGTATAGCTCAGCTCGTAACTGTAGCTGCCTCCCTAGCGGAATCGGCGTCAGCCGATTCCGCAAGTTCCTCGGCGATCGCGCGGGTGCGCGTCGTGTCGACGTGGACGCCCGGCCCCATCGTCGTCGTCAGCGTGATCGAGCGGATGTAGCGACCCTTCGCCGCCGAGGGCTTCGCGCGGACGATCTCCTCGATCAGCGTCGCGTAGTTCTCGAGCAGTTTCTTCTCGTCGAAGCTCTTCTTCCCGATCGTCAGGTGCACGTTCGCGCCGCGGTCGGTGCGGTATTCGAGCTTGCCGGCCTTCGACTCCTGGACTGCCTTCGCGACGTCCATCGTCACCGTGCCGGTCTTCGGGTTCGGCATCTTGCCCCGCGGGCCGAGGATGCGGCCGAGCTTGCCGACGTTGCCCATCATGTCCGGGGTGGCGATCGCGACGTCGAAGTCGTCGAACCCACCTTCGATCTTCGTCGCAAGGTCGGCGGCGCCGACGACGTCCGCGCCCGCGGCCTGCGCCTCCTTCGCCTTCTCGCCCTCGGCGAAGACGGCGACGCGGAGCTCGCGGCCGGTGCCGTGCGGGAGCATCAACGTCCCGCGCAGTTGCTGGTCGGCGTGGCGGACGTTCAGGCCGAGCCGGACGTGCGCCTCGACTGTCTCGTCGAACTTCGCGCCTTCGAAGCTCTTCAGCATGCGCACCGCCTCGAGCGGCGAGTACGTCTCCTCCCGGTCGATCTGCGCGCGGGCCGAGCGGTATTTCTTCCCGTGCTGGCTCACGCTTCCACCTCCACGCCCGTCGCGCGGCTGGCCCGCGCTCCCGTGGGGGAAACCCTGTCTCCCCCACGGACCCCCTTCTCATCGACCGCGCAAAATCGAGCGCGGCCGACGGAGCGGGAAACCTCCCGGTTTCCCGCACCCTTCCCCAGGTCGTGGAGCTGGAAGCTCACGCTTCCACCTCCACGCCCATCGAGCGCGCCGTGCCGGCGATCACTTCCATCGCCGCCTCGATGTCACGAGCGTTCAGGTCGGGCATCTTTACCTCGGCGATCTGGCGCACCTGCTCACGGCGGAGCCGGCCGACCTTGTCCCGGTTCGGCTCGGGCGAGCCCTTCTCGAGGTTGAGCGCCTCCTTGATCAGCACCGCAGCGGGCGGCGTCTTGGTGATGAAGGTGAACGAGCGGTCCTCGTAGACAGTGATCTCGACCGGGATGATCCGGCCGTTCTCCTGCTGCGTCTGCGCGTTGAACGCCTTGCAGAACTCCATGATGTTGACCCCGTGCTGGCCGAGCGCTGGACCGACCGGCGGCGCCGGGTTGGCCTGGCCGCCCGGGATCTGCAACTTGATCAGTGTCAGTACTTTCTTTGCCACGTTTGCCCTCTTCGCATTTCCAGGGGAACGGCGAAGCCGTTCTCCTAGTCGATCTTCTTGACCTGGTCGAATCCGAGCTCGACCGGAACCTGACGCTCGAAGATGTCGACGAGCACCTTCAGCTTCTGCGCGTCCGGATTGACCTCGACGATCTCGCCGTCGAAGTCCGACAGCGGGCCGGAGGTCACCTTGACCGACTCGCCGAGCGAGAACTCGACCTGCGTGCGCGGCCGCTCGCCGATGGCGGCGCCGGTATGCAGGATGCGGTCGACCTCGTTCTGGGACAGCGGCACGGGTTTGGAACCGGCGCCGACGAAACCGGTCACGCCCGGCGTGTTCTTCACGACCGTCCAGGCGTCGTCGTTCAGGTCCATGTTCACGAGCACATAGCCCGGGAGAACGCGCTTCTCGGCCTGCACCTTCTGGCCGTCCTTCGTCTCGATCACCTGCTCGGTCGGAACGACGACGCGGCGGAAGCGCACACGCTGGTTCATCGAGTCGATCCGGTGCTCGAGGTTGGCCTTCACCTTGTTCTCGTGTCCGGAGTAGGTGTTGATCACGTACCACTGGAACATGCTGTTTCTCTTTTCCTACTGCCCCAGCAGGACCTTGCTAACGAGCTTGTTGAATACCTGGTCGCAGAGGTAGAGGTAGGAGCCGATGATCACGCAGGCGACGATCACGACGACGGTGCCCTGGATCACCTGGTTCTGACCGGGCCACTCGACCTTGCGGAGCTCGCCGATCGACTCGATGACGAACCGCCTCGCACCGGACAGCGGCAGCTCGCGTCCGCCGGCACGGCTCGGTGCCGTCGGCAGCGCGGGGCG
>JBKPCT010000177.1:0-4257 GCA_046727515.1 Actinomycetota bacterium | reverse complement strand
GACGAGTACGCCGGCAAGGAGGAGGAGCTCGGCGAGGAGTTGATGCGCGAGCTCGAGCGGTTCGTGATCCTCCAGGTCGTCGACACTCGCTGGCGCGAGCACCTCGAGAACATGGACTACCTGCGCGAGGGCGTCGGCCTGCGCGCGATGGCCCAGAAGGACCCGCTCGTCGAATACACCTCCGAGGGCCACCAGATGTTCCAGGAGCTGAACGGGCTGATCCGCGAGGAGGTGCTCGGGACGCTCTTCCACGCACAGCTCGCCCCCGAGGACGCCGAGCAGTTGCGGGCCGCGCAGGAGCAGCAGGCGATGACGGCCGGGAACGGTGGGCTCTCGTACGAGCACGAGCAGGCGATGGGCGCCGACGCGATCGCCGGCGCGCTCGGCGGCGAGGTCGCCGCCGTCAGCACGCTGCAGCGCCCCCAGCAGCGAACGGTCGGGGAGCACGAGAAGCTCGGCCGCAACGATCCCTGCTGGTGCGGTTCGGGCAAGAAGTTCAAGAAGTGCCACGGCGCATAGCGCGCCCTGCGCCGCCACTCTCCGACGGCGTCGTCCGGCTCGAGCCGATCGAGGAGTGTTTCTTTGCCGACTTCCAGGCGCTCACCCGCGATCCCGAGGTCCTTCGGTTCACTCGGGTTCCGGCGCGGCGGAGCGACGACTTCGCCGCCGGTTGGATCGCGGGCTACGTGGACGGGTGGGAGGAAGGCTCGCGCGCGGGCTTCGCGATCGTCGACGCCGAGGACGCTGCCTTCCTCGGCATGTGTGCGCTGGTCCGGATCGAGTGGCAGGCGTCCGAGGCCGAGCTCGGCTACGTCGTTGCCCCGCCCGCGCGAGGCCGTGGCGCCGCCGGGCGATCGATCGATCTGATCTCGCGCTGGGCGTTCGACAGGCTCGGGCTGGCGCGCATCGAGGCGGTGATCGACGTCACGAACGAGGCATCCCTGCGGGTCGCGGAGCGCGCCGGGTACAGGCGCGAAGGCGTGAGGCGCTCGGCGTACTTCAAGGACGGTGTTCGGGCGGATCTGGCGATCTACTCGTTGCTGCCCGGCGAGCTCCCATAGCCCGAACCCCCACCCAGCAGGGCGGGGGTGTGACCCCTATCCCCTACCGGCGAGCGTACCGAGCACCGTGGACGAGAACGTGTCTCCGGAGTGCCGATTCCGTGTCGATTCGCCCAGTGACCGCGGAAGACCAAAGTCGGCTCGGCTAGGCTTGCCCCATGGCCGAGGCCGACCAGAACCAGCCGCTCGCGGAGCAGCTCGAGGAGATCGGGACCCAGCTCGCCTGGGTCCGTGATTACCTTTGACCCCGACGCGCTAGCTGCGCGCGGCGCCGAGCTCGAGCGCGAGATGGGCGCGCCGGGGTTCTGGGACGACCAGCAACGCGCCGCTGAGATCTCTACTGAGCACTCGAGAGTGACGAGGCGGCTCGAGCGCTACGAGCGCTTGAATCGCGAGTACGAGGACGCCGCCGAGCTCGCGGCGATGGACGGCGACATGGCGGACGAGATCGCGGCCTCACTCGTCCCGCTCCGCGCCGAGCTCGCCCGCCTCGAGGAGGACGCGCTCTTCACCGGCGAGTACGACACAGGTGACGCCGTCGTCACGATCCACGCCGGCACGGGCGGCACCGACGCGCAGGACTGGGCCGAGATCATGCTCCGCATGTACCTCCGCTGGGCCCAGCAACGCGGCTTCCAGACGGAGCTGCTCGAGGCGAGCCCGGGGGAGGAGGCAGGGCTCAAGTCGGCGACCTTCACGGCGCGAGGCGAGAACGCGTATGGGCTGTTCAGGGCCGAGCGCGGCGTCCACCGGCTCGTCCGGCTCTCGCCCTTCGACCAGGCACACCGTCGACACACCTCGTTCGCGCAGGTGATCGTCAGCCCGCTGCTCGCCGAGGACGTTGCCGGCGCGATCGACGAGGCCGACCTGCGCATCGACACCTACCGCGCGAGCGGTGCCGGCGGTCAACACGTGAACAAGACCGACTCCGCGGTTCGGATTACGCACATCCCGACCGGGATCGTCGTCCAGTGCCAGAACGAGCGCTCGCAGACGTCGAACAAGCAGACTGCGCTACGTATCCTCCGGTCCCGCCTCGCCGAGCGAGAGGCGGAGCAGCGCGAGGCCGAGCTCGCCAAAGAGCGCGGGGCGGTGCAGGAGGCCGACTTCGGAAGTCAAATTCGAAGCTACGTGCTCCACCCGTACCAACAGGTGAAGGACCTGCGCACAGGTCACGAGGTCGGGAACGCGCAAGGGGTCCTCGATGGTGACCTGGACGGCTTCGTCCACTCCTACCTGCTCGCCCGCGCGGCAGGGAGGGCCGTCTAGCCGTGGACTCGGATAGACTCCCTGTCCCCTCGACCGGTGCGGCCCCGGCCTCGGCCGCCCTCGAACGCGAACCGGTGCAGGAACAGAGCCTCCAGATCCCGACACCCGTAGCCGTTGCGGAGCCAGCCCCGCGCCCGACAGCGGCCACGGCGGCGGCGACGATGATCGTGTTCGAGTCGGTGACGAAGGTCTACGACCACGACGTCGTCGCTCTTCGCGACGTCTCGTTCGTGATCGAGAAGGGCGAGTTCGTCTTCGTCGTCGGCGCGTCGGGCTCGGGCAAGTCGACGCTTGTCCGACTGCTGCTGAAGGAGCTAGAGCCGACCCGCGGCCGCATCCTCGTCGGCGGTCGTGACCTGGCGCGGCTGAAGCGCTCGCGCGTCCCGCTGCTGCGTCGCAACCTCGGCTGCGTGTTCCAGGACTTCAAGCTGCTCCCGAACCGCACCGCCGCAGAGAACGTCGCCTACGCGCTGAAGGTGCAGGGTGAGCGCCCGGAGGCGCTCCGCAAGAAGGTGCCGGAGGCCCTCTCGCTCGTTGGCCTTGCTCACAAGGCGACGAGCCTCCCTGACGAGCTCTCCGGGGGCGAGCAGCAGCGCGTCTCGATCGCGCGCGCCGTTGTCAATCACCCTCCGTTGCTGATCTGCGACGAGCCGACCGGGAACCTCGACCCCGACACATCCGTCGGGATCATGCAGCTCCTCTACCGCATCAACCGCGCCGGGACGACCGTACTGATGGTCACCCACGACCGCGAGATGGTCGACAAGATGCGCAAGCGCGTGATCGCGCTCGACGAGGGCCGCCTCGCCCGCGACGAGCGGCGCGGGGGGTACACGACCGAATGACGCGGGCCCGGATGATCTTGGCCGAGGCCTGGCGCTCGCTGACCGCCAGCATGTCGACCACCGTCGCCGCGACGATGACCGTTCTCGTCGCGCTCTTCGTCCTCGGGACGACGATCGGGCTCGGGACCTGGGTGCTCTCCTACCGCGATCACATCAAGAAGCAGCTGCTCGTCAAGGTCTACTTCAAGCTCGACGCGACGCCGCGGCAGATCAACGCGATCGGCCGGAAGTTCGATCCGAAGGTGAACCCGCTCGTCAAGACGATCGTCTTCGTCCCGAAGACGGAGGCGCTGCGCCGGATGAAGAAGCGCGCGCCGGAGTTCTTCAGGGGCGGGCTCTCGTACAATCCGCTGCCGGACGCGTACGAGATCACGCCGAAGAAGGGCGAGTACATCTCGCAGATCAGCGACCAGCTCAGCCCGGCGCCGCCGGGGGTGGACGAGATCAACAACGGTGGCAAAACCTCGAAGCGCGTATTGCGCGTGGGCGGGGTGATCTCGATCGTCTTCCTCGTCGGCGTGATCCTGCTCGCAATCGCGTCGACGATGCTGATCGCGAACACGATCCGTCTCTCGATCTTCTCGCGACGACGCGAGATCGAGGTGATGAAGCTCGTCGGAGCGACGAACTGGTTCGTCCGCGGCCCGTTCATGGTCGAAGGTCTGTTGTGCGGCTTGGGCGGCGCGATCGCGGCGGTGATCCTGCTCGTCCTGGGGAAAGAAGTGATCCTGCCGCTGATCGACATCGGGCACTCGAAGGACGCGCACGCGATGCCGTTCGAGCTGAACGCGCTGATTCTCGTCGGGATCGGCCTCCTGCTCGGCGTCGCGGGCACCGGGCTTACGCTACGCCGCTTCCTGCGGGTCTAGGGCCTCCTGGGCCGAGCTTCGGCAAGTTCCACTTCCGGCACCGAGCGCCACAGACACGTCACACCTTCCCCGCTAGATGGTTGATTCCGAATTTGTGGCCGTAGGCGCTGAAACACAGGCCAGGTTGACCGATCTCGGCGTTATGCCGAAGCCCGGCGGCGAGGGCGAGCAGGCGAAGCCCGATTATCGGCGTCAAGGGCCCCATGCGCCATG
>JBKPCT010000176.1:0-7155 GCA_046727515.1 Actinomycetota bacterium | reverse complement strand
AGATCGCTCAGCGGCGTCGACCTCGGGCGGAAAGTGCCGATTTGCGGGTCCGGCACCGGTCCGGCACCGCCTCGCACCATGTGCACGAATCGCACGATCTACTTAGCCCAACCATGCGGTTTTCGCATGGTGCCGAGGGGGGAATGGGCCGGGCAGGGATCGAACCTGCGACCTTGGGATTAAAAGTCCCCTGCTCTACCGACTGAGCTACCGGCCCGCCTGCATCGAGTATAGAAAGGCATTGGTGGATCAGGCCCGCGTCAGCCTGCTGCGCTGGCTCCGGCGGCAGCTCCGGCAGCCGCTGCCCGGGCGCGAGCACCTGGAGGCCGCGGTCGAGAACGACGATCCGGCGGAAGCGCGACGGCTGCTCGCCGGTGCGCCGTTCTCGCCCGAGCAGCGTCGCTACGTCGACGACGTGCTGGACCGGTGGGACCGGGAGAAGGCAGGGCGCGGCTAGACGGCGCGGCGCACGACCGAGAGCCCCCACGCTTCGCCGGAGGCGAACAGCTCGTCCGGATCGACGTCGCCGACCCAGCCGAGGAAGTGCTTCGAGGGATCGTCCTCGGTCGCGCCGTAGACAGCGAGCCGCTCCTCCGCGGCCGGCGCCTGGGGTCGCTCGAGCCGCTCGAGCTCCGCCTCGCGCTCCTCGCTCGCAGGGCCTTCCATGTATCCGCGCGGCATCTGACAAGCCTAACGGTGCGGCTATCCTGCCCGTGCCGCCCCCGTCGACTAGCGGCCCAGGTCACAGCCCTTTCAAGGCTGTAGCGCGGGTTCGAATCCCGCCGGGGGCATCCGGGGGCTTGGCGGTATGCGCAAACCCTGATCCCTCCATCGGTCTGGTGTGTCAGCAGAGGCATGCCTGCGCGGGTGGTGCCCCCCTTGGTGCCACGTTGCCGGCGGCAGTCGGCGGCGAGTCGCCCTCGCACGGCCGCCCCTGGGGCCTTTCACCCGACGAGCCAGCATCGGGAACGAGACGGCTCTGGGAGGCCCCAGTAGCATCACGTTCCACCGTGCGACTCGACAGTTTCGGCCATGAGGGCCCGCTTTCGCCGGGCATCCTTGATCGCGTTCAGCTTTTGCCGGAGATCCGCGCCTCGCCGCGCTCTTGGGCGATCCCGCGAAGGACGATGTTCATGGCCTACCAGGCGATGTTTGCGGTCATCACCCCGCGCTGATCGGCGGCGAATTTACCGGCCGAATGCACTTTCGCGGATTCGAGATCGATTACGTCGGCGTATTCCCGATCACTCTGAATCGAGATCGATTACGTCGGCGTATTCCCGCTGATCGGAATCGGCGGCGTCTTCGGCGGATCTGGGAGCTCGTAGAAGCGCCCGGCGGCCGAGCCCTGCTGCCCGAAGCCGAATCCAGCGCTGCTGAGGGCGGCCTCGATCGCGCTGACGGTCGAAAACTCGAACACCTCGAAGCCGAGATTGTTGGGTGGGCTTGCGCCGGCCAGAGATTGCCCAAGCACGCGATGCTCGGCCTCGTCCCCGGCGAGCTCGGCGGCGTAGCGCGCAAACCTCGCTTGCTTCGCGTGCGCAAAGATCGTGACGCCGAGCAGATACGTATTGACGAAGAGATGTTCTCCGGCCGCGACCCCCCGGCCGACCGCCGTCAGGTCGAGAGCATTGTCCGCGCCGCCGAAGAAGCCGTCTGGAATCCAGAACCGCTTCGTGCTCGGGCGAAATATCTTGTGTATGAAGTTCCAATGGTCCAGCTCGGCGGCGTAGACGCCGTCGAAGATGACCGACACCGGGCTTGGGACGGAATTCAGGCTGGCGCGTCGCAGCAGTTCGGTGAGGATCGTGACCGTTAGCGCCTCGGTCGTTGAGGCGAACACGCCCCACTTTTCGATCGGGTCGTGTGGCTTCGGGTCGCGATGCGCGCCGGCGAGCGCATCGCCGGCAAGGGTGAGGGCGCTCGCCGCCGTGATTGCGGCGGCTCCGACGCCCGCGCGTTCGAGGAAGGTGCGGCGGCTGCTCAGATTCTCAGACTGGTCACTCATTGGGTCATCTCCTCCGTAGTCGAACTGGGCATACAGGGGTTGTAACCCTCGACACGACGTCGCCCGATTACCGGGAAGTGGCCAGGGGAGAACGGCGACCGCGACGGCAGCCACGAATGCGGACGGGCACGACGAGGTTCCGTTGTTCCCCGCCGGCTTCGCGGGCTTCGAAAATCCGGGACGATGGTCGTAACGAACCCCGATGTCCGGAGGTAAGAATGACGGAAGCGAGTCTCTACGAACGCCTCGGCGGCGCCTTCGCCATCGCAGCAGTGATCGAGCACTTCAGCGATGCTGTCGTGCGTAACCCGATCACGGGTCAGGGGTCGGAGGATCCCGAACTAGACGATTGGAGCACCAACCATCCGGAAAGGCTTCCAGGCCTCAAATTCATGCGCACCCTCTGGGTCTGCGACATCGCCGGTGGACCGCAGCACTATGCAGCCACGAAGCCGGGCAGCACGCCTCTCGGCTTGGAAGAAGCCCATCGCGCTCTGAAGATCTCTCCCGCAATCTTGGATGAAGTCGCGGCCGAACTTGGGCGGTCGCTCGACCACTTCAACGTGCCCGAGCCCGAAAAAGGGGAGGTACTGGCTGCATTTGCCGCACACAAGGGCGAGGTGACTGAGGCTACTAGACGGCGGGCCTCCCCGAGCATTGCCAGGACGAGGCGCAGGCCGCGCTCGCGGTCGTAGGTACGTTGCACCGACTCCGGTCGCAGAAGCTCGGCGAGTACGTCCCCTCCAGCACTTACGTGTGGGGCACCGAGGCGGTTGACATCACCGAGCTCAGGAAGAACCTTCCGCCGAACGAGCGCCAGATGCTGGCCGGGCTTTCGCGGACCGTCCCGGAGCGGCCGGGCCCACCGATCCCGACCCTTTCCGCGAACAGCCGCCTACTTCCGGGCGCCCAGAAGGTAGCTACGTGGGCTAGACCTGCGAGGATCAGGAGAACATCAGCCTGAGCCTGCGGAGCGGTCCGGCTTCGGCCGTCGAGTTCCGCGCGGCGTTCGCACGCTCGGCGAGGTGCGATTCGAGTCGCCAGAGGTTGTCCACGTGCTGGCCCGCCCAGAGGAGCACGAGCCCGGCTGTCAACGTCGCCTCGTCGCGGCCACGTGCAGCCTCGCGTAGACACTGGAGCAGTCGGCTTCGCCCTTCGGAGTCCCGAAGATGCGACGGCGGGACGGAGCGGCGATTCACGAGGGCATAGCCGAGGGAGACGTACCACGCTTGGAGTGCATCGAGCTCTCTTTCGAGGTTGCGTCCGCAGTGCGCGAGGCGTGCGTCCGCGTCCGTCATGCCCCCGATCGCGACGAGTGACTGCCCGGCGCGACGCACCCGTGCTGCGCCTCCGACGAGCGCGCCGACGTCCTCGACGTTGAATGGCGTGGCGGAACGCTCGGCGAGAAATTGGCGGAACGCGTCGTCGAGGCTGTGGAGCGCGTCCGCGGCTGCTCGTTCCGCGCGGGCCACTTCTTCGCGCGCGTCGCCGCTGTCGATGATCTGCCGTGCGGCTGCTACGACGTAGTCGACGGTGCGTCCATATGCGGTTGCCAGGTCGCTCCGTAACAGGGCAGCCGCTCCGCGGGGCCAGAAGAGGAGACCTACGCCGAGGCTGATCGCGAAACCGATCGCAACGTCCTCGACGCGGACGAGCCCGACGGTCCAGCCGACCGGCTGAATGATGTTGAAGAGGATGAAGAGCACGACCGTGAACGCGGCCTGGCCCGCCGCGAACGAGACAGCCCTCGGGGCATACGCGGCGAAGAGGATCGCAACGGGCAGGACCGCCCACAGGACGGCCTCGTGCGTGCCGATCGCGATCACGATGAGTGCGCCGACGAGGATGCCGACGGCGGTTCCCGCAAGCGCATCGACGATCGAGCGCCCCGTGCCGAGTGCGTTCGAACGGAGAACGGAGAGCGTTCCGAGCACGACCCAGAATCCGTGCTGGAGGCCGGTCCGCTGCGCGATGTAGACCGCGAGGGCGAGCCCGACCGCGCCGCGGAGGCTGTTCTGAAACCACACCGAGCCGATGCTGGCGTGCTCGACGGCGAGCTGTTCGGTCGCTTCGAGGGCCCGGCGCGGCGTAGTCGGCTGGACGATGTCGAGCTCGTGTGCGTCGCTCCCGGAAGCGACGTCGGCGTACGCGGCGACCTGCCTGGCCGAGTAGGTGACCGCGCGGATGCGGAACGCTGCGTCGAGCGCTTCCGGCGCGGCGCCGCCGGGAACGTCGGTCGAAAGCTCCGGGAGGCGTCGCATGACCGCTCGCGCGACCTCGTCCCGTGCGCGCTCGAGTCGTTCGAAGGCGAGCTCTGCGTCGCGACCGACGAGTCGGTCCGCTCCCATCTTAAGGAGTGCTGCCGCGGCTGCGAGCGCCTCGTTTTCCTCCGGGCACGTGGGCTCGAGCCGGCCCTGTTCGGTCGAGGGCGCCAGGAACGAGAGGAGCCAGTCGAGCTCGTCCGGAAGCGATGCGAGCGCGGCCATCGGTCCGGTAGGCCCGGTTGGGCGATGCTGCGTGCCCAGCAGTCGCCGGCCGAGATCGTCGACAGCCGCACGCGCAGCACGGGCGTCCTCGGGCCACTCTTCGGGTCTCGCCGCCATGAGATCCGCCACGGCGCGCAAGGCTGCGCTTGCGGCGTGCCGCAAAGCGGAGCGAGGGCGCGGCGGCCAAAGGAGCATCACTGCGCAGATGCCCGCTCCGACGGCAAGCCCCCAACCTTCCAGGCGATCGGGAATCGCCGAGCTCGACGCCGGAATCGTCACCGGCAGAACGAACGTCAGGATCGCGGCGGTCGCGCCGGCCGCGAAGTAGCCGCTGATCGCGCCCGCGAAGAAGACGCAGAAGCCGACAACGGCCATCGCTGCTGCCGCAAGCCACGGAGTCCGCGAGCAGAGAGTGCCGACTGTAATGAACACTGCGCCGACGCATCCCAGCCCGAGGTAGGCGAAGAAACGCACGCGAGCCGAGCCGGTGAACTCGACGAGGACAAGGATCGCGAACGACCCGAGGCCGGCGAGGATCGATGTCTGTGGCTGCTGGACGAACTTTTCCGCGAAGGCGAAGACCGCCGGAATGACGATGGCGGCGCGCGCGGCAGCCTTCAGGGCTGCAATGTCCCGCACGACAAGGCGATGATATGTCGAGGCTCGACCGGACCGTGCTCGCTCGTCGGTTGGAGTCTGCACGCCAACACTCTCGCTGTCCGGAGGGACATTGACCGCGTGGACGTGGAGCGCCTCATCAAGGCCGGCGCCCCTCCTCACCAGGTCGGCGCCATCTTTCTATGGGTAGGTCAGGCTGGGCCGCTCCTGCACATGCGGCCAGACGCCCGACTCCTACTTCTACCGGACGTGCGAAGACGAAACCGAACTGACAGCTGGCAGCCGAAGCGCAACTCACGATTTCCGACCCCTTCAGGATGCGATGGAGCATTTCTGGGGCAGAGCGGGGGCACAATCGGCGGCAACCGGCGCCAAGTCGCCGGCCGCGAAGACTCGGTCAGGCAACCCGATTCCGTTGCCGACCGGGCGCGACTCGAGCAGTTCGCCGGCGGAGATTACGATCCCGACTAACGCTGGCGCTTCCGACCGGATGCGCTCGGTGATCTGCCGGGCGCCGTGGCTTCGTCACGCTCGTGTCCGGGCGTGACGGGGCTCTGGCACCTACGTCCGAACCCAGAACTTCCACCAAGGGCGTTTCGTTCGCCCGCCTTCGCCCTTGGCCTTGTCCAGGTCTTCCTTCAATTCAGTCTCGATGCCCTCGCCGAGGGTGCGTGTGTCCTGTGCAATCTCGTCGAGTTCTCTCTCGGGTTCCTCGGCCATGAGGGCATCTTACGACGTAGCCGACTTACGCAGTACGCACGGGCTTCGCACGACGTATGCCTGTAGGCAAGATGGTTCGGATGTCCGAATACCCAAACGAGTGGCGCAATTACGCGCCGATTCAACCGCGCGGCGGCAGGGACCGGCGCGCGAGGCTGGGGATGCTCGGGGCGCGGCTGGCGGCGCTTGGTGCGTTCCTGGCGAAGTTCGGCGTCGCGTTGCTCAAGTTCAAGTTCCTCTTCTCGATCTTCGTCTCCGCCGCCTTCTACGTGTGGCTGGGCGGCTGGTGGTTCGGGATCGGGCTGATCGTGCTCCTGTTCGTGCACGAGTTTGGTCACGTGGTCGAGGCCAAGCGGCAGGGTCTCCCGGTCTCGGTCCCCGTCTTCATCCCGTTCATGGGTGCGCTGATCACGCTGAAGCAGATGCCTCACGACGCCTGGCGCGAGGCGCGGCTCGCGATCGCCGGACCGCTGCTCGGCTCCGCGGGCGCACTCGTCCTCTACCTGCTCGCGATCGCGTACGACTCGCAGCAGCTGAAGGCGCTCGCCTTCCTCGGCTTCCTCATCAACCTCTTCAACCTGCTACCCGCTATCCCGCTCGACGGTGGCCGGATCTCGGCAGCCCTGCACCCGTCCCTCTGGCTCGCCGGGTTCCTCGGCTTGATCGCCCTCGTCATCTACACGCCCAACCCGATCCTGATCGTCATCCTGCTTCTCGCCGGCTCGGAGCTCTGGCGGCGCTGGCGGCTGCGCCGGCTCCCGCAGATGCAGGAGTACTACCGGGTACGTCCCTATCAGCGGGTGGTCATGGGGCTCCTCTACTTCAGCCTTGCCGCCGCGCTTGTGCTCGGCATGCACGCCACGCACGTGCCGCACACGATGTAACGCGTCGAGGGGCGTGTGCTATTACCCCGCTAGGTGCGGGTCCGGACGGCATCCTTGCTCGCGCTCGTGCTCGCGGCGGCGATCGGGGGCGGAGCGGTGCTGCGCGGCGGCGCGGCGACCAGGGCGCCGGGGCCGACGGCCGAGCCGGTGACGCTGGAGGAGGCACGCCTCGTCTCGCGCCGTCTGGGGTACGTTCCACCGGGGCGCGAGATCCACCTCGTGCTCGCTCTCCGGTCGCGCAATGAGCGCGCGCTCGACCGCCTCTTCCTGGGCGACGCCGAAACGGCGGGCGGTCGTTCCGGCTTCGCCCAACGCATCGCGGCCTCCCTCGACGAGCTCGACTTCGAGGACCGTCAGCGCCTCCTCCGCCTCGTCGTCGAGAAGGTCGCAGTCAGCGGCTGGCGCGTCGAGATCCACCTCAAGATCCCGCTGCCGGACG
>JBKPCT010000175.1:0-6760 GCA_046727515.1 Actinomycetota bacterium | reverse complement strand
CCGCTGCGCGCCCGCGCCGCCGAGCAGGCGCTCGCCGACGGGGCATCACCCGCGGAGGCAGCCGGCCGGGCAGCTGAAGGAGCGAATCCGCCCAGCGACGTGAGCGGGAGCGCCGAGTACCGAGCCCACCTCGCGCAGGTCCTGACTCGCCGGGCGCTCGAGCGCCTCTGACGCCGTGCCCGCGCTGACGGTCGCGGTGCTCGGGCTCGGCGAGGCAGGCAGCCGCCTCGCCGCCGACCTGGCGTCGTCCGGGGCGGAGGTCCGCGGATACGATCCGGTCAAGGGGGGAGCGCCCGAGGAGGCGATTGTCGGCAGCGAGGTCGTGCTCAGCGTCAACTCTGCGCGGGCTGCCGTCGAGGCTGCCGAGTCGGCTCGCCCGTCGCTCGGCCCCGGCGCCGTCTACGCGGACCTGAACACGGCCGCACCGGCGCTCAAGCGCGAGGTCGCAGAGGTCGTCGGCGGCGAACGCTTCGCCGACGTCGCGCTGCTCGGGCCCGTGCCTGCCCGCGGGCTCGCAACGCCCGCGCTCGCCTCGGGCGAGGGGGCGCAGGCCTTCGCCGACGCGCTCGAGCCGCTCGGGATGCCCGTCGACGTCGTCTCCGCACGGGCGGGGGACGCGGCGACGCTGAAGCTGCTCCGCTCGGTCTTCATGAAGGGCCTCGCCGCCTCCGCAATCGAGAGCGTCCGGGCAGCGGACGCCGCGGGACATGCCGAGTGGCTGAAGCAGGAGATCTCGGCCGTGATCGGCCGGCCGCTGCTGGATCGGCTGCTCGTCGGCAGCCAGGCGCACGCGCTGCGACGCGCGGACGAGATGGAGGCTGCGCGCGACCTCCTGGTCGAGCTGGGGGTCGAGCCGCGCATCGCCGCAGCGAGCGTAGACCTGCTCGGCGGGCTCGGGCACGAGGGCACCTAGTGCCGAGCGAACGCGCACGGGAGCTCGTCCGCGGCGGCTACGACCTGCACGTCCACGTCGCCCCCGACGTGCCCGCACGCATCGTCGACGACGTGACGCTCGCCCACCGCTTCGCCGAGGCCGGGCTCGCCGGGTTCGGGCTGAAGTCGCACTACACCTCGACTGCGGAGCGCGCCCAGGTCGTCTCCGGCCTCGTTCCAGGGGTTCAGGCGATTGGGACGATCACGTTGAACTGGGCTGTCGGCGGGATGAACCCACTTGCGGTCGAGATCGCGGCGCGCGAGGGCGCGCGGATCGTCTGGCTGCCGACGGTCGACTCGTCCGCCGAGACCGCCGGACGCACCGAGCCGAAGCCCGGTGACAAGGTGCCGCTCTGGGCGAAGCTGCAGCACGAGCTGCGCGGCCTCGGGTTCTCGGTCGAGCCGGTGCCGGTCAGCGACGAGCACGGCGCGCTGCTGCCGGAGACGCGCGCGGTCCTCCGGGCGATTGCCCGTCACGGCATGATCCTCGCCACAGGTCACCTCGGCCGGGAGGACATCTTCGCGGTCGTGGACGGCGCACTCGAGGAGGGCGTCGGGACGATCGCGGTCACGCACCCCGAGTTCCCGGCCCAGGACTTCTCGATCGAGGAGCAGGTCGCCCTCGCCGGCAAGGGCTGCCTGCTCGAGCGCTGCCTGAGCACGCCGCACAGCGGCAAGACGACGTTCGAGCACGTGTTCGAGGGCGTGCGGGCGACCGACGGCCGCAACTTCTTCTCCAGCGACTTCGGCAACCCGGACTACCCCGAGGTCGAAGACGGGCTCGCCCTCTGGGCCGACCACCTGCTCGACACGGGCTTCGCCGAGGACGAGGTTCGGGAGCTGATCGTCGTGCAGTCGCGGCGGCTGGCCGGTGCCGAATGAGCCGGCGCGTGCTCGTCATCGGCGCGCACTCGGCCGACTTCGTCTGGCGCGCGGGCGGCGCGATCGCGGTCACGACCGCTGCCGGAGGCACCGCGCAGGTGCTCGCTCTCTCCTACGGAGAGCAGGGCGAGTCGGGGGAGCTCTGGAAGGAGCCCGGAATGACGATCGAGCATGTGAAGGAGGTCCGCGCCGGCGAGGCCGAGCGGGCGGCCGCCGCGCTCGGGGCGACGTTCGAGTGCCTCGATCTCGGCGACTACCCGCTCGAGGTGGACAAGGCGAGCCTGGTCGCGATCGCAGACCGCATCCGCTCGTTTGCACCGGATGTGCTGCTCACGCACACCGACCGCGACCCGTTCAACCCCGACCACGCAGCTGCCTTCTTCGCGGTCGAACGCGCCCGTGCGCTCGCGGCCGGCGCCGGGACCGCGAGCGCCTTCGGCGGCCCGTTCCGGCCGCCGGAGCTCCTGCTCTTCGAGCCGCACCAGCCCGAGCTCTGCAACTTCACGCCGACCCTGTTCGTCGACATCACGCCGGTGACCGACCAGAAGCTCGCGGCGATGGCGGAGATGAAGGCCCAGGCTCACCTCCACACCTACTACGAGGAGCTCGCCGCCCGGCGCGGCAATCACGCCCGCCGCTCGTCCGGTAACGACGCAATCAAGTTTGCAGAGGCGTTCCAACGTGTGACGCCGCAGGTGGTGGACACACTTTGAGAGACGAAGCCGAGCACAAAGGCGACAGCGAAGCTGGCAGCCTTGGTGCGAGGCGATGTCGTGACGCCGAAGGCGTCAGCTACGACGAGCTCGCCCGGCTCGGCTCCGCCACGGTCCACGAGGCCGGCGGCCGCTCGCAGGTCGTCGACCTCGACCTCGTCCAGGTGATCCCGGGCTCGCGCGCCGCCGGGCCGGCGCGACCGGTTCGCTGCGGCCAGGACGACAACCTGATGGTGCACGCCGCGGTCGCGCAGGCCGAGCCCGGGGAGGTGCTCGTGCTGACGATGCCTGAGCCGAGACCCGTCGCACTCGTCGGCGAGCTCCTCGCGACCCAGGCGAAAGGCCGCGGCGTCGCGGCGCTGCTCGTCGACGCGGCGGTCAGGGACGTCGAGGAGCTGCGCGAAGTCGGGCTTCCCGTCTGGGCCCGCTGGGTCCGCGTCCGCGGTGCGGACAAGAAGGTGCCCGGGACGATCGGCGAGCCGGTCCTGGTCGGCGGGGCGACGATCCGCCGGGGCGATGCCGTCGTGCTCGACGCGGACGGCGCCGCCGTCGTCGAGCGGGAGCGCGTCGAGGAGGTGCTCGGCGCCGCGCGCGAGCGCGCGGCGCGCGAGGTGGAGAAGCGGGCGAAGCTCGCAGGCGGGGCGCTCTCCTACGACCTGGACGGGCTGAGAGCGCTGGTGGAGAGATGACCGCTCATGACATGGCCGGGGTCAGACCCCTTCGGCGTCGCCGACGCAGATCCGTTGGCATCGTTGTGCGGTCTGGGGCCCTTCGGTCCGAGACGGCCGCGTCCCGCGGGGGCGTGAAAGGGGTCAGACCCTTTACATGACGGCCTGGGCCATGCACGACGTTGCCCGGATCGGACACGCCGAGCTCCTGACTCCGAGGCCGGCAGAGAGCCTGCGGTTCTTCGTCGACGTGCTCGGGATGGAAGAGGAGACCCGCGACGGGCAGTCGGTATACCTCCGCGGCTGGGGCGACTACCTGCGGTACAGCCTGAAGCTAACCGAGTCGCCGCAGTCGGGGCTCGGCCACGTCGCGCTGCGCGCGTGGAGCCCGGAGGCGCTCGAACGCCGGGTGACCGCGATCGAGGCGACCGGGCTCGGCCAGGGCTGGATCGCCGGCGACGTCGGGCACGGGCCGGCGTACCGCTTCACCGACCCGGACGGGCACGTCTGCGAGCTCTACTACGAGGCCGAGCGCTACGTCGCCCCCGACCGTCTGAAGCCGTCTTGGCGCAACCAGCCGCAGCGCTACGTCGGCCGGGGCGCCGCCGTCAAGCGGCTCGACCACGTCAACTTCCTCGCCGCCGACGTTCGCGCATGCCGAGAGTTTGCGCAGGAGCTGCTCGGCTATCGCCTGTACGAGCGGATCGAGCTCGACGACGGTACCGAGCAGGGGGCGTGGCTCAGCCTCTCGATCGCCGCGCACGAGCTGATCTACGTCGCCGACCACTACGGCGCGCATGGACGCCTCCACCACCTCGCCTTCTGGGTCGACACGCGGGAGGAGTGCTTGCGCGCCGCCGATCTCTTCGTCGACAACGACGTGCCGATCGAGGCCGCTCCGTCGAAGCACGGCGTCGCGCAGGGCTTCTTCCTCTACGGCTTCGAGCCGGGCGGGAACCGGATCGAGGTCACGACCGGCGGCTACTTCGTCTACGACCCGGACTACGAGCCGATCACCTGGACGTCTGAGGAGCGCGGACGAGGTCAGTTCTGGGGCGTGAAGACGGTCGAGAGCTTCCACACCTACGGCACCCCCCCGGTCGAGTGAGCGCGCGCTTCGAGATCTTGCCCGTCGGCGCCGGCGAGGAGCAGGCCGCCCAGCTGTCCGAACGTGTCCGCCTGACCGTCACCTGCTCGCCGAAGCACGGGCCGGACCGGACTGTCGAGGTGGGAACGCGCCTGCGCGCGCTCGGGCACGAAGTCACCGTCCATCTCTCGGCGCGGATGGTGCGCGACCGGGCGCACCTCGACGAGCTGCTCGCGACGATGGCCGAGGCAGGAATCGACGACGCGTTCGTGATCGGCGGCGACGCAACGGAGCCCCTCGGGGCGTACACATCGGCCGTCGAGCTCCTCCCGGTGGTGCACGAGCACCCGCGCCGACCGCGTACTCTCGGGATCGCCGGCTATCCCGAAGGTCACCCGCTGATCGACCCGGCGACACTCGCCGCGACCCTGGCGGAGAAAAGCCGAATGGCCGACTACGTGACGACGCAGATCTGCTTCGATCCGGACGCGATCCTGCGGTTCGCGCGCCAGGTCGAGCTGCCGGTGGTCGTCGGCTTGCCCGGCATCGTCGATCGGCGGCGGCTGCTCGAGGTCTCCGTGAAGGTCGGCGTCGGGCCGTCCCTCCGCTTCCTCCGCAAGCAGCGCGGGCTGCGCAGGTTCTTCCGGCTATCGGCTGCGGCGGACTCGCTGTACGACGCCCTCGCACCGCACGCCGCAGAGCTCGCGGGGTTCCACTTCTTCACCTTCAACCGGCTCCTGGACACGTGGGCCTGGGAGCAAGACAAGCGAAATAGCATCGCCCCAGAAGTCGAGAAGGAGGTCACGCCGACATGACGCACCACACGCTCGAGCACAAGCTGGCGGCCGCCGGGAGTGCCGTCGAGATGGCCCGGAACTCGCAGATCGGGCCCTATGTCTACCCGAAGGTCCCGGCCGAGTTCTCGAACTGGCGGGACGAGCAGATCGCCTGGCGCGAGACGGCTGCGCTCTTCGACCAGTCGCACCACATGACGGACCTCTACATCGAAGGGCCCGACGTGATCCCGCTCCTCTCGTCGCTTGCCGTGAACACGTTCGAGAACTTCGCGGTGAGCAAGGCGAAGCAGCTCGTCGTCTGCAACCCGGACGGCTACGTGATCGGCGACGCGATCGTCTTCCACCTCGATGCGAACCGGGTGAGCATCGTCGGCCGCCCGTCCGCGCACAACTGGGTGCAGTATCACGGCGAGACGGGTGACTACGACGTGGCCTTCGAGCGCGACGAGCGCACGGCCGTCAACCCGACCGGCAAGCGGAAGCTGTACCGCTTCCAGGTGCAGGGTCCGAACGCGATGCAGGTGCTGGAGAAGGCCACGGGCGGCCCGCTCCCCGAGATCAAGTTCTTCAACGTGGGCGAGATCACGATCGCCGGCCACACGGTGCGCGCGCTGCACCACGGGATGTCGGGCGTCCCCGGCCGCGAGCTGTTCGGCCCGTGGGAGGAGGCGGAGGACATCCGCGCGGCGATCGTCGAGGCCGGCAACGAGTTCGGCCTGCAGCAGGTCGGCTCGCGTGTCTACGCGACGAACACGCTCGAGTCGGGCTGGATCCCGTGCCCCCTCCCGGCCGTCTTCACCGGCGACGACCTGAAGGCGTACCGCGAGTGGCTCCCCGCGGACGGTTACGAGGGGACCGGCTCGCTCGGCGGAAGCTTCTACTCCGACGACATCTCCGACTACTACCTCACCCCGCACGACCTCGGCTACTGGGGGTTCGTGAACTTCGACCACGACTTCATCGGCCGCGAGGCGCTCGAGGCGATGGGCGACGAGGGTCCGCGGCGCAAGGTCACGCTCGCCTGGAACGGAGACGACGTCGCCGCCGCGATGCGGACGCTCTTCGAGCAGGGCGACCCGGCGAAGTACATCGACCTACCGCTCTCGAACTACTCGACGTGGCCGAACGACAAGCTGCTGCTCGACGGCGAGCTGGTCGGGGTGTCGACCTTCTCCGGATACAGCTACAACGAGCGCTCGATGCTCTCGCTCGGGGTGGCGAACTCGGACGTCGAGATCGGCACCGAGGTCACGCTGGTCTGGGGCGAGGAGAACGGCGGCTCGGCGAAGCCGGTGGTCGAGCGGCACTCGCAGGTGGAGATCCGCGCGGTCGTCAGCCCGTGCCCGTACTCCGAGGTCGCCCGCACCTCCTACCACGAGGGCTGGCGGACGAAGGCAGCGGTCTAAAGAACTCATTTCAGAATGAGCGGCTGAGTCGGCGAAGGCAGACGAGGCAGCACGCAAAGGCGAGTAACGCTTGGTGCATGTCGGCGGGGCCCGTCTCGGAGCCCCTATATGAAGGGGGCCGGCGGAGCAAGCTTTCGCTTCGGTGGTGCTCGGTGTCGTCGATGACGGCGTCGTCGGCGATGATCGTGGTGGCCCTGCCCTATGTCGGCGCGCACGGATGCGGCGCAGGAACTCGGATCGGGGTCGAGATGCGGGCGGCTCATTCCTTTTGCGG
>JBKPCT010000174.1:0-11511 GCA_046727515.1 Actinomycetota bacterium | reverse complement strand
GACCTGCGCGAGGTGGGCTCGGTACTCGGCGCTCCCGCTCACGTCGCTGGGCGGATTCGCTCCTTCAGCTGCCCGGCCGGCTGCCTCCGCGGGTGATGCCCCGTCGGCGAGCGCCTGCTCGGCGGCGCGGGCGCGCAGCGGAGTCGGCCCCATGCCTGCGAGGCCGATGCGGACGCTCCCGTCGATTCGTGCGGCCGCGACCCCGACCGTCGCCCAGTCTTGGGCTCTCCGCACGTGCTTGAGGTAGACGCCGCCGTCCACCTTCGGCACTCGAATCTCGGTGAGCAGCTCCTGGCGGCGGAGCGCAGTCTCGAAGGGGCCGGTGAAGAACTCCGCGACGGCGATCGTCCGCTCCCCGTCGGGACCCCTGGCGACGAGCTCTCCGTCGAGTGTGAGCAGGACCGTCGGGAGGTCGGAGGCTGGATCGCCGTGGCCGACCGAGCCGCCGATCGTGCCGCGATGCCTGACCTGCGGGTCGCCGACCTCCTTCGCGGCCCGCGCGATCAGGCCGCAGCTGCGAGCGACGACCGGGTCACGCACGAGATCGGCGTGTCGCGCGAGCGCGCCGATCGCGATCCGGTCGCCCTCCTCGCGGACGTAGCGCAGGTCCTCGAGCCGCCCGATGTCGACCACCAGCGACGGACGCGCGAACCGCAGCCGCAGAAGTGGGATCAGCGAGTGGCCGCCGGCGAGGACCTTCGCGTCATCGCGGCCGAGCAGCTCGATCGCCTCGGTGACCGAGCCGGGGCGCGCGTACTCGAAGGCAGGCGGGATCACCTCGCCGCTCCTGCGGCCACCTGCACCGCACGCACGATGTTCTGGTAACCGGTGCAGCGGCAGAGGTTGCCCTCGAGCCCGAGGCGGATCTCCTCCTCGGATGGGTTCGGGTTCTCCTTCAGCAGCGAAGCCACAGCGAGCACGAAGCCGGGCGTGCAGAACCCGCACTGGAGCGCATGCTGCTCGTGGAAGGCCCGCTGGATCGGATGGAGCTCGCCGTCCGAGGCGAGGCCCTCGATCGTCGTCACGTCGCAGCCGTCGGCCTGGACGACGAGCACCGTGCAGGACTTCACCGACTCGCCGTCGATCAGCACCGTGCACGACCCGCAGGAGGATGTGTCGCAACCGACGTTTGTCCCCTTCAGCCCGAGCTCCTCGCGCAGGAAATAGGTGAGCAGGAGCCGCGGCTCGACGTCGGCCTCGTGAGGAGAGCCGTTGACGGTCAGCGAGACCTTCATGCCTTCGCCTCCTGGAGCGCGCGCCAGACGTTCTCGCCGTTCGCCGGCATCTCGACCGCCCGCACGCCGTGCGGCAAGAGCGCGTCGACGACCGCGTTGTAGACGGCAGGCGTGGCGCCGATCGTTCCGGACTCGCCGATCCCCTTCGCTCCGAGCGGGTTCGCCGGCGTGGGGGTCTCCATCGTGATCGACTCCCACGACGGGAGCTCGGCCGCCGAGGGGAAGGCATACCCGACGAGGTTGTCGGTCAGCGGCGTGCCGTCCTCGGCAAACGTGTAGTGCTCGTACAGCGCCTGCGCGACGCCCATCGCGACACCGCCGTGCACCTGGCCCTCGGCGAGCAGCGGGTTGATGAGCGTGCCGGCGTCGTCGACACACACCATCTTCTGGAGCTCGACGGCCCCGGTCTCGGTATCGACCTCGACCACGGCGACGTGTGTGCCGAACGGGAACGTCGGCGCTCCTTGCCACTCGCTGGTCGCCTTCAGGCGGCCGAGCCGGTCGTCCCCGGCGGCGCGCGTGGCGAGCTCCTCCCAGGAGAGCGAGGGGTCGGGGGTGCCGGCGACGTGGAAGCGCCCGAGCGCATTGTCGAGGACGAGGTCTGCGGGATTGGCCTCCAGATAGTCGGCGACCAGCTCCTTCGCCTGCTCCACGACGGTGTCAGCCGCGGCCCGCGACGCCGTGCCGCCGATCTGTGCCGACTTGGACCCGTACGTGCCGGTGCCGGAGGCGATCTCGTCCGTGTCCCCCTTGAGGACGGTGACCTTCTCGAGCGGCAGGCCGAGACGTTCGGCAACGATCATCGCGAAGGAGGTCTCGTGCCCTTGTCCGTGGGCGAACGAGCCGGTGCGGACGATCGCGCTGCCGTCCGCCGTGATCTCGACCTCTCCGAGCTCGGCCTCGCCGAGCGGGTTGGTGATCTCGACGTACGACGAGATGCCGATCCCGAGCTGCCTCGCTCCACCCTCGTCACGACGCCGCTTCTGTTCCGCTCGGAGCTCGTCGTAGCCGGCCGAGCGCAGCGCCAGCTCGAGTGCGCCTGCATAGTCGCCCGAGTCGTAGCCGGCGCCGGAGGCGCTCGTGTGGGGGAACTCGGTGACGTAGTTGCGGCGCCGGACCTCGGCCGGGTCCACTCCGATCTCGGCGGCGAAACGGTCGATCGCGTACTCGATCGCCTGGGTCGCCTCCGGCCGACCGGCGCCTCGGACGGCCGCGGTGTGAGTCGTGTTCGTGACGACCGTCGTGCCCTCGGCCTCGACGCGCGGGATCGCGTAGACGCCGCTCGACATCAGCGTCGTCAGATTCGCGAGGAACGCGCCGACCGCGGGGTAGGCACCGCAGTCAGCGAGCACATCGAGCTTGTACGCGAGCACCTTCCCGTCCTTCGTCCCGCCGATCGTGAAGGCGAGCTCCATCGCGCGGCCGTGGGGGAGGGCGATCATCGACTCGCTGCGTGTCTCGGTCCACCGCACCGGGCCGCCGAGCTCGCGGGCAAGCCAGGTGACGAGGATGTCCTCGGTGAGGGCGCCGACGGACATGATCTTCGCCCCGAAGGCGCCGCCGATGTCCGGGGCGACGACGCGGACCTGCCCGGGCTCCATCCCCAGCACTCCTGCGAGCGCATCGCGGTCCTGGTGCGGGGTCTGCGTGCAGAGCCAGGCAGTGAGCCTGCCCTCTTCGAACGTCGCTGCGATCGAGCGGGGCTCCAGCGGGCACGGTGCCATCCGCTGGCTGACGAGCGTGTCGGATACGAGCACGTCGCAGCCGTCGAAGAGGTCGTCGGCGTGTGCGGCGGGCTGCGTGCGGGCGGCGACGTTCGTGCCCGCGTCGGGGAAGAGCAGCGTTTCGTTCTCGAGGGAGTCGTGCGGGTCGAGCACTACCGGGAGTGGGTCGTAGTCGACCATCACGAGCTCTGCCGCGTCGGCCCCGGTCCCACGGTCGCCGCTGACGACCACAGCGACGATCTCGCCGACGAAGCGAACGACATCGCTCGCGATGACCGGGCGGCCCATCTTCTCGTTCAGGCCTGGAAGCGGGACGGGACCGTAGGGGGGCAAGTCGATGTCTCCGGCCGTGAAGACCTGCACGCCGGGGAGCGCCTCGGCGGCGCTCGTGTCGATGCCTTTGATCTTCGCGTGCGCCAGCAGCGAGCGGACGAAGGTGATCGTTCGAGCGCCCTCGAGCGAGAGGTTCTCGACGTACTGCCCCCGGCCGCGCAGGAACCGGTCGTCCTCCGTCCGGAGCACGCGATGCCCGAGGATGCTCACCGCGCGAGCCTATCGCCCTCCGCTGCACAAGTCGAGACAAGTGTCCGAATAGTGGAACGGACCCGGCAAGCCGGCGAAGCAGCGGTTCGCCTACGCCGGGACCGGCGCCTCGCCGACGGCCTGCTGGACGGCGGCTTCGATCTTCGCCGCGTCGGGCAGGAGGTAGGCCTCCATCGGCTCGCTGTACGGGACCGTCGTGTCCAGCGCGCAAACGAGCTGCACCGGCGCCTTCAGCGAGGAAAAGGCGCGTGAAGCAGCCTCGGCCGCGATCACCGCCGCCGCCGAGCCGTGCCGCGTCGACTGGTCCGCGATCACCAGGCGGCCGGTCTTCTCGATCGAGCCGAGGATCGTCGCCGTATCGAGCGGCGTCAGCGTGCGCGGGTCGATCACCTCAGCGCTCACACCCTCGCCCGCCAGCTGGTCGGCGGCCTCGAGTGCCTTGCCGAGCATCCAGCCGAGCGCGACGATCGTCACGTCGCTTCCCTCGCGGACGACGTTGGCCCGGCCCAGCGGGACGACATGCTCGCCCTCCGGGACGTCGCCGTGCTCGAGGGTGAGCAGGTAGTGGTGGAAGAAGACGACCGGATTGTCGTCGCGGATCGAGGCCGTCATCAGGCCCTTCGCGTCTGCCGGCGTCGCCGGCAGGGCGACCTTCAGTCCCGGCACCCCCATGAACATCCCGTAGATCGTGCCGGTGTGCTGGCCGGCCCAGCCGGCGGTGAAGCCGTAGCCTGCCTTGAGCACGATCGGCACCTTCACCTGCCCGCCCGACATGTAGTGGAAGCGGTTCGCCTCGTTCACGACCTGGTCCATCGCGACGAGCATGAACTCGGCCATGTACAGCTCGACGACCGGCCGGTAGCCGGCCATGGCCGCGCCGATCGCCATCCCGATCTCGGCCGTCTCGGAGATCGGCGTCACGCGGACGCGGTCCGGACCGAACGCCTTCAGGTACGGGTCCTCGTCGTGGGTGGCGATGTTCTGGCCGAAGTGCAGGACGGTCTCGTCCCGCTCCATCTCCTGGTGGATCGCCTCGCCGATCGCCGCGATGTACGGAAGCTCGCGTGGCATTAGCACCCTGGCTCCTCTCAGGCGTAGACGTAGTCGGTGGCTGCGTCGGCGGGCGGGAAGGGACTGTCGAGTGCGAACCGCACCGCCTCCTCCATCTCCGTCCGGGCCTGCTCCGCGATCCGGTCGGCGTCCTGGGCCGAAAGCGTCCCGTCGGTGATGAGGCGCGCGCGGAACCGAGGCACCGGGTCGCCGCGCTTCGCCGCCTCGTACTCCTCTGCGTTGCCGAAGACGGTGATCGCCTCGTGCTCGGGGAAGTGCAGCGGCACGCCGGGCGGGGCGATGATGTTGCCGTGGGCGCTCAGGCGGTACACGCGCGACTCGACGAGCGTCGGCCCCTGGCCTGAGCGCGCACGCTCGACCGCGGCCGAGACCACCTCGTAGACCGCGACCGGATCGCCGCCGTCGACGGTCTCGCCGGGCATCGAGTAGGCCTTCGCCTTCACCGCGAGCGGTTCGCCGGCAGCCGCGTTCGCGTCCTCCTGCTCGACACGCGTGACGACGTTGTAGCTGTTGTTCTCCATCACGAAGACGATCGGCAGCCTCCACAGCGAGGCGATGTTCATCGCCTCGTGGAAGGCGCCCTGCTTGCTCGCGCCGTCGCCGAAGAAGCTGAGCACGACCTGACCCTGTCCGCGGAGCTGCGCCGCGTAGGCGACGCCGCACGCTTGGGGGATCCCCTGGCCGACGATCCCGGAGGTGCCGAGGAAGCCGCGCTCGACATCGATGAGGTGCATCGAGCCGCCGTAGCCTCCGCAGAGCCCGTCCGTGCGGCCGTAGATCTCGGCCATGATCGCCTTCGGGTCGGTGCCGAGCACGATCGGGTAGCCGTGACAGCGGTAGGTGGCCAACAGCTGGTCGCCGGGCCGGAGCGCAGTGAGCGAGCCGACGATCGACGCCTCGGCGCCGTCCGCCAGGTGCGTGTGGCCACGGATTGCGCCGGGATGCTCCTCGAACGTCCGCTTGACGCGCTCCTCGAACTCGCGGATCCGAAGCATCTGGGTGAACACCCAGGTCAGCCGCTCGCCGTCGAGGTCAGGCACTTGGCTCCTTTCGTGCTCGGGAGAGAGCCAATCTAGCGCGCCCTCGTCCACGCCGACGACTGCCCGAAAAATGTGCGCGCATGGTCAAGTCGAAGGCGCCGACTGTGCGCTCGTTGCGAACAGCGACGCGACGGAGCGCGCCAAGATCGTCCTTCAGGGCCCGTTCGCGGCCGGTCAGCGGACGGCCAGAAACAGGAAGGAGGGTTGAACGGGCATGAGGTCTCGAGACAAAGGCACGCTGGTCCAGTACGTCAACAAGTACCTCGGCGGCGTGCAGGGCCATCCGCTCGTCGTCAGCTACTGCTTCACCACCTGCGCCGAGGAGGAGGGCACGAAGTGCGGGCAGCGCTTCGCGAACGACAGGCGGATCCAGGTCGTCCAGGTCGGCGCGGTCGCCGTCGGCAACCAGTCGTTCTACGCCGCGCTCGGCAACAGGAAGCCGACGGTCGGCGGTGTTCTCCTGCTGCCGGTCGACGCGGAGCGGAAAACCGGCTTCGGCCTCTTCGGGACGAACGACTCGGTCCTCGGCCCGTGGGGGACGCTCGGCAAGAACGTCCTGCGCGCGAAGACTGCGTCAGTCGTCTATCCCCAGATCCCCGGCATCGATCACGGGGCCAAGGTCGAGAAGGACAGCCTCGAGGCGGCGGGGATCAAGACCACACTCGTCGGCTTCTCGGCGACCGCGACAGACCTGACCGGGCCGCTGACGGCGGCGGGCGCACAGAACGCCGACATGATCGTCCCCCGGTCGAACGCGGGTGGAGTGCGTGAACATCGCCAAGGCGCTGCAAACCCTCGAAGAGCAAGACGCCGGTTATCTCCAACCCGCTCTGCCTCGACCCGGCGGTCCCGGCGGGGCTCGGCGGTGACTTGCCGAAGTGGATCTACGGGATCGCCTCGTCTCTCGGCTTCGACACGACCGATCGGCAGTGCCTCCGTTCCTGCGGGGCCTGAAGGCCGTCGGCCGGCCGGTGTTCGGGTCGAACGTCCCGATCGACCGCTTCATCCTCCCGGGGATCATCCTCGCTGCCACGGCCGCGCTGTCGCCTGCCTATCGCCTGAGCAGGTTCGGGCTCGCGACGCGCGCCGCCTCCGAGAACGAGATCGCTGCGATGTTGATGGGGCTCTCGCCGAACCGCCTCGCGCTGGCGAGCACGCTGCTCGGCACGTTGGTGGCGGGCGGTCTCGGCGTGCTTGCCGCATCGATCACGCAGCTCGATCCGACCGCGCTCCCGCTCCAGGTCGTCCCTGCGCTGACGGCCGCGCTCTTCGCACGCTTCACGTCGGGCTGCTCGTCTTCGTGCTGATGGTCATCGCGATGTTCGTGCGTGGCCCGAGCCTGCCCAGCCGCGGTGAGCTCGTCGAGCAACGGCTGCCCTACGCGCCGCGGGCGCGGCGCCTGTGGCAGAGCGCGCTGCTCGGCACCGCCGCGGCCGTCGTCGCCCTGATCGTCCTCCCCTACGATTTCCGGCAGGCGCTGATCACGCCGTCGGCGTCGCCGGCGCCACGTGGCGGAAGCGCGAGGCCGCGGAGGCCGCGTGCGCCGCGCGAGCCCGCGCCCGAGGCGCTCGCGCTCACCGGGAAGGAGCTCTGATGGGGCCGCTCGCACGGCTTGCGGTTTGCTCTGCGGCACCCGAGGGGAGAAGATCGAGGCGGCAATCGCCCCGCACCCGGCCCGGTTCGCATGCTGCTGATCGATACGGCCACGGTCCCGCCCCCCGAACGGCTGGAGTTCTAGCAGTACGAGTCGCTGGTCATGCGGGTGCCGAAGCACCTGCTCGGCCGGGACGAGGCGCAGATCAGCAAGCTGACCGCGGTCGGGATCTCGGGCGCCGAGGGGCTGCCGCGGGCAGCGGCCGCATTCTTCCGCAGTCTCGCCGCCGGGCTAGAGGACGGGCTACAGCACTTCAGCCCGCCTCTTCCGCTCCGCGTACGACTGCTCGCCGAGCGCGCTCCGGCGCGACGCCGAACCCTCCGCCGCCTGACCGCCGTCACCCCGTCTGTAGATCGCAAGCTACCTCGGCGAGCGCCTCCAGGACGCCGCCGTAGAAGGAGGCGACCATGAGCGAACAGAGTCTCGAAGACCTGCTCGGCAGCGTCGAGAGCCCCGTCGAGCTGCTGCGCAACTCGCAGGCGGGACCGAATGTCTACCCGGGTGTGCCCGCCGAGTACACCAACTGGCGTGACGAGCAGACGGCCTGGCAGCAGTCCTGCGTGCTCTTCAACCAGTCGTTCCACATGGCCGACCTGGCCGTGGAGGGCCCCGACGCCGCGACCCTCCTGTCCCGGCTGGCGATCAACAGCTTCGAGCGGTTCACCGTCGACAAGGCCAAGCATTTCGTGCCGTGTACGCCCGAGGGTTATGTGATCGGCGACGTGATCCTCTTTCACCTGGCCAAGGACAAGTTCAATCTCGTCGGCCGCGCGCCGGCGCTGAACTGGATCACCTACCACGCCGAGACCGGCGGGTACGACGTCCGGCTCGCCCTCGACCAGCGGACCGCGCTCCGGACCGACGGACGTCGACGCTCGTATCGCTTTCAGGTGCAGGGGCCGAACGCAATGGCCGTGATCGAGCGCGCACTGAGCGCGACGCCGCCCGAGCTTCGGTTCTTCAACATGACGACCGTCGAGATCGCCGGCAGGGCGGTCCGAGCCCTGCGCCACGGAATGGTCGGCCAGCCGGGCTGGGAGCTCTTTGGCCCGTGGGACGACGAGCCCGCCGTCCACGACGCCCTGCTGGCGGCGGGGGAGGAGTACGGCCTACGGCAGGTGGGCGGGCGGGCGTACTCCTCGAACACGCTCGAGTCGGGCTGGATCCCCTCGCCGCTCCCGGGCGTGTACACGGGCGACTCGCTGAGGGCGTACCGCGAGTGGCTGCCCGCCGACGGGTACGAGGGCCAGGCGTCCATCGGCGGCAGCTTCGCCTCGCCTGAGATCGTGGACTACTACCTCACCCCCTGGGACCTCGGCTACGGGAGCTACGTCAAGTGCGACCACGACTTCATCGGCCGTGAGGCGCTCGAGCGGATGGCCACGGACGAGCACCGGCAGAAGGTGACGCTCGCGCTCGACGACGACGATGTCACCGCGACGATCCGGACGATGTTCGGGAAGGCCGACCGGGCGAAGTTCATCGACTGGCCCTCCGCGGTCTACTCGATGCACCCGTTCGACGCCGTCACGGTTGCAGGCGAGACGGTCGGGCTCTCCACGTGGATCGGCTACAGCGCCAACGAGGCCAAGATGCTCACGCTCGCGATCGTCGAGCCGGAGTACGCCGAGCCGGGCACCGAGGTCACCCTCGTGTGGGGCGAGGAGGGCGGCGGCTCGTCGAAGCCGACCGTGGAGCCGCACGTCCAGACGGAGATCCGGGCGACGGTCGGTCCCGTACCCTACGTCGCGGTCGTGCGCGAGTCCTACCGGGCGACCAAGGCGTAGCTACCCGAGGTGCGCGCGGGTGGTCTCGGCGGCCCGGTCGAAGATCTGCTCGATCGGGAGGCTGCGCAGCCTCTGCGAGAGCACCTCGACGCCCCACGGCCCCTCGTAGCCGGCGTCGCGGACCGCCGCGACGTACTCGCGGATCGGGAACTCGCCCTCGCCCGGCAGCTCCCGATGGTTGATCGTCTCGTCGACTGGGTCCGGCAGGTTCCGGAAGTGGCCGTCGCTCAGCTCCACCCAGCCGAGGTGCCGCGCGGGGACGCCGCGGAGGTCGTCGGGCGCGATCCCGAGCTTGGCCATGTGCCACGTGTCGATCGCCAGGCCGCCGTTCGGTGCGTCCGCGCCCTCGACGATCGCGAGCGCCGTCTCCAGGTCCTGGACGTTGACGTCCGGAGGCATGAACTCGTAGACCACCTTCGCGTCGTGACACTCGGCGGCGTCGGCGCAGAGCTCGGCGTACGCCTCCGTCAGTCGAACGAGGTCGCACGGGGTGCCGGGGATGTTCCCGACCTTGACGTGGTGCGCCTGGAGCGCCGCCGCCGCCCCCCAGAGCAGCGCCCGCAGCCCGTCGCTCTGGCGCCGCCGCTCGTCGGCGGGGCCGAGGAACCACTCCCAGAGGAACTCGAGCTCGAGGTGCCGCAGGCCGAACTCGTCGAGCAGCGCCGCGATCTCGGCGAGCGTGCGCGTCTCGAGCACGTGCTCGAGGTCGGCGTGCCAGAGCCCGATCCCGCTGAAGCCGACGCGGGCCGCCTGCTCGCAGCGGTCGCGCAGGTCGAACAGGCTCCACTCCCGGCCGTAGTGGACGTCGACCGGGCCGGAGGTCGTCCAGTAGAGCCCCAGCACGTCGTCTGCCACCACCCGCGGAAGCTAACTGTTGGACATGCGTCCCGACAAGTGGGATAGTTCCGCCGTGGCCGACTACGTGATCGTGGGTGCGGGCGCAGCGGGTTGTGTGCTCGCGGCGCGGCTGAGCGAGGATCCCGATGTGGCGGTGCGTCTGCTGGAGGCCGGCGGACCCGACACCGCCTCGGAGCTGCATGTCCCGGCCATGTTCCCGCTGGCGTTCAAATCGAGCCTCGACTGGGATCTGCTCGGCGAGCCGGAGCCCGGCCTCGGCGGGCGCCGGCTCTACCTGCCGCGCGGGCGTGTGATCGGTGGATCGAGCTCGATCAACGCCATGATCTACCTGCGCGGCAACCGTCTCGACTACGACGACTGGGCCGCCTCCGGGTGCGAGGGTTGGTCCTACGACGAGGTGCTGCCGTACTTCAAGCGTTCCGAGGACAACGAGCGCGGCGAGAGCGAATTCCACGGCGTCGGCGGCCCCCTCACCGTGTCCGACAGCCGCTCGATGTGCCCGCTGATCGACGCGCAGCTCGAGGCGGCGGCGCAGGCGGGGTACGAGCTGATCGACGACCTGAACGTCGACAGGCCGGAGGGCGTGTCGCGCTTCCAGCTCACCCAGCGCAACGGGCTGCGGTGCAGCGCTGCCGACGCGTTCCTTCACCCGGCGGAGGACCGGTCGAACCTCGAGGTGACCACAGCGGTCTTCGTCGAGCGGATCGAGTTCGAGGGCGAGCGGGCGGTCGGCGTCCAGCTCGTCAAGGACGGCGTGCGAGAGACCGTGCGTGCCGAGCGCGAGGTGATCGTCTCCGCCGGCGCCTATCAGTCGCCCGTGCTGCTGATGCTCTCGGGGATCGGGCCGGCCGAGGAGCTCGAGCCGTTCGGGATCCCCGTCCGCCGGGAGCTGCCTGTCGGCCGGAACCTTCAGGACCACTGCATGGTGAACGTCAACTTCCTTACCGACCGGCCGGGGCTCTTCGGCATCTTCACGCCCGAGAACTTCGCCCTGCTCGAGCGCGAGTGCTGCGGACCGCTGACCTCCAACTACCCCGAGGCCGGCGGGTTCTTCCGCACGCGTCCGGACCTGCCGGCGCCGGATGTCGAGTTCCACTTCGCGGCCGCGCCCTTCTTCGACGAGGGCCTCACGCCTCCGCCGGACAACGGCTTCGCGTTCGGCCCGGTGATCGTCAAGCCGACCTCGCGCGGCAAGGTCAGGCTCCGGACGCCGATGCCCGACTCCAAGCCGACGGTGCTCTGCAACTTCCTGACGACGGAGGAGGACCGTGCGAGCATGCTTGCCGGCGTGCGGGCCGCGCTCGAGATCGCACGTCAGCCCGCGCTCGCGGCGATCGAGCGGGAGCCGCTCAGCATCCCCGACTCCGACTCCGATCAGGACATCTTCGACTGGGTCCTGCGGGCGGCGCAGTCTTGCTACCACCCGACGTCGACGTGCGCAATGGGGGAGGTGGTCGACTCCGAGCTCCGCGTCTACGGCGTCGAGGGCCTCCGGGTCGTGGATGCCTCGGTGATGCCGACCGTCACGCGCGCGAACACGCACGCGGCGACGCTGATGATCGCCGAGAAGGCCTCGGACCTGATCCTCGGCAAGGCGCC
>JBKPCT010000173.1:0-4562 GCA_046727515.1 Actinomycetota bacterium | reverse complement strand
GCCGCGTTCTCGACGACGCCTTCCTCCTTGAACGCCTCGACGGAGGCGACGCCGACCGCGCACGCGAGCGGGTGGCCGCTGTACGTGAGCCCGCCGGCGAAGAACTTGTCCTTGATCCCGTCGTAGACGTGGTCGCGAACGGTCATCGCCCCGAGCGGCACGTAGCCGGAGTTGATCCCCTTTGCGGTCGTGATGATGTCCGGGACCATGTCCCAGTGCTCACAGGCGAACCAGCGGCCCGTGCGGCCCCAGCCTGCCATCACCTCGTCGCAGATCAGCAGGATCCCGTGGCGGTCGCAGACCTCGCGGATCGACTGCAGGTAGCCGTCCGGCGGGACGATGATCCCGTTCGTCCCGGTCACCGTCTCGAGGATCACCGCCGCGACCGTGTGCGGCCCCTCGTACATCAGGATCTCCTCGAGGTGCGGCCCGCCGCTGCAGACCGGGCAGGGGTCGGGGTGGCCGGCGGGGCAGCGGTATGTGTACGGGTCGAACATCCGCACGACCCCGGGAACCCCCGGCTCGGCGAACCAGCGCCGCGGGTCGCCGGTGAGCGTGATCGCGCCTGCGGTCGCCCCGTGGTACGAGCGGTAGCGCGCGACGATCTTGTCGCGGCCGGTCACCCACCGTGCGGTCTTGATCGCGTTCTCGTTCGCCTCGGCGCCGCCGTTCGTGAAGAACGTGCGGTTCAGGTCGCCCGGCATCACCTCGGCGATCAGGCGCGCGAGCTCGGAGCGCTTGTCGTTCGCCATCGGCGGGCCGATCGTGCAGAGCCGGTCCGCCTGCTCCCTGATCGCGGCGACGAGCTTCGGATGCTGGTGCCCGATCGAGACGTTCACGAGCTGCGAGGCGAAGTCGAGGTAGCGCTTGCCGGAGTAGTCCCAGAAGTAGCGGCCCTCCGCGCTCGCGACCGGGATCGGGCTGAGCGCCGACTGCACCGACCACGAGTGGATCAGGTACCGGCGGTCCTCGGCGACGACGCGCTCGCCCTCGGCCTGCCTCGACTCCGTGACGGCCATCGGGCGAATCCTACGCGCTAGGCTGGCAGGGCACGAAGGCGTCTTAACAGTGCCTGGCACTGTGAGGAGGGCAGGATGACCGAGACGATCGCACCGCCGACCGCAAAGCCGATCCACCACTGGATCGGAGGCAAGAGCCATCCCACGACCTCGGGGCGCAGCGGCCCCGTCTGGAACCCGGCGACCGGCGAGCAGACCGGCGCGGTCGACTTCGCAACGGTCGAGGAGGTCGACGCCGCGGTCCAGGCCGCCAAGCAGGCCTTCACGAGCTGGCGGCAGGTATCCCTCGCCCGCCGCGCCGAGCTCTTCTTCCGCATTCGCCGGCTCGTCGACGAGCACCGCGCGGACATCGCCCGCTTCCTGACGCTCGAGCACGGCAAGGTCACCTCCGACGCACTCGGCGAGGTCGCCCGCGGCGTCGAGGTGGTCGAGTACGCGTGCGGGATCCCGACGCTGCTCAAGGGCGACTACTCGGAGCAGGCCTCGACCGGGATCGACGTCTACTCGATCCGCCAGCCGCTCGGCGTGGTCGCCGGGATCACGCCGTTCAACTTCCCCGCGATGGTGCCCATGTGGATGTGGGCCCCGGCGATCGCGTGCGGGAACACGTTCGTCCTCAAGCCGTCCGAGAAGGACCCGTCCGCGTCGATCTATGTCGCCGAGCTGCTCAAGGAGGCGGGCCTGCCCGACGGTGTCTTCAACGTCGTCCACGGCGACAAGGTCGCGGTCGACGCGATCCTCGAGCACCCGGACATCGCGGCGGTCAGCTTCGTCGGCTCGACGCCGATCGCGCGCTACGTCTACGAGACGGGGACGAAGAACGGCAAGCGGATGCAGGCGCTCGGAGGCGCGAAGAACCACATGGTCGTCCTCCCCGATGCCGACATCGAGATGGCCGCGGATGCAGCGGTCTCGGCCGCCTACGGCTCCGCCGGCGAGCGGTGCATGGCGGTCTCGGTCGTGGTCGCGGTCGGCGACGTCGCCGATCCGCTGATCGACGCGATCAAGCAGCGGCTGCCGAACGTCAAGGTCGGCCCGGGTCTCGAGCCCGGCAACGAGATGGGCCCTCTGATCACGCGCGAGCACCGCAACAAGGTCGCCTCGTACCTCGACACCGCGGCCGAGCAGGGAGCGACGGTCGTCGCCGACGGTCGCGAGCTCGAGATCGACGGCGACGGATTCTTCCTCGGCGTCTCCCTGATCGACGAGGTCACGCCTGAGATGGATGCCTACCGCGACGAGATCTTCGGGCCGGTGCTCTCGGTCGTCCGCACGGACAGCTACGACGAGGCCGTACGGCTCGTGAACGAGAACCCGTACGGGAACGGCACGGCGATCTTCACCCGGGACGGCGGGGTCGCCCGCCAGTTCCAGTTCGACGCGCAGGCGGGCATGGTCGGAGTGAACGTGCCGATTCCTGTGCCCGTCGCCTACTACTCGTTCGGCGGCTGGAAGGCGAGCCTGTTCGGCGACCGGCACATCTACGGGCCCGAGGGGATCGACTTCTACACCCGCGGCAAGGTCGTCACCTCGCGCTGGCCTGATCCGGCGACCTCGAAGATCGACCTGGGCTTCCCGCAGACGCGCTAATCCAGTGTTGCGAGCGCCTCGATGTAGCGCTCGAGGGCGTCCTGGCGCCGGCGGCTCGCTTCGATCTCGTCCTGGAGGCGGGCGATCTCCTCCTCGGCTTCCTCGCGCGCGTCGATCTCCTCGTCCCCGGGCGCGTCGTCCCCGAAGATCAGCCACTCGTCCTCGTCGGCGTCCTCCGCAGGCCCCTCCGCCGGAGCAAGCAGCGAGCGCGCGAGCTCTGCGTCCTCGGACGGCATCTTCGCGAACGCCTCCTCGTCTACCCGCGGGCCCTCGAGCTCGACGACCAGGATGTCGATCTGCTCCTGCAGCCCCGAGGCGCGCTCGCGCTCGAACTCGAGTGCCTCGCTCGCCTGTCGCCGCCGCTGCACACGTGCGATCGCCTCCCGGTCCACGGCGAACACCATAGTCAGCCCGGGATTGGCGATCCGGATTGCATACTGTATGTTCCGACTCTCGTGGCACGGATGTTCCAGGCCCGTGACGCCCTTGTGCGCAACGCGAGCGTTGCGGCAACCGAGCTGATCCGTGAGGCGATCGTCGACGGCAGGCTCGAGCCCGGCCGACGGCTGAAGGAGGAGGAGCTCGCCCGGGAGCTCGGAATCAGCCGGACGCCGATCCGGGAGGCGCTCCTGATGCTGCAGGCAGAGGGCCTCGTCGACGCAGTCCCCAACCGGGGCGCGATGGTCCGGGTGCACACTCCCGAGGACCTCGACGACCTCTACCAGCTGCGCGCGCTGCTCGAGGGCTTCGCCGCGCGCCGCGCGGCGACGAGGATCGCGGAGCCGCAGGTGGAGCAGTTGCGGGCGAGCTGTGACCGCTTCGAGGGCCTGGACCCCGACAAGAAGCTCCGCGAGCTCGTCCGCGAGAACCTCCTCTTCCACAGCGCGATCCTCGACATCGCGGGCAGCGCGAGGCTGGCGAGCATGGTGCGGCGAGTGATCGAGCTCCCGCTCGTCTACAAGTCGTACATCTGGTACTCGCCCGACCAGAAACGGATCTCCGTGCACTACCATCGCCAGATCGTGAATGCGCTCGCGGCGAGGGACGCCGAGCGCGCCGAGCTGATCATGAAGGAGCACGTCTTCGAGGCTCGCGACCTCCTCGTCGCGCGCCTGCGCGAGGACCCGGCAGCGGTGACCGAAGGCGTCGACGCATGACGGAGCACGCGGTCGCGGCGAAGAGCGCCGTTCGGCGCACGGAGGGGCCCGGCCCGCTTGCCGGCGTCCGGGTAATCGAGCTCGGAATGCTTCTCGCCGGGCCGTTCACGGGCCGGCTGCTCGGAGACATGGGCGCCGAGATCGTCAAGATCGAGCCGCCCGGCCAGCCCGACCCGATGCGGGAGTGGGGCCGGGCGCGCTACCAGGGCCGATCGCTGTGGTGGCCGGTGCAGTCGCGGAACAAGAAGTGCTGCACCCTGGATCTGCGCAGCCAGCGGGGCCAGGAGCTCCTGCTCGAGCTCGCGAAGCACAGCGACGTCCTGGTGGAGAACTTTCGCCCGGGCACGCTCGAGCGCTGGAACGTCGGACCCGATCGTCTGTGGGACGCGAACCCGGGGCTGGTGATCGCAAGGATCTCCGGCTACGGCCAGACGGGGCCCTACGCCGAGCGTGCAGGCTTCGCCTCGGTCGCGGAGGCCATGGGCGGCATCCGCTACATCAACGGCTTCCCCGGTGAGCCGCCGCCGCGCCTGCATATCTCGCTCGGCGACTCGCTCGCCGGCATGTTCGCCGCTCAGGGGATCCTCGCTGCGCTGTACAGGCGCGACGCGCTCGGCGGCGCGCGCGGGCAGGTGATAGACGTCTCACTGATGGAGGCGTGCTTCGCGCTGCTCGAGAGCACGGTTCCGGAGTACGATCGGCTCGGGTTGATCCGCGGGCCGAGCGGCACCGGGCTCAAGGGCGTCGCCCCCTCGAACATCTTCAAGTCGCGCGACGACAAGTGGATGGTGATCGC
>JBKPCT010000172.1:0-5424 GCA_046727515.1 Actinomycetota bacterium | reverse complement strand
TGCCCGGGCTTGTACGCCGTCGATGCGCGGACGCGGAAGATCTCCTGGCTCGGCGGTTGGGACGCCCGGCGGCGGGACAGCGCCGTCTATCCCGCCTTCACGGCGGGAGGCACGCTCTCGTATGGTCACTGGGTCGACCCGAGCGCGAGCGTGCCGCTCGTGGACATCTACGCCGGCCGGCGCAGCGTGGCGCGCGCGTCGCCCTTCGCGGGTTGGGCGTGGTCGCCACGCCGCCAGGAAGTCGCCTTCGCGCGGTTGGCGGATGGTCGACGGCGGCTCGACCTGGTTCTGGGCTCCGTCACCGGCGCGAAGCGCGTGCTTGCCGCATCGAGCGGCTTCGGGCTCTCGTGGCTCCCTGACGGAAGCGGTCTCGTCTTCGGGCGGCGCGCCGGCTCGGGTGACGTGATCACGTTCGTGCGCCGTGACGGGCGCGGCCGTAGGGACCTGGCCCGAAATGCCGTCACGCCGCTGGTGTCGCCGGACGGCCGGCGCGTCGCGTTCCTGCGGCCGGCGTCGCCGCCGTCTGGGACCAGGACCGTGGAGCTGTGGGTCGTCGCGACGCGCGGCGGCCGCGCGCGAAAGGTTCTCGGGCCAGCCCGCGAAGAGACGCTGCAACCGGCGGTCTGGCTCTCGAACCACGAACTGCTCGTCCAGCGCGGCGGCGCGTACGACTCCATCTTCAACGCCGGCGACACGCTTAATCGCGTCGACGTCGACACGGACCAGGAACGCCCGTTTTCTCCGGCATGCGTTCGCACTCAGCCGCTCGCCGGACGCAGGCCGCGTCCTCTTCGTCCGACCGCACCGCGGTAACGACACGTACTACTCGATCCGCACGGTGCGCACCGACAGACGCAACGAGCAACTGCCGGCCGTCACCGACGAGGAGGACCTGAACATCCGCAGCCTCCCGGTCTGGAAGCCCGCCGCTGCCCGCCTCGACTGGGTCGGCGACCCTGCGCCGCCAGGTTGGCTCGAGCCCGAGTGCGTGCGTCGGATCACTTCGCTCCGCAACCGCACGCCGTAGCCGCGAGGCGCACCGTAAAAACCGGAGGTGCCCGTCCAACGCCCGCGCGCTGACCGGGATCTTCAGGCAGCTGACCAAACACTGCGCCGCCGACCTGCTCGAACTAGACGGCTAGAGCAGAATGCCGAGAATGACCGCGAGGATCAGTTGGGCAATCGAGATGGGAACGTTGGTTGCGATGTCGATGGGAGAGTCCGGTGAGTGACGCCGTCGATCGCGCGGCGTCGGTGGGTGAGGACATGACCGAGTTACGGCGGGCGCTAGCGGGTGCGGTCCTCGTCCCGGGCGATGCCGGGTACGACTCGGCTCGTCGCTGCTTCAACGCTCTGGTCGATCGTCGGCCGGCGGTGATCGCGCGCTGCCTAGGCGCGGATGATGTCGCGAGCGCCTTCGCTTTTGCACGGTCGCAGGCGCTCCAAGTGGCCGTGCGTGGCGGTGGGCACAACCCCGCCGGACATTGCGTCTGTGACGGCGGATTGGTGATCGATCTCTCGCTCATGCGCAAGGTCGAGGTTGAGGGCGCCTCCCGGGTCGCACGCGCCGAGGGCGGCGCGACGTGGCTCGACTTCGACTCGGCGACTCAGGCCTTCGGCCTTGTCACGCCCGGCGGCGTCGTCGGCTCGACCGGCGTCGCCGGCCTCACGCTCGGCGGGGGCATCGGCCACCTGACCGCTCAACACGGGCTGACATGCGACAACCTCGTTGGTGCAGAGGTCGTTACGCCCGACGGGACGGTCGTTGACGCGAGCGCCGACGGGGACCGCGAGCTACTGTGGGGCCTCCGCGGCGGCGGCGGCAACTTCGGCGTCGCGACGCGACTCGAGTTCCAGCTGCACGGACTCGAACGCGTCCTCGGCGGTCGCCTCATCTACACCGGAAGCGGCGTCCCGGAGGCGCTGCGGGTCTTCCGCGATCTCGCCGTGACCGCGCCATGCGACCTCAGCTGCGAAGCGGTGCTCTCACTGGACGACCCGCTCGTACCGGCCCTGATCGTCGCACCTTGCTACACGGGCTCGAATGGCGATCCCGTGGCGCTGCGCGCGCTGCGCTCGCTGACGGGGCTCTCCGACGACGGTGTGCGGGTGCACTCCTTCCTGGCTCAGCAGCATGTCTTCAACCCAGGCTACGGAGTCGACCGTAACTACTGGAAGGGCCACTTTGTGCGCGAGCTTCCGGACGAGTTGCTCGACGAGCTGCTCCAGCGGATGGTCGCGTTCGGCCGGCCGCCCGGCCAGATCCTCATCGAGTCCCTGCACGGCGCGCCCAAGGAGACCGACCCGACCACCGCCGCTGTCGGCTTCCGCGAAGCAGCGTTCAACATCAGCGTCATGGCGAGCTGGATCGATCCGGCTCTCGACGAGCGACAGATCGAATGGGCACGCGAGACAGCAGCGGCGATCGAGCCGTGGTCCGTCAGCGGCGGCTACATCAACTACATGCAGGCCGACGAGCCGATCGAGCGCGTGCGTGCCGCCTTCGGCGATGAGGCCTTCGAACGGCTCCAGACACTAAAACGACGCTACGACCCGAACAACATCCTTCGCCGCAACCAGAACATCCCGCCCGAGTCACGAGCCTGAGCGGCCGGCTTCAATCACGCCGCGTCGCCGTGTGCCAGGGCATCGCGAAAAGACGGTGTCGGCCGTTCGTGCAGCTCGAGCCGATCTAGATTGTTACGGCGAGTGAACTCGCCGGTAGAGCGCTCGCGCGGCGGCGATCACGCTGGTTCGCGCCGGGGCCTTCGCCGCGTTCGGGGGGTAGAGCACGCCGACGAGGTACCAGAACCGCCCGTCGGCGAAGGCGATGCTGAACCCCTTTGTTTCCACCGCCGAGGTCGCGGCTGCCTGGGCGCCCGGAATCCCCGGAACGGCGAACCTCTTCAGCGCGTAGCTGCCGGAGCGCAAGTTCCCGATGGTCTCGCCGAGCGTCGCGTTCGCGCCGCGTGGGGTCTTGAACCGGATCACGGCCGAGAACGCCTCGGCCTGCGATCTACGGAGATGCTCGAGCGCCCCGAAGACGAAGCCGCGGGCTCGCAGAGCGGCACTGTCCTTGGAGAGACCGGAACACTTCACGTGGTACCAGGCATCGGCCGACCGGGCAATCTCGAGCGGACGATCGACCTTGAAGCCCGGAAGGTCCGATGCGCGCAGTACCCGCTGCTGCAGGGGCGGCGCCCCCTGTGCTGACGCCACGACGACCAGTGCCGCGGTCAGGGCAAGCAGTCCAGGCAATTGTGACCACCGCCACATGCACCACCGAGAATACAACGACTATCGGCATCACGAATCCTTCTCCGCAGGACACGACGACTTGTGAACGAACGAGTCCCCCCATGGGCTGGCGACGCGGCGAGCTGTGGTTCGATACGGACATCCTCTGGTTCGGCGAAGGACTCGGGGCGCCGGGGGTCGCCGTCGCACCTCCGCCGGTCGGCAGCCCCGAGCCGCCGCCCGGGCTCGCCGCCTCCCGCCGGCGACGGGAGGGATGGAGGCGGCGTCGGGAAGCGCGGAGGGCCAGGTCGAAGGCACTCGCACTGTCGCCGGCCGTGATGCTTGCGCTCGCAGCGGCACGGGGCGGCGATCACGAGACCTCGATGGCCGTGGAGGATCCGCCCAGTCTGACGTTTCGGGCCGACACCGGCAATTCCGAGGCCGCGGACACTCCGCGGGCCACCGTAGGGCCTGACCGCGTGACCGTGGCGCGCGAGTCGCCTCCCACCCCCAAACCGAAGCGGCCGGACCGCAGCGTCGCGCGTGCGAACGCGTTTCCGAGGATCGAATGGCATCACGCGATCTCTGTCGGACTGCCGTACGACGGCAGCTTGATCGCCGGTACCCAGCTTCCCCTCGAGGGTCCGAGCTGGGTCACATGGAACCCCGTGACCGACAGCGCCCCGAATGCGCCTACCCGCTTGTACGGAAACGAGCGCACGATCCGCGCGATCGTCACGGTGACCGAGGCGTACCGCGCCGCGCACCCGGAAGCCGCGCGCGTCGTCATCGGCGACATCAGCCGCGAGGGCGGCGGCCCGATGAGAGACGAGCACGTGTCGCACCAGAACGGGCTCGACGTCGACGTCTACTTCCCGCGGCTCGACAGGACGCTCCGCGCGCCGCGCGCGCCCGGCGAGATCGATCACCGCCTCGCGCAGGATCTCCTCGATCGGTTCGTCGCCGCCGGTGCGCAGATGGTCTTCGTCGGATACTCGACTGGGCTCCACGGGCCGGCGGGAGTCGTCATCCCCTACCCGGGGCACGAGTACCACATGCACGTTCGCTTCCCGCGACCCGGCGCGTAGATCTGCCCGTAGACTCGGCCGGATCGCCGCGGAGCCGTCAGCTGGCTCCGCAGGAGGACCGCGACTTGAGACCCACCCTTCGAGCGGCAGTCCCGAACACTGATGCAGCCTTTTCCGTCCGGCCTGCCATCAGCCGAAGGAACGCAGTCTGCAACGACATAAAGGGGAGGTCGAACGCCCCGTCGCGACCAAACCTGAGCGTCCGAGGGATCTTTCGGGGCCTGCGGCGGCGATCCAACCGCAGGCCCTTTAGCGCGCGTCGGCTTTGAGCTACGAGCGTGCGTACTGCTCGGCCGCCTCCGACTGGAACTCGTAGCCGACGACCGGCTCATCGCCCACAACCTCCGCCTGGTGGCCGGGTTCGATCACGTACGTCTCGCCGGGCCCGATTTCGACCACGGTGCCGTCCTCATGACTGATCCGCATCGTCCCCGACCGCAAGACGCCCAGATGTGACAACCGGCAGCTGTCGCCTCCCACCACGGGCTTGACGCACTCAGCCCACGACCACCCAGGCTGGAGCGTCAGGCGCGCAGCGGTCGTGCCACCCATGTGCACAACGTCCGCCCGCGTCTTGTCAGGTGTCCGGCTCTCGTCTGGAGAGTCAAAGCTGCGCTTCTCCACACCAGCCATTCCTAACCTCCTCCGTCCGAGACCCCGCCGTGCGGACTATGTCACTCCGCTGATGAACGCGCGTCCACAGCCGTCCAAGGCTTGCCCTAACTCTTCGGGTGCCGGTGCTCAGCCCAAGGAAGGCAGTCCACAACCACATGACCGAGCCGCTCGCGTCGCCGGCCGCCGACACCGCGCGGCGTCGAGCTCGGGGAGTGTCCGACGCCCTGTGTAGGCATGACCGAAAAGGAGGAGTGTCATGTCTACGGAGGCCACTACCGAGAGCGAGCTGATCGAGGCGACCGGGGGTGCTGATCTCGCCGGCGGGTTGCGGAGCGAGCCCGTCGGGCGAGCGGAGCGGCCTGCCGGCGGCGCGCCGACGGAGCTCCCGCTCGAGTTTCGCGAGCAGCTGTCGGACGAGGTGATCGACCAGCTGCTCGCCGGTGCCCGAACCGAGGAGGAGATCGTCGGGCCCGGCGGGGTGCTC
>JBKPCT010000171.1:0-3832 GCA_046727515.1 Actinomycetota bacterium | reverse complement strand
CGGCTACTTCGTGTTCAGGCGGGAGATTCTGGACTACATCGAAGAGGGGGAGGACCTGGTGGAGGAGCCGTTTCAGCGGCTGATCGCGGCCGAAAAGCTTGCCGCCTACCCCTACGATGGGTTCTGGGCGCCGATGGATACCTTGAAGGACAAGCACGTGCTCGAGAGCTTGCTCGAGTCAGGCCAGGCGCCGTGGCGGTCGCCGAGCGGCGTCCCCGCGGACGTCGGCGTCTAAGTCGTGCGCACGTTGCTGTTCGGCGGCGCAAGGCCAGTCGAGAGGGTGCTCGCGATCGGCTGCCACGCCGACGACATCGAGATCGGCTGCGGGGGAACCCTGCTCCGCCTCGCGGCGATGTATCCGGAGGCCGAGGTGCTCTGGGTGGTGCTCACCGCGGACGCCGCGCGCGCTGATGAGGCTCGCCGCAGCTCGGCGGACTTCACCAAGGGCTTCGGCAGCGCGCGGGTCCTGCTCGGAGGTTTCCGCGACGGCTTTCTGCCGTACGAAGGCGGTGCCGTCAAAGAGTTCTTCGAGGCGTTGAAGGACGAGATCGTCCCCGACGTCATCTTCACGCACCAGCGCGGCGACCTGCACCAGGACCACCGCCTCGCCTGCGAGCTGACCTGGAACACGTTCCGCGATCACCTCGTCCTCGAATACGAGATTCCGAAGTACGACGGCGACTTGGGCGCTCCGAACGTATTCGTGCATCTCGACGAGCCGACCGTGAACCGTAAGATCGAGCTGCTGCTCGCACACTTCGGCTCCCAATCTGAACGGCGTTGGTTCAAGGATGATCTCTTCCGGGCTCTGCTCCGTCTGCGCGGGATGGAGTCGAACTCGCCGAGCGGCCAGGCCGAGGCTTTCTACAGTCGAAAGCTGGTGCTCTAGTCCAATGTCCAATGCGACAGTGATCGACGGCGTGCGGGTGACACCGCTACGACGGATTCCGGACGAGCGGGGCACCATCTACCACATGCTGCGGGCGGACGATCCGCACTTCGAACAGTTCGGCGAGATCTACTTCACCAGCATCTATCCCGGTGTCGTCAAAGGCTGGCACAGGCACCGAGAGATGACGCTCAACTACGCGTGTGTCTTCGGCCGCGTCAAGCTCGTCGTCTACGACGATCGCCACGCCTCGCCTACGGCGGGCGAGCTACTCGAGGTCTTCCTCGGGCCGGACGACTACTCGCTCGTCTCGATTGCGCCCGAGATCTGGAGCGGGTTCAAAGGGATGAGTGAGCCGTTCGCGATCATCGCGAACTGCTGTACGCACCCGCACGACCCGGGCCGGACGACGCGGGTCGATCCCTTCGACAACGACATTCCGTACGACTGGGCTATCCACCAGCACTGACGATGGCTGTGGCTGACATCACGCCTACGGCGACCTCTCTGGGCAACGAGCTTCACGACTTCGTGTCGGAGCTCTATCCGATCTGCCGGAGCATCACGGGCAACGGCGCGCGGGAGACCCTTCGGCGGATCGGGGAGCGCATTCCGCTCGAGGTGCACGAGGTGCCCACCGGTACGCAGGTGTTCGACTGGACCATTCCACCTGAGTGGAACATTCGTGACGCGTACGTCGCAGACGCGCACGGCAATCGGGTTGTCGACTTCCGTGCGTGCAACCTCCACGTGGTCAGCTACAGCGCCCCCGTCAAGAGGAGAATGTCGCTGGTGGAGCTCAAGGAGCATCTTTCGACGATCCCCGAGCGCCCCGAGTGGATCCCGTACCGAACGTCCTACTACCGCCGCTCTTGGGGTTTCTGCCTCAGCCACTCCGCCCTACTCGGTCTGCAGGACGGCGAGTACGAGGTCTGCATCGACAGCACGCTCGAGGACGGCCATCTCACCTACGGCGAGTGCTTCCTCCCAGGTGAGCGGGACGAGGAGGTGCTCATCTCCACCCACGTCTGTCATCCCTCACTCGCCAATGACAACCTTTCCGGGGTGGCGGTGGCCACGTTTCTCGCCCAGGCGCTCGTCGCGTCGCGGAGGCGCCTTTCCTACCGCTTCGTATTCACGCCGGGCACGATCGGCGCGATCACCTGGCTGAGCGAGAACAGGGACCGCGTCTTTCGGATCAAGCACGGCCTCGTCCTCACCGGCGTCGGGGATGCGGGAATTCCGACCTACAAGCGGAGCCGGCGCGGAAACGCCACAATCGACCGCGCCGTCGCCCACGTCCTCGGGCGATCCGGCGGTGAGTACGAGGTTCTCGACTTCTCCCCATATGGTTACGACGAGCGCCAGTACTGCTCTCCCGGCTTTGACCTCCCGGTGGGATGCTTCATGCGAACGCCTTGGGGTCGTTACCCGGAGTACCACACCTCCGCGGACAATCTCGACTTCGTTCATGCCGAAGCGCTTGCCGATTCGCTGCAGAAGGTGCGCGTCGCATTGTCGATCGTCGAGAACGACGTCAGCTACGTCAGCCTCAATCCTCACTGCGAGCCCCAACTCGCCCGTCGCGGTCTGTACCGAGCGGCCGGCGGCCTCAAGGATGAGAGCGTCGACGAGCTCGCATTGCTCTGGGTGCTGAATCTCTCGGACTCTCGGCACTCGTTGCTCGACGTCGCTGAGCGTTCCGGCCTGGCGTTCGAGAACGTGGCGGCCGCGGCAACGGCGCTCGTCGAGGCGGGTTTGCTCGAGGAGGCCGCCGAATGAGGGTGCTCGTGACCGGAAGCGAGGGCTACATCGGCTGCCTGCTCGCTCCGTACCTCGCCGAACGCGGGCACGAGGTGGTCGGCGTCGACGCCGGCTTCTACAAGGCGGGCTGGCTCTACAACGACGGGTCGAGCAGCGTCGAAACGCTGAACAAGGACATCCGCTTGCTCGGCGGGGCGGATCTCGAAGGCTTCGACGCCGTTGTGCACATGGCCGAACTGTCCAACGATCCGCTCGGGCAGCTTGCCCCGCACGTCACGCGGGAGATCAACCACCGGGGTTCGGTCCACCTTGCCGAGACGGCGAAGGCCGTCGGCGTGCCTCGCTTCGTCTACACGTCCTCTTGCAGCGTGTACGGCGCCGCAGTCGAGGAGCTCGTCGATGAGGAATCGGCGACCGCGCCGCAGACGGAGTATGCGGTCTGCAAGGGGCTCGTCGAGCGAGACGTTGCGGCGATGGCCGACGGCATGTTCTCGCCGACCTTCCTGCGCAATGCCACTGCCTACGGAGCGTCTCCGCGCATGCGTTTCGACATCGTTCTCAACAACCTTGCCGGCCTGGCCTGGACGACGCGGGAGATCCGCATGGAGAGCGACGGAACCCCCTGGCGTCCGCTGGTGCACGTGCTCGATATCTGCGAGACCGTGAGCGCCGTCCTCGAGGCGCCTCGGGAGGTCGTTCATGGTCAGATCCTGAACGTCGGTGCGCTGGAAGCGAACTACCAGATCCGCGAGATCGCCGATCTGGTCGGGCGCGTCTTCCCCGGTTGCGACGTGACCGTCGGCGACCGTGGCGCCGACATGCGCAGCTACCGCGTCTCGTTCGCCAAACTCCATGAGCTCCTTCCAGGGCTCCGGTTCGAATGGGACGCCGAGCGCGGCGCGAGGCAGCTGCTCGAGGTCTTCTCGCGGGTCGCCCTCACCCACGAAGACTTCATGTCGAGGAAGTTCACCAGGCTGAAGCAGATCGACTATTTGCTCCGCACGGAGCAGATCGATCCGTCGTTCGTCTGGCGGCCACTCAGCTCCGCTCCGGCCGAGCTGGCGGCACGCTGAGGCTGTCGATGAGCCCCTCGGGCTAGCCGCCGCCGTAGATCGAGATCGGCAGGTCGATCAGGACGTCCTCGGTCTCGGGCTGCTCCGCTTCGAGCCGCTCGAGCAC
>JBKPCT010000170.1:0-33711 GCA_046727515.1 Actinomycetota bacterium | reverse complement strand
CTCCAGCAATCGCCGAACCAGGGCGACGAGCGCCTCGTCGTCGATCGGCTTGGCCACGAACTCGTTGCACCCCGCTTCGAGCGCACGCTCCCTGTCCCCCGGCATCACGTGCGAGCTGACGGCCACGATCGGCGTGCCTGCCCCTCGCTCATTCGCCCTGATCGCGCGGACGGCGTCCAGCCCGCTCATGCCGGGGAGGGCGATGTCCATCAGGATCAGGTCGGGCCTCGACGTCATCGCCGCCTGGACCGCGGCTTTGCCGTCCACCGCGACATCCAGGTCGTAGCTGCTCTCGAAGATCTGCACGAGCAGCTCACGGTTGAGCTCGCTGTCCTCGACGATCAGGAGCCGCTTCCTCATGGCCTCGCCCCGTCGAGCGGCAGGTCGAGCGTGAAGGTCGTCCCGGCACCGAGCTTGCTCTTCACCGTGATCTCGCCGCCGAGCGCCCGGGCAAGACGGCGAGAGATCGAGAGCCCGAGGCCGGTTCCACGGCGCATGCTGGAGACGGTCGAGTCGGAGCGGTGAAACTCGTCGAAGATCTTCCCCACCTCGTCCTCGGAGATCCCGAGCCCCGTGTCGGCAACGTTGATCCGGAGCCGTCTGCCGACGACCCGAGCCCGCATCGCGACTGTTCCTTCGTCCGTGTACTTGACCGCGTTACTGAACAGGTTGAGCAGGATCTGCTTGAGCTTCTCTCGGTCGGTCACGACCGGCCCGAGGTCGGGCTCGGCCGCGACGTACATCTGCACGCGAGGACGATCGAGCAGCGGCTCGAGCGAGTCGGCGACCTCTCGCAGCACGTCGATGACGTCGACCCGCTCGAGCTCGACCGCGAGCTGACCGGCTTCGATCCGGGACAGATCGAGGATCTCGTCGATCAATCCGAGCAGGTGCTCCGCGCTCACGAGGATCTTCGAGAGATTGTCGACCTGACGCTCGGGAAGCCTCTGCGCGTTCCGAGACACGATCCTCGTGAAACCGATGATCGCGTTAAGCGGTGTCCGCAGCTCGTGGCTCATGTTCGCGAGGAACCGGGTCTTGGCCGACGCGGCCTCCATCGCCGTGTCGCGGGCCATCTCGACCCGGCGCAGCAGCTCGGCGAGCTCGGCCTCGTGGCGTTTTTCGGTCGTGATGTCGATGTCGATCCCCGCGATCGCCACGACCTGACCCGCAGCGTCCCGTACCGGGAAGCTGACGTCGGCGATTACGTGCTCGTTGCCGTTCCGAACGAACACCAGCTCACGGCGGCGGGGCTCGCCCGCCGCAAATGCGTCACGGTCCGCCTGCAGGGCCGTCGCCGGCTCCAGTTCGATCCCGGTCAGCGCCTGCGCCTCCTGGACGGTCTTCCCACGGATCTCGTCGCTCCGCACTCCGTAGAACTCCTCGTAACCCCGGTTGACCAGGATGTACCGACCCTCGAGGTCACGAAGGTAGACGGAGGCGGGCATGTTGTCGATCAGCCCGCGGAGTCGCGCCTCCTCCGACCGCTGACGTTCGACCACTCGTCCGAGCTGCGTCCCGACGCTGAGCAAGAGCTCGAGCAGCTCCGGGTCTGCACGGATCGGCTCCGCGGAAAAGAACTCCAGGACGCCGACGGCCTTGCTCCCCGCAAGCACAGGGATCGCGAGGCCGGAACCCAGTCTGAGCGCCTCCCACTCCGCCACCCCCTGCCCGCCCGAGTCCGGGCTCGGGACGACGACGGACTCCGGCCTGCCGTCCTCGCCCACCACCTCGAGCCTCGAGGGTGACATCGAGCGGCCGCGCTCGTCCGTGCTCGCTGCCAACACCGGCTTGCCCTTCTGGAGCGCGAGCCCGGACAGACTTCTCCCGGAGCGCCAACGATCGGCCTCCGTCGCCGCCCGGAACGCGGCATACCATTCATGGTCGCGGATGCTCCAGACTCCTGCGGAGACGAGTAGGTCCGGGTCGTCGGTGCTGACCAGAAGCGCGTGGCCCACGGGCCACCCGGTGAACGCGCACACCTCCTCGACGGCGACGGCGAGTGCGCTCTCGATCGACGACGACTCGTTCGCGGCGGCGGCGGTGCGCCGGAGCAGCTGCAAGGAGTCCGTCCGGCGCTCGATCGTCTTCAGCACGCGGTTGTACTCAGCGGCGATCTGTCCGACCTCCGTGTGCGGCTCGACGCGGACCGGGCGGGCGAAGTCCCCGCTCCGGCGATGCTCGTCCATCTCGACGAGCAGGTCGGCGATCTCGGTCGATGCTCCGTGCTCGGCGATGTTGAGCCCGGCGAGCTCCCCGGCGGGATCGACACGGATCGGAACGATGCGGTTGATCAAGGAGAGAACGACGAACGTGAGCCCGAAGGCCCACGCACAGCAGGTTCCGATCCCGGCGAGCTGGATGCCGGCCTGCTCGAGCCGGCTCGACGTGGTCGGAAACGTGTTCACGTCGCCGAACAGGGCGACGGCAAGCGTTCCCCAGATGCCGGCGGCGAGATGGACCGGGACGGCGCCGACCGCATCGTCCAGCTTCGCCCGCTCGAGGGCGTACACGGCACCTCGCATGACGAGAGCCGCCGCGGCGCCGATGATCGTCGCCTGCCAGGGGTCCATGATGTTCGCCGACGCGGTGATGCCGACGAGGCCCGCGAGGGCCGAGTTCATGATCATCGCGACGTCGGGGCGCCGGTCGAGCCACCAGGTCAGCGCAAGCCCGACGACGCCGCCGAATGCCGCGGCGATCGTCGTGTTCAGGATGATCCCGGGAACGTCGCTCGTCAGCGCCAACGTGCTGCCGCCGTTGAATCCGTACCAGCCGACCCAGAGGATGAAGACGCCGACCGTCGTCAAGGGGAGGTCGTGGCCTCGGATCGGGACCGCCCCGGGACCGAAGCGCCCGATCCTCGGCCCGAGGACGATGATCGCCGCCAGCGCTGCCCAGCCGCCCACGGAGTGGACGACCGTCGAGCCCGCGAAGTCCATGAAGCCGAGCTCCTTCAGCCACCCGTTCTCGCCGCCGACGATGGTCCCGTTCCCCCAGGCCCAGTGGCCGAAGATCGGATAGGTGATCGCCGCAACGTAGAAGGCGAGCGCGACGTAGCTGCCGAAGCGCATGCGCTCCGCGACGGCGCCGGAGATCAGCGTCGTCGCCGTTCCGAGGAACCCGAGCTGGAAGACGAAGAAGGCGACGAGGAAGGCACGCTTGCTGTCGAAAGCGAACGAGGTCGAGCCGATCCACCCGCCGGCGCTCTGCCCGAACATCAGCCCGAAACCGAACAGCCAGAAGAGCGACGCGCTGACGAGGAAGTTCGCGAAGTTCTTGATCGCGACGTGAATCGAGTTCTTCGACCGGACGAGGCCGCTCTCGAGCGCGGTGAACCCGGCCTGCATGAAGAGGACGAGCGCGGCCGCGGTGAGCAGCCACGCGATGTCGACGGAGTCTACGTGCGGGGGCATGCTCCTACCACCCTGGAGTGTGCATGATCCTCCGACCGGCCATCGCCGGCCTGCCTGAGCTCAGCGCATAGGATCGGCACATGAAGCGCCACAGCGCCGGGATCACCGACGGGCCGGAACGCGCAGGCGCGCGCGCGATGCTCAAGGCGGTCGGCTTCACCGACGACGACCTCGCGAAGCCGCTGATTGGCGTCGCGACCACCTGGATCGAGACGATGCCGTGCAACCTCAACCAGCGCGAGCTCGCGCAGGACGTCAAGCGGGGGATCCGCGAGGCCGGCGGGACGCCGATGGAGTTCAACACGATCGCGGTCTCGGACGGCGTCTCGATGGGCACCGAGGGAATGCGGGCGAGCCTCGTCTCCCGCGAGGTGATCGCCGACTCGATCGAGCTCGTCTGCCGCGGGCACCTGCTCGACGGGCTCGTCTGCCTGGTGGCGTGCGACAAGACGAACCCGGCGGCGGTGATGGCGCTCGCGCGGCTCGACATCCCCGGCGTCGTCCTCTACACGGGCTCGATCGCGCCGGGGCTCTTCCGCGGGCGCGAGGTCACCGTCGCCGACGTGTACGAGGCAATCGGAGGTTACGCGGCGGGGACGGTCTCGGCGGGCGAGCTGCACGAGCTCGAGTCCGTCGCGTGCCCCGGCGCCGGCGCCTGTGGCGGCCAGTTCACCGCCAACACGATGTCCACGATCATGGAGTTCCTCGGGATCAGCCCGCCGGGGCTGAACGGAATTCCGGCGCTCTTGCCGAAGAAGGCCGAGGCCGCGTACCAGTGCGGCCGGATCGCCGTCGACCTCGTCGAGCGGGACGTACGTCCCGCCGAGATCGTTACGCGCGAGGCGCTCGAGAACGCCGCCGCTTCGGTCGTCGCGACCGGCGGGTCGACGAACGGCGTGCTCCACCTGCTGGCGATCGCGCGCGAGTTCCGGATCCCGTTCACGATCGACGACTTCGACGAGATCGCCCGCCGGACGCCGGTGCTCGCGGACATGAAGCCCTGGGGACGGTTCCACGCGACCGACGTCTACCGCGCGGGCGGGATCGCGCTGGTCGCCCGCGAGCTCGCCAAGCGCGAGCTGATCCACCCGGCGCGGCCGACGGTCGGAGGGATCACCCTCGGCGATGCCGCGACCGCGGTCGTCGAGACGGGGGGCCAGGAGGTCGTCCGCTCGATCGAGGAGCCGATCAAGCCGAGCGGCTCGCTGCGGATCCTGCGCGGCAACCTCGCCCCGGACGGCTGCGTCGTCAAGCTCACCGTCGATCGGAAGGCGCACCGCGGGCCGGCGCGTGTCTTCGACTCCGAGCAGACGGCGTTCGACGCCGTGATGGCGAAGGCCATCCGGCCGGGCGACGTCGTCGTCATCCGGTACGAGGGGCCGGCCGGCGGGCCGGGGATGCCGGAGATGCTCCAGGTCACCGCGGCGATCATCGGCGAGGGTCTCGGCAACGAGGTCGCGCTCGTCACCGACGGGCGCTTCTCGGGCGCGACGCACGGCTTCATGGTCGGCCACGTGGCGCCGGAGGCGTTCCGGCGCGGGCCGATCGCGGTGCTCCAGGAGGGGGAGCAGGTGACGATCGACGTCGACGCGGGTGAGTTGCACGTCGACCTCGCCGACGACGAGATCGCCGAGCGGCTGCGACAGTGGTCCCCGCCGTCCCCCCGCTACGACGACGGCGTGCTGGCGAAGTACGCGGCTCTCGTCTCGTCGGCGAGCGAGGGCGCCGTCACTAGGCCACCGAGACCGTAACCGTCACCGCCGCCTGGACGAGCTGCGTCCCCGGCTCGATCGGAGTCGGCGTGGCGACGCCGGTCTTCCCGTCCGTCAGCGGGAGCGGCGGGCCGGCAGTGCTCTCGGTGACGTCCGTGATCTTGCGCAGCGAGAGCCCTGACGCCTTCGCGATCGCCTCCGCCTTCGCGCGCGCGTTCGAGACCGCTGCGAGCAGGGCGGCCCGATAGAGCGCTTCCCGCTCGCTGCGGGACAGGTCGGGCCCGGAGATCTGGTTCGCCCCAGCGTCGACGGCCGCGTCGATCACGGGGCCGGTCTTCGCCGGGACCCTCAGCGTGACCGTGACGGAGTTCGTCGCCGTGTAACCGGCGATGCCCTCGCCGCTCTGCGTGTAGCGGGGCGAGAGCGAGACGAACTGCGTGTGGATGTCGGCTGCTGAGATTCCCTGCGTCTTCACCGCGGCGATCACCTTCGTCATGTCGGCGGCGTTCGCACGGAGTGCAGCGGACGCGCTCTTCGCGTCGCTCGAGACGCCCACAGAGAGCTGCGCCTCGTCCGGGGTCGTGGCGACGGCGCCCGAGCCGGTGACGACGATCGAGTGATCGGGAAGCGCCGCAGACGAGCCGACCGCTCCGCCTGCGCCTGCGAGGAGCGCGACGAGCGCGAGACCGAGGAGAGCCAACGAACGCATGCGCCCCCTATACGCCGCCGTCCGGATGCCGTGTCACATCCGGTCTCGTGTTACCCGCGGTGCCCCAGCTGGAGTGCGGGGCTACGCGACTGCGGCCTTGGGGTCCAGGTACGGCCTCCAGCTGGTCGGCAGCCCGGACGGCGCGGACAGGCGGATGAACAGCACCGGCGCGGGCGGGCGCGGCAAACGCTTCAGCGTCATCGAGGCCTCCTCGGGAAGCCGGTCGCCTTTGCGCAGGTTGCATGGAGCGCATGCTGTGACGACGTTCTCCCAGACCGAGTCACCGCCGCGGCTCCGCGGCACGACGTGATCCAAGGTGAGTCGACCCCCGCTCGTGCCGCAGTAGACGCAGCTCCACTCGTCGCGCGCGAACAGGGCCCGGCGCGAGATCTGTCGCTGCTCGGCGCGGGGCACGCGGATGTACCGGACGAGCCTGATCACGTGCGGACGGGCAAAGGTGTCGGTCGCGGAGCGGAGCGGCAACGCGTGCTCCTCGAGGATCTCCGCCTTTCCCTTGAAGACGAGCACGTGCGCGCGTCGCACCGAGCACACGTTCAGCGGCTCGTAGCTCGCGTTCAGGACGAGTACCTGGCCCAATGCGCCCCTAAGGGTAGCTTCTACCCCTCGGCCATGGCCCTCTCGACGGCCTGCTGCTCCTCGGGCGAGAGCGCGACCGACGTGCGCCCACGGTCGAGCTGTTTGACGTAGACACGCGCGTAGTCGCGGCCCTGGATCGCAGTCAGGACGACGCCGGACCGCGCCGAGTCGAGGAACGCGATCGAGGCCGACTGCTGGCCACCGGTTTCCTCGTACGCGTCGTACCGGACCAGCGCCGTGCGTGACAGCGAGCCGTCGACGCGGCGGTCGACCCGGGAGAGCGCGGCAGCGAGCTCGTCGAACGCGCGGTGCAGGTCGTCGACGCGTCCCTGCAGCGAGACCGCGAACTCGACAATGTCCGTCTTGCCCTCGCCGCCGAGCAGCACTTCCTGCGCACGGACGATCGTATCGAGCTTCCTGTAGGCGAGCACCGCGACCACGACGGCGGCGACCGCGACGGCGATGGCCACGACGGCGATCACGCTGGCGGCCGACATCGGCGCTAGCCGAGCGAGAAGATGACCGGGTACTGCGCGGAGTTGTTCGCCGTGTTCTTCTCCTGCGGCACCGGCTGGATATCGACCTTGACCGTCGTCCTGGTCGCGAACTGCACCTGACCGAGGTTCCGGAAGACGACGGTCTTCTGCTCTCCCGGATTGATCAGGTCGATCGTCTTCGTCTGGACGATCGGCGAGGGGCTCTGCTGGATCGTCAGCGTCACCTTGACCCGGACCTCCTGCGAGTCGCCGGTGTCCTCGACCGTCACCGCGAAGCCGAGGTCCGTCGTCGCCGTGACGGTGTTCTCGGTGGTCTGCGAGAGCTCCTGGCCGGCAGGGAGCGCCTTCGTCGCCACGAGGCCCGTGCCGTGCAGCCCGCCGGACGTGCCGCCACTCGTCGCTGCGCCTTGCAGACGCTCGAGAATCGCCTCCCAGAACCGCGAGCTCGAGTAGTCGGGGTTCGGGACGAAGCTCGAGTCCGGGACGGCGACCCCCGTCACCCCCTGGCGGCGCAGCTCTTCGATAGCAGGATCCTTGAAGAGGTCGTCCCAGACGACGTCGCCGGAGACGAGCCGGTCGGCCTGACCGGCGAGCAGCAGCGCGTTCCCGGTCACGTTCTTGGGGGAGAGCGCGGCCTGGCGGAAAGCGTCGGCGAGGCCCGAGAGGCCGCTGACGCGAAACTCGAGAGCCTCGATCGCATGCTGGTGCTGGGGACGAAGCGGCCCGGGCGGGCTGATCGAGCGCGCGGCGGCGACGTCCTGCTGCTCCTGCTGGGCGAGGCCGGTGACCTTCGATTGCAGCTCGGCGGACTTGATTCCCTGCGTCGTCAGCGCGTCGTTCAACTCGCGGCCGATCTGCTCCGAGTCGCCCCCGACCGTCCCGATCTTCTCCATGTAGTGCTTGTACGAGCTCTTCTTGCTCGCGCCCTGGCAGCTCGAGATCCAGAAGACGAGCAGGACGACGATCAGGATTGCGAAGGCGATCAGACCCGCGAGCCGAAGCAGCGGCGTCAGCCCGGGAGGACGCACGGGCGGGGGCCGGCGGGGTGGACGCTGCGGCGGCCCCCGACGGGCCCGCCTCTCTTCCTCGACTGCCTGCCGTTCGTCGGGCTCGTCGTCGCCGAAGAAGTCGAAATCGAGGTCGGTGTCGCGCTCCGTCATATCCGCTTCTGCAGCGAGATTCGGGCCACTGTAGCCAAATCCTCGGCGCCAAAAGGAATTTCGCCGCCGACACCAAACGTGTCAGGGGGATGGCGGACGGCTCTGCTCACGCGACCGCAAACGGGCTCGTGCTGGGGCGCTACCGGCCGCTCAGGCCGCTCGGAAGCGGCGGGATGGGGTCCGTCTGGCACGCCCTCGACGAGAAGCGAGACCGCGAGGTCGCGCTCAAGATCGTGCCCCGGACAGGAACCGCCGGCCCGCGGGCGGAGCGCGAGGCGACAGCGGCCGCTCAGCTCGAGCACCCGGCCTGCCTACGGGCATATGCGCTCGCTCGGGACGACGGGCACGTGTACATCGCCTACGAGTACATCCCGGGGCGCACATTTCGCCACGCCCTCGACCACGGCGAGCTCGACGACGAGCGAGCCGTCGAGGCGGCGGCGCAGATCCTCGAGGGCCTCGCGCATGCCCACGAGCGGGGAATCGTCCACCGCGACGTGAAGCCTTCCAACGTGCTGCTCGCCGACGGCCCAGCCGTCTCCGTCCGGCTGCTCGACTTCGGCCTGGCGCTCATGACGGAGGAGGAGACCCTGACCGCGGCCGGTGACGTTCCCGGAACGCTCGCGTACATCTCTCCGGAGCGGCTGCGCGGCAAGCCGGCCGAGCCGGCGACCGACGTCTGGTCGACTGGCGTCCTCCTCTGGGAGGCGCTCGCGCACCGGCACCCGTTCGGGGGCGGGCGGTTCCTCGAGGTGGCGAAGCGGATCGGCCGCGGCGCGCCGACGCTCGGGACCGTGCGGCCGGACCTCCCTCGCGCGCTGATCGAGCTCGTCGACCAGGCGCTGTCGATCGATCCGGCGAAGCGGCCGGCGGCCGGCACGCTCGCAGGCGGCCTGCGCCGGGCCGTATGCGCGGGGCCGGCAAGCGCGCGTCCTAACAGTGCCTGGCACCGTAAGAACCCTGGAAACCGTCGGATTCCGAGTGCCTTTGTTAACAGTGCCTGGCACCGTAAGAACCCCGGAAACCGTCGGATTCCGAGTGCCTTTCTTAACAGTGCCTGGCACCATTGCGAGCACTTCGGGCCGCGCGTCGCCCCTGCACTTCTCGCGGGGATACTCGCAGGTTGGACGACCGCGACCCTGCCGTTCTTCCCCGCGCACTGGCCCGCCCTGCTCGCCGTTGTCGCCGCGCTCCTCTCCCTCGCAGGCCCGCGGCTCGGGCTCGCCTTCGCGCTCGCGGTCCCGGTGCTTCCGTTCGGGAACATCTCGCTCGGCCTCGCGATCGTCTACGCAATCGCGGCGTGCGCATGGTTCGCGCTCTTCTGGGCAGTGCCACGCGCGGGACTGCTCTTCGTCGCGGGCCCCCTGCTCGCGCCGCTCGGTGCGCTCGGCCTGCTGCCGATCGCCATGCTGCCCTCGGGTGGCCCGGCGAGACGGGCTGGGCAGACCGGGGCGGCGCTGCTCGCGGCCGGCGTGGTCGCCGGCCTCGGCGGGCAGATGCTGCCGATCGTCGGAGCGTCGCCGCCCGAGCTCTCGATCGCAGGCATCCCCGGACCGCTCGACGCCGCCTCCGCCCTCTGGGCCGCGTTCACGCAGCCGCACGGATTCCTGCTCGAGGCGATCTCGCTCTGCGCCGCTGCCGCCCTGGTCGGAAGCTGCCGCCGCCGCGGCCCCTGGGCTGCCGCGGCGTTCGGTGCCCTGCTCACGACGCTGACCCTCCTCGCCGACCCTCGAGCCGCCCCACTGCCGCTCGTCGCGGCGGCCTGGGTGAGCGCGTTGCTGCTCGCCCTCGAGCCCGGCCCCCAGCGGCCGCTGCCTACGTATTTCGCTCGTGTGCGGCGACTTTCGCTCCGGCGACCGCGATTGCGCGCGGTGACGGACCCGGGGACAGGATGAATCCAGTCCCGGAAGCCCTGCTTTAGACTCGACGCGGGGGAATCCCTGCCCGTGAGCGTGCTGCGCAGCATCGAGCAGAAGATCGAGGGCCTCTTCGAAGGCCTGTTCGGGCGTGCCTTCCGGGCAAACGTCCAGCCGGTCGAGCTGGCCAGGAAGCTCGTCAAGGAGATGGAGGACCACAGGATGGTGTCGGTCTCGCGCATCTACGTGCCGAACGAGTACACCGTCTACCTCTCGGCCCCCGACCGCGAGCAGTTCTCGGGCTACGAGAGCCCGCTCCGCAACGAGCTTCAGGAGTACCTCGCCGAGCACGCGCGCCGCGAGGGCTACGTTCTGCTGACTCCGCCGGTCGTCGCGATCGAGACCGACACAGATCTCTCGATCGGCGAGTTCGGGATCGCGACCCGGATGGTGCAGGGTCGGCCCGCCGAGCGGCAGGAGGCGGCGCCGCCACCACAGGTCGAGCCCGCCGCGACGATGGTCTACAAGCCGCTTACGCCGCTCCCGGCAGACGGCCCGCCGCCCGACGTCGCGCTTGCGCAGGAGATCGTCACGCTGACACTCGACGGAAAGCGTCACGAGGTGGACAAGCGCCGTGTGGTAATCGGTCGGTCGAAGGAGTGCGACATCCAGCTCGCCGATCCCAACGTCTCCCGCCGCCATGCGGAGCTGCGTCAGGAGGGCTCCGCCTTCTGGCTCGTCGACCTCGACTCGACGAACGGCTCGGCCGTCAACGGCCACCGCTTCGCGCGCGCGAAGCTCGAGAGTGGAGACACGATCACGATCGGCTCGACCGACCTGGTCTTCGAGCGGAGGCTAGCGGAGTGAGCTCGCTGGCCTCGCTCGAGGTCGGCGAAGCACTGCTGATCCTGAAACTGCTCTTCCTCGTCCTGCTGTACATCTTCATCTGGCGGATCGTCCGCACGGCGAGCCGCGATCTGCGCCTGCCGCAGGAGAGCTTCGTACTCGCGCCTGGCCAGGCTCAGGCAGCCGGGCTGATCGGCCGCAGCCGCGGGATCGAGACCGGCCGCCTGGTCGTCGTCGCGAGCCCCTCGCTCGACGCGGGTCTCGTGCGGGTGCTCGACTCCTCGGCGGTGACGCTCGGCCGCGGCGCCCAGAACGACCTCGCGCTCGAGAGCGACGACTTCGCGTCGGCACGGCACGCGAAGATCGAGCCGCGCCGCGACGGCATCTGGATCGAGGACGTCGGCTCGACGAACGGGACCTACGTGAACGGAGCCCGCATCTCCAAGCCGCGCGTCCTCCGCGCCGGCGACGTGATCCGCGTCGGCTCCACCGACCTCCGCTACGAACGATGATCGGGCTCGTGCAACGCGCAGCGGCGACCGACCCGGGCAAGCGCCGCCGGCGGAACGAAGATGCCTACGTGGTCGAGCCGCCGCTCTTTGCCGTCGCCGACGGGATGGGCGGCGCGCAGGCGGGCGAGATCGCCGCGCGGATCGCAGCCTCGGTGCTGCGCGAGTCGCCCGGCGAGGAGGCGGTCGTCGAGCTGATCAAGGAGGCCAACCGCCGCGTGTACGAGGCAGCCACGGACGACGAGGCTCGCTCGGGCATGGGGACGACGATCACGGCAGCGCTCGTCGAGGACGGCACCGTGCAGATCGGTCACGTCGGCGACTCACGCGCCTACCGGATCCGGGACGGGCAGCTCGAGCAGCTGACCGAGGACCACTCGCTCGTCGCCGAGCTCGTCCGCAGCGGCAAGCTCACGCCTGAGGAGGCCGACGTGCACCCGCAGCGGTCGGTGATCACGCGAACGGTCGGCACCGACCCGGACGTCGACGTGGACACCTTCTCGGTCGACGCCCGCCCCGGCGACGTCTTCATGCTCTGCTCCGACGGGCTGACGACGATGGTCGCCGACGAATCGATCCGCGAGATTGTCCAGCGCCACCGCGCGAATCTCGACAAGGCGGTCCGCGCACTCGTCGACGCCGCCAACGAGGGCGGCGGCGAGGACAACATCACGATCGTCCTCTTCGAGATCGGCGAGAGCGGCGTCGCCCGCGAAGACACGGCGACGCTGCCGCTCGCCGCCGAGGCCGAGCCGGCGGCCGACGAGGAGACACTCTCCGGGCTCGAGGGGGTGCCGACGATCGACGAGACGTCGGTGATGACCCGCGCCGAGCTCGAGGCACTGGCCCGCCGGGACGGTCGCGACCACGCCGGGCACCGGCGCGTGTCGCGAACGGCGGTGATCGTCGGCTCCACGGCGCTCGTGGTAGTCCTCGCCGCACTCGTCGTCTGGTCGCTCTCGCGGTCATATTTCGTCGGCGCCGAGCCGAACGGGAAGATCGCTGTGTACCAGGGCTTTCCGTGGGACATCGCCGGCAGCGTCCGCCTCTACCGCCTGCGCTACGAGAGCCCAGTGCTCGCGGGCGAGCTCTCCCGGGCCGAGCGGCGGAAACTCTTCGGCCACGACCTGAGGAGCTACGACGCGGCGCTGCGGGCGGTCAAGCAGTACGAGGACGAGGTCGTCCCCTAGCCCGTAGATGAGCACCAGGAACCGGGAGCTCGCCAACCTGGTGGCGGTCGGGATCCTGACCGCGCTCGGCTTCGCCAGCGTCTACATCGCGCGGCAGGACGTGATCTCCGCCGGCTCGGTCTCGTACGCGCTGATCTTTCTCGGCCTGTACATGGCCGCACACGGGGTGACGCGCATCGCCGTACCGTGGGCCGATCCGTACGTGCTCCCGCTCACCGGCCTGCTGACCGCCGTCGGGCTGACCGAGATCTACCGCCTCCGTCCGAGCGACGCGTTCCGCCAGGGGTTCTGGATCGTCGTCGGCGTGGCCGTGTTCTCGGTAACGCTGCTCCTGCTCCGAACGGACTTCCGCGTGCTGGAGAGCTACAAGTACCTCTTCGGCCTCTCCGCGGTCGGCCTGCTCGTCCTGCCCGCGCTGCCCGTGATCGGGACGAGGATCAACGGCGCACGCCTGTGGGTGAAGGTCGGGCCGCTGCAGTTCCAGCCCGGCGAGCTGGCCAAGATCGCGTTGATCGTCTTCCTCGCCGGCTACCTGCGCGAGAAGCGCGAGGTGCTCGCCCAGGGACGCCTGAAGGACTTCGGACCGCTGCTCCTGATCTGGGGCGCCGCGATGCTCGTGATCGTCGAGACCAACGATCTCGGCAGCGCGCTCCTCTACTTCGGAATCTTCCTCGCAATGCTGTACGTGGCGACAGGCCGGGTGCTCTTCGTCGCGATCGGGCTCGGCCTCTTCCTCGGAGGCGCTGCGGTCGCCTACTCGAGCATCACGCGTGTCCAGGAGCGGATCGACTGCTGGCTGCACCCGTGGGACGACGTGCACGGCGCCTGCTACCAGACCGTGCAGGGTGCCTACTCGATCGCCAACGGGCACTTCGGCGGCACCGGCTTCGGCCGCGGCACGTTCACGACCACCGGCGGGACCGACCTGATTCCGTACGCGAACAGCGATTTCATCTACTCCGCGCTCGCGCAGGAGCTCGGGCTGATCGGCATCTCCGCGCTGCTGCTCGGGTACATGGTCTTCGTCCTGCGCGGGTTCCGGGTTGCCGTTCTCGCCCGGGACGGGTTCTCGAAGCTGCTCGCTGCCGGACTGACCTTCGCCTTCGCGCTGCAGACGTTCATCAACGTCGGCGGGCTCCTGCGTGAGTCGCCGCTGACCGGGATCACGCTGCCGTTCATCAGCTACGGGGGGTCGAGCATCGTCGCCAACTTCGTCCTCCTGGCCGGGCTCCTCCTCGTCTCCAACCGGGCGAACGAGCCGCGATGAACAAGCAGATCCAACGGGTGACGATCGTCGCGCTGGTGCTCCTGGCGTCCCTGATCGTCGGCACGACCTACTGGCAGGCCTGGGCGGTCGGCGGGCTCGAGGCCCGCCAGGACAACGCGATCCAGCGCGTCGCGCAGTTCACCGTCAGGCGCGGTCTGATCTACGCCGCGGACGGCTCGCTCCTCGCCGCGCGCAGGGCGGTGAAGACCAAGGGGCAGACGCTCTACTTCCGCCGCTACCCGGCCGGCGATCTCGCCTCACAGGTCGTGGGCTACTCGACGCAGTCGCGCTCTCGCGCGGGTCTCGAGCGCTCGATGAACGCCTACCTGACGGCGTCGAACTCGCACCTGAACACGGTCCTGCGGCGCACGCTCGACCGGCTGAAGGGCGCGACCGTGACCGGCAACAACCTGATGCTGACGATCCGGCCCGACGCCCAGCGGGTCGCGCTGAACGCGCTCGACGGCAACTGCGGCGCCGCTGTCGCGCTGGAGCCGAGCACCGGCCGCGTGCTCGTGATGGCTTCGACGCCGACCTACGACCCGCGCCTCGTCGAGGGCCGCTTCGGCGCGATCGCGCGGCGCGCCAGCGCCGCGCGATGCCAGAACCCGGCCCCGCTCGTCAACCGCGCGACCGACGGCCTGTACACGCCCGGCTCGACGTTCAAGGTCGTCACCGCGGCGGCAGCGCTCGACAGCGGCGTCTACAACGCCGACTCGACCTTCGACGACAAGGGCTACTGCGAGGAGTACGGGAAGAGGGTCTCGAACTTCGCCGACCAGAGCGGCCCGGAGGTGTTCGGGCACGTCGACTTCACGACCGCGCTCGAGCACTCGATCAACGCGGTCTTCTGCGAGATCGGGAAACGGCTCGGCCCGCTGAGGGTGCTCGACTACGCGAGGCGGTTCGGCTTCTACTCCGAGCCGCCGCTCGAGACGCCCTCGAGCGAGCGGGTCCCGAGCGGCCTGTACGACCACGGCAAGCTCTTCCGCCCGCGCGATCCGAACCAGGTCGACCCGGGCCGCCTCGCGTTCGGCCAGGAGCGCCTGCAGGTCACGCCGCTGCAGATGGCGATGGTCGTCGCCGGGATCGCGAACGGCGGCGTCGTCATGCGCCCCTACACGGTCGAGAAGATCACCGCCCCGGGCGGCGGGACCGTGTCCCGCACCCGCCCGCACCAGCTCTCGCGGGCCGTCTCCCCGCAGACCGCGGCGACGCTGACCCGGATGATGGAGAAGGTCGTCGAGTCGGGCACCGGCACCGCCGCTCAGATTCCCGGGGTCCCCGTCGCCGGGAAGACAGGCACGGCCGAGACAGGGGCCAACCACGTGAACACCACCTCGTTCCTCGCGTTCGCGCCGGCGAACGCGCCGAAGGTCGCCGTCGCGGTCTACCTCGAGAACCAGCAAGGCGTCGGCGGTCGCACCGCCGCGCCGATCGCGAAGCAAATCATCCAAGCGCTGCTCCGAGGCCGGACGTAACCTGTAGCGGGAGAGGATGGCGGCCCCCGACACCCTGATCGACCAGGTCTTCGACGGCCGCTACCGCGTCGTGCGCAAGCTGGGCACAGGCGGAATGGCGAACGTCTACCTGGCCGAGGACCAGGAGCTCGGCCGGAGCGTCGCGATCAAGATGCTCGACGAGCGGCACTCGCAGGACGAGCAGTTCGTCGAGCGCTTCCGCCGCGAGGCGAAGAACGCAGCTGGCCTGTCGCACCCGAACATCGTCTCGATCTACGATCGGGGTCAGGCCGAGGGCACCTACTACATCGCGATGGAGTACCTCGAGGGTCGCACCCTCAAGGAGCTCCTGATCACACGGGGACCGACTCCCCTGCCGGTCGCGATCGACTACGCGCGCCAGATCCTGGCCGCGCTCGGCTTCGCGCACCGTCACGGGATCGTCCACCGCGACATCAAGCCGCACAACGTCCTCGTCGCGCCCGACGGCCGCCTGAAGGTGACCGACTTCGGGATCGCACGCTCGGGAACGAGCCAGATGACCGAGACCGGCTCGATCATCGGGACGGCGCAGTACCTCTCGCCCGAGCAGGCGAAGGGCGCGCCGGTCACACCCGCCTCCGACATCTACTCGGTCGGGATCGTGCTCTACGAGATGCTGACCGGCTCGGTTCCGTTCACCGGCGACACGCCGCTCGAGATCGCGATGAAGCACCTCTCGTCGACGCCGTTGCCGCCCTCCGAGAAGCGCCGTGAGGTACCGCACGAGCTCGACTCGATCGTGCTGCGCGCGCTCGCCAAAGATCCCGCCGACCGCTACCAGAGCGCTGACGAGATGGACGCCGACCTCGCCCGGGCCTCGCGCGGCCAGACGGTCTCCCCCGAGACCGAGGAGGCGGCGACACAGGTCCTGCGCGGCGCAGGCGCGGCGACGCTCGCCAGGGCACCGACCGCGATCACGCGGCGCCTGACCGTGGCGCCGCCGCCGGCCGCGCCGCCACCTCCGTACTCGCGCCCGACCGGCTTCTACGAGTACGACGAGCCCCTCCGTCGGTCGTTCTGGCCGTGGCTGCTTGCGGTGTTGCTCGTCGCCGCGGCGATCGTCGGCGGCTGGTACGTCTACACCAAGATCCAGGACCAGCTGAACCAGACGAAGCCGGTGGCGGTACCTCTGGTCGCAGGGTCGGTCGAGCGGCTGGCCGTGGACAAGCTGAAGGCGGCCGACCTGGGGTACAAGATCATCCGGCAGCCGTCCAACTCGGTCGAGGAGGGCCGGGTGATCCGGCAGGATCCCGGCGCCGGCGAGCGGCGGGACAAGGGGTGGGTAGTCCGAATCTTCGTGTCGACCGGCAAACCGAAGGTGTCGGTGCCGGGCGTGATCGGGAAACAGGCGACGGACGCCGTCGCCACCCTGACCGAGAAGGGCCTGAAGGCCAAGGTCTACTACGTTCACTCCGCGAAGGACTCGGGCACTGTCACAGGTCAGTTCCCGAAGGCGGGCTCGCGCCTGATCAAGGGCGAGAACGTACGAATCAACGTCTCGCAGGGGCCGAAGCCTGTCGGCGTACCGCCGGTCGTCGGCTCGCCGTTCGAGTCGGCCGCGGGCATGCTCCAGGGTGCCGGGTTCGCCGTCGCGCGCCGCGACGTCGAGTCGAACGATCCGAAGGGGATCGTCGTCCAGATGGACCCGCCGGCGAACTCGCTCATCGCCCCGGGGTCGACGATCACGCTCTTCGTCTCGAAGGGACCCCGCGAGGCTGCGGTGCCCGACGTGACGAGCTTCAGCCGGCCCGACGCGATCGCGACCCTGCGGAACTCGGACTTCAAGGTCGTGGTCGACGTCCAGGACACCGACGACCCCTCGCTGGACGGCGTCGTCCTGACGCAGACCCCGGGGCCGGGCGAGTCGGCGAAGCCGGGGTCGACGGTGACGATCACCGTCGGCCACTATGTCGCGCCGCCGCCGGCGGCGACGCAGCCGACGACGACGCAGGCGACGACCACGACGACCGAGGCGCCGACGCCGGTCGCGCCGACCGTGACGTCGTCCACGGACACGCCCCAGCAGACGCCATGACCCGGCGGCGCGTCGCCGTCCTGATGGGCGGCCGCTCCTCGGAGCACCCGATCTCGCTCGCCTCGGCGCAGTCGGTGATCGCCGCGCTCGACCCCGAGCGCTACGAAGTAGTCGCGGTCGAGATCGGCCGCGACGGCCGCTGGTCGCTCGGCTCCGGCCACGTGCCCAAGGAGCTCGTCGTGGCGACGCCGGGAAGAAACCCGGTCTCTGATCGAGCGCGTTCACGTCCACAGCTGCCGCTTCCGGCCACGTCGGGCGCGGTCGCGGCGACGCTCGGCGAGGTCGAGGTCGTGCTGCCGATCCTCCACGGGCCGTTCGGCGAGGACGGCGCGCTCCAGGGCGTCCTCGAGATGGCCGACGTGCCGTACGTCGGTGCCGGCGTGGCGGCCTCCGCGCTCTGCATGGACAAGGACCTGTTCAAGGTCGTGATGCGCGACCAGAGGATCCCGGTGAGCCGCAACCTGACGCTGCGTGCGGCTGGGATCGTCGCCGGCGAAGCCGGCGACGCCCGGCCGGAAACCTGGGGCGCCCCGGCGGAGAACCCGTTCGGCTATCCGGTCTTCGTCAAGCCGGCTCGGCTCGGATCCTCGGTCGGGATCACGAAGGCGCACGACGAGGACGAGCTCCGCGCCGCCGTCGCGCTCGCGTTCGAGCACGACGAGAAGGTGCTCGTCGAGGAGTTCGTCTCGGGGGTCGAGGTCGAGGTCGGCGTCCTCGGCAACCGAGAGCCGGTCGCCTCGCTCGTCGGCGAGATCGTCGTCACGCACAACGAGTGGTACGACTGGCAGGCGAAGTACGAGGAGGGCGAGATGGACCTCGTCGTCCCGGCACGTATCACCGGCGAGCAGACCCTCCGCGTCCAGCAGCTCGCGGTGCAGGCCTTCGTCGCGACCGAGTGCGAGGGGATCGCCCGCGTCGACTGCTTCGTCCGCGACGACGGCGAGGTGCTCGTCAACGAGCTGAACACGATGCCGGGGTTCACCGCGACGAGCGTCTACGCAAAGCTCTTCGAGGCCTCCGGGGTTCCCTACGCCGAGCTGCTCGAGCGCGCGATCGACCTCGCCCTCGAGCGCCGCGAGCGGCGCTCCCGGCTCAGGTATTAGCTACAGCGAAGCGACGAGGCGGGCTGCGACCGCCTCGAGGACCTTGCCCTGGATCACGGGCGAGTCCCGCAGGAGCTCGCGGAACGCGCGATCGGTGATCACGAGCGCGTGGACGGGGGAGGTCGTCTTCACGGTCGCCGTCCGCGGGACGTTCGTGACGAGCGCGATCTCGCCGAAGAAGTCGCCGCCGCGCATCGTCGAGATCCACTTCCCGCCCCGCTGTACCTCGGCCGTGCCTTCGAGGAGGACGAAGAACTCGCGGCCGGCCGCGCCCTCCTTGGTCAGCGACTTGCCCGCGGGCAGGTCGACCTCGTCCGCGAGCTGCGCGATCCGCGCGAGCTCGCCCTTCGAGCAACGCGAGAAGAGCGGCACACGCGCCATGGCAGCGACCTTCGAGTCCTTGCTCAGCCGCACCTGCGGAGTCTACGGAATCGTGACCTCGGTGACCGCCGCGCGCAGCGTGTCCGCCGGAAGCCTCGTGATCCAGATCAGGAAGTACCGCCGCGCGGGGTCGACCGAGAGCCGGAACGTAGTGCGCGGCCCGACCTCTATCGAGCTCGACACGGTGTCGAACGGCCCGTTCGAGGACGCGCCCGCCTTGATGTCCGCTGTGAACCCCGGCATGTCGGTCCTGATCGTCAACGAGCCCGGCTTGACCGCCGTCGCGGCGTCGAGGACGAGACCGACGCCGCTCTTCAGGTTGCCGAACTCGGCGGTGTTGTAGTGCTCGGTATGCCAGTCGGTGGCCGGGTCGCCGTCGGTCGAGTTGGCGACGAGCTGATCGTTCTCCTGGCCGTCGCCCTCAGGGTCGTAGGCGTTCGACGCGACGAGGTGGATCGGCCCGCTCGTCCCGCCGCCGTCTCCGCCCGAGCCGTTGTCGCGAAGCGCGAGGTACGCGCCGAGCGCACCGCCGATCAACGCGAGACCGACCAACAGCACGATCCACGGCGCGGCCCGCCGGCGTCGCGAGCGGCGGCGAGGACGCGCCGGCGCGGTCGGCGGCATGATCACCGTCCGATCCGAGTCCGGCTGGCCGAGGCCCTCGAGCACGCCCTCGAGCTCGTTGACGAAGTCGGCCATCGAGGGGAAGCGCTCCTCGGAGCGCTTCGCCATCGCGCGACGGAGCGCAGCGTCGAGCCGGAGCGGGACGTCCGGCCTCGCCTCGGCGATGCTCGGCACCGGATCGTTGACATGTCGCATCGCGACGGCGAGGAAGTTGTCACCCTTGTAGGGAGGCTCGCCCGCGAGCAGCTCGTAGATGACGACCCCGAGCGAGTAGACGTCGCTGAGCACGCTCACCGGCTGGCCGCTCGCCTGCTCAGGGGCGATGTAGTCGCTCGTCCCGAGCACCGTCCCGGTCTGGGTCAGCCCGTGCTTGACGTCCGCCGAGCGCGCGATCCCGAAGTCGGTGACCTTGACCTCGCCGTTCCCGAGCAGCACGTTCTGCGGCTTCACGTCGCGGTGGACGAGCCCGCTCTCGTGCGCGAAGGCAAGCGCCCGGCCGATCTCGATCCCGAGTTCCAGTGCCGTTCGGACCGGCAGCCGGCCCTTGCTCTCGACGAGCTGCTTCAGGTTCTGGCCGTCGATGTACTCGAAGACGATGAACTGCCGGCCCCCGTCCTCGCCGCGGTCGATCACGGTGACGATGTTCGGGTGCGAGAGCTGCGCCGCGGCCCGCGCCTCGCGGCGGAAGCGCTCGACGTAGTCGTCGTCGCGCGAGTAATGCTCGTGCAGCAGCTTGATCGCGACCGTCCGCTCGAGCAGGCGGTCCTTGGCGCGGTAGACGCTCGACATCCCGCCCTTGCCGACGAGCTCCTCGAGCTCGTAACGCTCTGCGATCAGCTCGCCATTCATCGGCCGCAGTTTGGCCGATTTCCCAACGCCGCCGCTGCTAGGCGGCGAGCACGTGCCCGAGCGCCTGTTCCCAGACCTCGAGTGCCTCGTCGAGCTCACCGTCCGCGATCGTCAGCGGTACGAGCACGCGGACGACGTTCGAGTAGATCCCTGCGCTCAGGAGCAGCAGGCCGTTGCGGAACGCCTCCTCGCACACCCCCGCGACGAGTTCCGGCGCCGGGTCCTTCGACTCGCGGTCGTGGACGAGCTCGGTCGCGAGCATCGCGCCGAGCCCGCGCACGTCGCCGACCTCCGGGAAGCGTCCCTGCCACTCCTGCATCCGCGCCCGCATGGTCTCCCCGATCGCTACGGCGCGCTCGACGAGACCCTCCTCGTCGATCACGTCGAGCACCGCGAGCGCAGCCGCCTGGGCAACCGGGTTGCCGACATACGTGCCGCCGACTGCGTTCCTGCCCGGCGCGTCCATGATCTCGGCCTTGCCGATCACGCCCGAGAGCGGCAGCCCGGCGGCGATCGACTTCGCAAACGTGATCAGGTCAGGCTCGACGTCGTAGTGCTCGATTGCGAAGAGCCTCCCGGTGCGGCCGAAGCCCGTCTGGACCTCGTCGACGATGAGGACGATGCCGTTGTCGTCGCAGATCCGGCGGACGCCGGCCAGGAACTCAGGCGGCGCAACGACGAAACCGCCCTCGCCCTGGATCGGCTCGATCACGATCGCGGCGACGGTCTCGGCCGCGACCTGCGTAATCAGCGTGCGCTCGAGGGCCGCGAGCGCGGTCTGTGTGTCGGGGCCGCGGTACTCCTGCGCGAACGGAACGCGGTAGATCTCCGGCGAGAAGGGACCGAGTCCCGCTTTGTAGGGATGGGTCTTCGACGTCAGCGAGAGCGCGAGCAGCGTGCGCCCGTGAAAGCCGCCCTCGAACGCGATCACTGCCGGGCGCTTCGTGTACGCGCGCGCGAACTTGACCGCGTTCTCGACTGCCTCGGTCCCGGCGCTGAAGAACGCCGCCTTCGCCGGGCCCGCGATCGGCACCCGCACGACCAGGCGCTCGGCGAGCGCCACGTACGGCTCGTAGGCGACGACGGTGAAGTCGGTGTGGGTGAAGCGATCGAGCTGCGCGTGCGCTGCGGCGACGACCTTCGGGTGCGAGTGTCCGACGTTCAGGCACCCGACTCCGCCGGTGAAATCGATGAAGGTGTTCCCGTCGACATCGGTGAGCGTCACGCCGTGGGCGTCGGCGGCGACGATCGGGAAGGTCAGCTCGAGGGGACCCGCGACGGCGGCTTGCTTCCGCGCGAGGATCGCCTGCGAGCGCGGCCCGGGCAGGGCGGTGCGAAGCTCGATCGAGCGCGTTACGGCCACGACCTCACGATATCTCAGCCGTCTGCGGGCGCCACCCCCGGCCGGCCGTAGAATCGCCGGCGTGGTTCTCTCCGACCGGACGATCCAGCGGCTGCTCGACGAGGGCCGGATCGAGATCGAACCCTACGACGCGGCACTGCTCCAGCCTTCGAGCGTCGACGTCCGCGTCGACCGCTTCTTCCGTGTGTTCCGGAACTCGCGCTACCCGTACATCGACGTCAAGCAGGAGCAGGAGGACCTGACCGAGCTGGTCGAGATCGACGGCGAGCCGTTCATCCTCCACCCGGGCGAGTTTGTACTCGGCTCGACCTTGGAGCGCATCAAGCTGCCGGACGATCTGGTCGCCCGCCTGGAGGGAAAGAGCAGTCTAGGGAGGCTGGGGCTGCTGATTCACTCGACCGCCGGCTTCATCGACCCCGGCTGGAACGGCCATGTGACGCTCGAGCTCTCCAACGTGGCGAACCTCCCGATCACGATCTACCACGGGATGAAGATCGGGCAGCTGTCGTTCGTCCAGCTCTCCGAGCCGGCGTCGGCTCCGTACGGGAGCGACGGGCTCGGGTCGAAGTACCAGGGCCAGCAGGGCCCGACGCCCAGCCGCTACTGGCGCAACTTCACTTCGTGAATTTGCGCTAGAAAGGTGGCAGTGTACGGCCGGGCGGTGGGGTCTCCTAGCCACCGGCTCCGCGGAGCGGAGGCGGTGGCTTGATCCTGCTGACGGGGGGAACCGGGTTCGTCGGCCGGAAGATCGCGCACGCCCTGCGCGCCGGGAGCCGCGACGTTCGCTGCCTCGTTCGCGAGCCGAGCCGGGCCGAGACGCTGTCCACGTGGGGGTGCGAGCTCGCCCGTGGCGACGTCACGGACGCGGCCACGCTCCGGCGTGCCGTCGCCGGCTGCGACGTCGTCATCCACCTCGTCGCGATCATCACCGGGCGGCGCTCGGAGTTCGAACGCGTGATGACGCGCGGCACGCAGGACCTGGTCGCGGCCGCCAAGGACGCCGGCGTGCGCCGGTTCGTCCTGATGAGCGCGCTCGGCGCGAGCGACGAGACGAAGGAGCTGACGCCGTACTACGCGGCAAAGTGGGCGATGGAGCTCGCGGTGAAGGAGTCCGGACTCGAGCACGTGATCTTCCGGCCCAGCTTCGTCTTCGGCCGCGACGGCGGCGTGCTGCCGACCCTCGTCCGCCAGGTGCGGTGGCTGCCGCTCACTCCCGTGATCGGCGACGGCAAGCGCCGGTTGCAGCCGATCTGGGGGGAGGACGTGGCCGCGTTCTTCGCGAAGGGGGTCGACCTGCCCGAGGCCGCGAACCGGACGTTCGAGCTGGGCGGTCCCGACGCCGTGACCTGGAACGAGCTCTACGAGCGGATCGCCAAGGTGCTCGGGAAGCGTCGTGCTCGGGCGAACATCCCGACGGCGATCGTGCAGCCCGCGGCTGCGCTCGTCGAGTGGCTCCCCCGGCCGCCGATCACCCGCGACCAGGTGAGGATGATCGAGGCCGGCGACAGCGTCTGCGACATGGGGCCCGCGCTGGAGACGTTCGGGCTCAGCGTGCTCTCGCTCGACGAGCAGCTTCGCCGCGTCGCCTGAGCCAAGGTGGCCGCACGCGCAGGCTCATCGTGCTGCTCGCAAGGGCTACGACTCGACCTGAAGGGCTGAGAAAGACCGTGCGCCCGCGACGCGGGCTGTGCCCAAAAAAGATCGAGGGCCGCGCGGAGCGGCCCTCGAATCCGATACCGACCTGTATTGGTGGGGGCGCTTCCAGCCGCCCACGGTCTCACGGACCGGGCGGCGGCGCTCACGACTTCCAGCGAAGTCCCCTACGCTGGCTAGGCGATTCCCCTCTTCAGGTCCGGGGACACGCCCCTACCGGCCGGCACCTCCACTGCCCGTACTGTCATCGCTCAAGTCGGACCACCTCCTTTCCGCGGATGTTCTCACTCTAGCGGGTCACTCAGGACAGCGCTGATCTCGAGACCGCGGTCGAGCGGAACTGTCACGCTGACGAGCGTCGGGTCCGCCTGGCGTGCTCGGGAGTAGGCGCCGAGCGTCTCCTCGTGGGAGAGGACGTTGTCGGCGACGACGAGTCCGCCGGGCTCGAGCTTCTGACGCGCGAGCACGAAGAGGGGCTGGTAGTCCTCCTTCTCGGCGTCGATGAAGACGACGTCGAAGATGTCTACGATCCCTATCAGCTCCTCGAACGCGTCGCCCTCGACGACCTCGGCCCACTCTTCGAGCCCGGCCTCCGCGACGTTGCGGCGCCAGGCCTCGCACTTCTCGGGATCGTGCTCGATCGAGAGCACGCGCCCGCCGAGGATGCGTGCTCCGGCGGCCAGCCAGATCGCGGAGTAGCCACGTGAGCCGCCGACCTCGAGCACCTCGCAGGCGTTCTGGGGCGCGACGAGCGAGAAGAGGAACCGGCCGGTCGTCGGCGTGACCGCGCGAGAGCGTCGCTCACGCGCGACACCTTGCTCGCGCTCGGCAGCATCCTCCAGCTCGAGCCGCTCGAGCACGGCGCGCACCTTGTCGTCGAGCACGGGCCCAGATTAGGCCAGGACCTTCGGCGGACGCGGAGTTCCACAACCGTTGCACCTTCATTGCCAGACACTGGTTGTGAAAGACGGGCCGCCGAGGGAATCAGGACGTGGCCGCCTGGGTCCGACGCGGGCGGCCCCGCGCGAGCGCCTCGCGGAGCTCGCTGACCGTGAGCAACGCGCCCGCGGCGAGGAGCGCGACGAGGAGGCCCCATCGCGCGGTGAAGCCGCCGATGTCAGACCACGGCGAGCCGGGCAACGAGGTCGACCACGCCGTGAACGCGACCACACCGGCGAGCATCTCGAACAGGGGCAGCCTGCGACGCGCGCGACGGGAGCGCGCCCGCTGCAGGTAGTGGATCTCGACCCAGAGCGGGGCGAGCCCGGCGACGACTCCGAGCAGCGTCCAGCGCACCCAGCTGTCGCTCTCCGGGCCGACGGCGGCAAGGACGGCAATGAACAGCGTCACCGGCTCCGCAGGAATGAACGCGACGAGCTGGCCGACGATCCGCTGCTGGGCGTCGGCGGCGTCGGGAATGCGGCCGGGGCGCGCCCTCCCCTCGGCGACGGCGTCCTCCTGCAGCGCGCGGACGGACGCGAGTGAGATCAGGCTCATGTGGCCTCCTTCGGGACTGACGGCAGCGCGATGATACGCCCCGTGCTGCCCGGCGTCGAGCGCACGGGCGGGGCCCGCCGGCAAGGTCCGCGGGGCCCCTACACCTCCAGCTTGATAATTCCGTCCACGACCCGGACCGGGAAGACGGCGACGGGCAGGTAGGCGGGCAGCGTCAGGGCGCGCCCGCTCCTGATGTCGAAGTTCGAACCGTGCCGCGGGCAGATGACGACCCCCATCTCTGCGTCGAAGTCGCCCTCGCAGAGTGGGCCGTCGTCGTGCGAGCAGCGATCCTCGATCGCGTAGTACTCGCCGTCGAGGTTGTAGACGCCGATCGAGAGGAGCCCCGCGTGGACGATCTTCACCTCACCCGGCGGCAGCTCCTCCACCGGGCAGACGTCGAGCTCGGCCACCGGACTAGCGCAGCTCGAGCTCGTCCAGCTCGGCGAGGCCCTCAGGGAGCGGCGTGCCCCTGCCCTTGTGCAGCGCGAGCTTCAGCGTCGTCAGCCCGAGAATCGCGCACTTCAGCCGCACCGGCGTCAGCGGGATCCCGATCTCCTCGAGCAGATCCTCCTTCGGCATCGCCGCGACCTCGCTCGCCTTCCGACCCTTGACCATCTCGGTCAGCATCGAGGTCGCCGCCTGGGAGATCGCGCACCCGCGGCCGGAGAACATCACGTCGTCGATCGTGTCGCCGTCCTCGCCGAACGCGACGTACATCGAGACCTCGTCGCCGCAGAGCGGGTTCTGCCCCTCCGCCTCGGCATCGGCGCCCTCCATCACCCCGTGCCCGCGCGGGTTCTTGTAGTGGTCGAGGATCACCTCTCTGTAGAGCTGGTCGAACTCGCTCAGCGGAATCTCCTCATCCCAGCACTTCCTTAGTCTTGCGCAAACCCGCGATGAGCCGGTCGATCTCGTCCCGGATGGTGTAGAGGTAGAAGCTCGCCCGATTCGTTGCCGCGACACCCAGGCGTGACATCAGCGGCTGGCAGCAGTGATGGCCGGCCCGAATCGCGATCCCCTCCCAGTCGAGCACCTGCGCGACGTCGTGGGGGTGGACGCCGTCCACGTTGAAGGAGACGAGTCCGACGCGACGGTCCGGCGGGGGACCGTAGACGGTGACGAACGGCAGCTCGGAGAGCCGCTCCAGCGCGTAGACGGCGAGCTCGTGCTCGTGCTCCTCGATCGCCTCGAGCCCGATCGCTTGGAGGTAGTCGATCGCGACCCCCAGTCCATACGCTTCAGCGATCGCGGGCGTACCAGCCTCGAACTTGTAGGGCAGCTCGTTCCACTGCGTGTCCTCGACCTTCACCGAGCGGATCATCGAGCCGCCGTAGTTGAAGGGCGACATTGCCTCGAGCAGCTCTCGCCGCCCCCAGAGCACCCCGGCCCCCGTCGGCCCGCACATCTTGTGCGACGAGAATGCGACGAAGTCGGCGCCGAGCGCCTGGACGTCGATCCGCCGGTGCGGCGCGGCCTGGGCGGCGTCGACGACCATGATCGCGCCGCGCTCGTGGGCCCACGCCGCCAGCCGCTCGATCGGGTTGATCGTTCCGAGCGAGTTCGAGACGAGGTTCGCCGCGACCACCCTGACGCGCAGGTCGCCGACCACGTCGTCGACCCGGTCCAGCCGCAGCTCGCCCTGGTCGTCGATCGGGATCATCCGGAACTCCGCTCCCGTCCGCTTGGCGATCTGCTGCCAGGGGACGAAGTTCGAGTGGTGCTCGAGCTCCGTCACGAGCGCGAGGCCGCCGGGCCCGAGGTTGTCGAGCCCCCAGGCATACGCGACGAGGTTGAGCCCCTCGGTCGCCTGACGGGTGAAGATCACCTCGCGCGTCGAGCTCGCGTTGATGAATGCGCGAACCTTCTCGCGCGCCCCCTCGTAGCCCTCGGTCGCCCGCTCCGAGAGTGTGTAGACCCCCCGGTGCACGTTGGAGTACGACGTCTCGTAGAACTCGCGCATCGCGTCCAGAACCTGCCGCGGCTTCTGGGAGGTGACGGCGGAGTCGAGGAACGCGAGCGGCTTCCCGTGAACCGGGTGGTCGAAGACGGCGAAGTCGGCCCGCAGCTGGGCCGCATCGAGCCTCGGACGTGTCGTCACCGCCACGTGTCCAATCGTACCCGCCGACCCCCTGCGAGCTCCGGCGTGTTTCTTGGGTCAGAAACTCGGGCTATTCTCTCGTCAATGGCGCAGCGGTACACCGCTAGCCCGAAGACCCGTCCCGAGACGAACGGGTCCGGGACGGAGCGCGCGGCGGTAGCGGCCGTTCGGCAGGCCGCCCGCTCCAGGGACGTGACGGACACCGCCGCCCGGCTGCTCGAGAACGTCGAGCTCGTCGTGCGCGGCAAGCAGCAAGAGGTGCGGCTCGTCCTCGCGACTCTCGCCTGCCGGGGACACGTCCTGATCGAAGACGTGCCGGGGACGGCGAAGACCGTCCTCGCCCGAGCGATCGCCCAGAGCATCAAGGGCGCAACCGTCGGCCGGATCCAGTGCACGCCCGACCTGCAGCCGACCGACGTCACGGGTCTCTCGATCTACAACCAGAAGACGCGCGACTTCGAGTTCCGCCCGGGCCCGATCTTCGCGAACGTCGTGCTGCTCGACGAGGTGAACCGCGCGATGCCGAAGACGCAGTCGGCGCTGCTCGAGCCGATGGCGGAGGTGCAGGTGACGGTCGACGGCGAGACGCGACCCCTTCCGCAGCCGTTCCTCCTGCTCGCGACCGACAACCCGATCGAGCACGAAGGGACCTTCCCGCTGCCCGAGGCGCAGCTCGACCGTTTCCTGATGTGCATCTCGCTCGGTTATCCGACCCCCGAGGAGGAGCTCGCGATCGTCCGCGACCAGCGGCACGGCCATCCGCTCGGCTCGCTCCGGCCCGTCGTCTCGACGGCGGAGGTCCGGAGGCTCCAGGACGCGGTCGGGAACGTCCACGTCGACGAGCTGATCCAGCGGTGGATCGTGGGGCTCGTCGGCGCGACGCGACAGCTGGAGACGATCGCGCTCAGCGCGTCCGTCCGGGGGTCGTTGGCACTGGAGCGCGCGGCGCGCGCGTGGGCGCTCCTCGAGGGACGGACGTACGTCATCCCCGAAGACGTCGAGCTCCTCTTCATGCCCGTGATCACCCACCGAATCGTCTTCGCACCTTCGTACCTGGCGACGATCCGCAAGCTGGGGCGCGAGGAGGCGCTCCAGCAGCTCTGGGAATGCTGCCTCGAGCTCGCGCCGCGGCCCCGGGCTCTCTGAGCACGGATCCCGTCGTCCCCCTGCTGCCCCGCCGCAGGATCGTCGGGCTGCCGTTCGGCGACGCGCCGTCGCTCCGCCGCGGAGGCCGTTCCGACCCGGTCGGTTCCCGGCTCTACCTGCCCGGCGACGACCTCCGGCGCATCGACCGACACGCGACGGCACGGCTCTCGTCGGTCGGCGACCGTGACGTCCTGATCGTGCGCGAGCATCTCGCGGAGGAGCGCGTGGGCGTCGGCCTGGTCGTCGACCCGAGCCCGACCATGGCGCTGCACCCGGCCGGCCTCCCCTGGCTGCACAAGCCGGCGGTCGTCGCGGAGGTCGACCGTGTGATCGCCGCGAGCGCTCAGCGGAAGCGCGCGCAGCTCGTCCGGCTCGCCGGACTTTCGGCTGACCGTGTGCCGCGGGCGCTCGGCCCGGGCAGCATCGTCTTCCTCGTCTCGGACTTTCTCGCCTTCCCGTCGGAGGACGCCTGGATCGACGCGGCCGCCCGGAGCTGGGACGTCGTCCCGGTGGTCGTCCAGGACCCGACCTGGGAGCGCAGCTTTCCCGACATCGCGGGCGTCTCCGTCCCGCTCGCCGATACGGCCGGCAACATGCTGCCGGTGCGGCTGACCTCCGCCGAGACGGCGGCACGCCGCGAGGCGAACGAGGCGCGCTTCGAGAGCATCATCGGACGTCTCGAGGACCTCGGCCTCGAACCGGTCGTGCTCGAGAGCGCCGAGCCGGAGTCGATCTTCGAGGCGCTCCTGCTGTGGGCGACCGCGCGGCGGAACGGACTCACATGGACCGCCTGAGCTACTGGCGCGTCGCGGCGTGGGTTGCACTGTGCCTCTCCGGGCTCGCGGTCGCCGCTGCCCTCGTCCTGCCGGGCGCGTTCCGTAGGGATGCTACGCACCGGCCGCAGATCCAGGCGAGCCTGACACCGCGCACGCACCTCTTCGGTCAGCCGGTGATCGCCACGGTCGAGGTACCGGTGGGGTCGAGGGTGAACGCGCGATTCACGCCCTACCGGATCGTCGCCCGGACCACGATTCACAGGCGTGCCACGGTGCAGTACCGGTTCACGCTGCAGTGCCTCGGGTCTGCGTGCGCCGGGGCACCCGGAGCGGAGCAGGAGATCGCCCTCCCGCCCGCCTGGATCGGCCTGCCGAACGGCAAACGCCTCGAGGGCGTCTGGCCGCCGCTGCGTGTCGCCTCGCGGCTCGGACCGAACGACCTCGATACGCCGGCGCCGCGCGGGGATCTTTCTGTCCCGCAGCGAGGCGGTCCTGACCGCGCGCTCGGCCTGGGGCTCCTGGCCGGGGCGGGAGCCGCGCTGATCGCAGGCGCGCTCCTCGGCGTCCTCTGGCTGGCCCCGCAGCGACTCCCCTTCCGGCTCCCCGAACGACGCGTCAACCGCGGGCTGTCAGACCTCCGGTACGCCCTGGTCGTGACGGGCCTCGCCGCAGGGAGCGGCCCGGACGACCGCCGCGCCGCACTGGAGTCCCTCGCCGTCGCGCTCGACCAGGAAGGACACCGCGAGCTCGCGGCCGAAGCTCGCAGCCTGGCGTGGTCGCCCGGCGAGCCGAGGGGCGAGGCGGTTCGACAGATCGCCGCCTCGGCGCGACGCCTCGCGAGGGACGACTCGTGATCACACGCCGCGGGTTGCCGGTCGCCGACGCGCCTGCCCTGGTGCATGCGGCACGGCGCAGCCGGCTCGTACGAGTGCTGCTCGTCTGCGCCGTCGCCGCGCTGGTCGGCACGGCAATCGCGCTGGCAACACGAAACACGGCTCCCGCGCCGGCCGCCGCCGCGCCGACGGGCACCGTGACCGAGATCGTGCTCGACGTGTCGGGCAGCGTGGGCGACCGGACGTTCCCGTTCACGGCGCGCGCGTTGGGGCGCCTGAGCCGCGGCGGCCCGATCGGCCTCGTCGTCTTCTCGGACTCGGCGGAAGAAGCGCTGCCGCCCGGCACGTCCGCCGCCGAGCTCGACCCGCTCGTGCGGCTCTTCCGCCCGCTGAGGAAGGCGCCTGCGTCTGCCTACACGCCCTCGATCTCGAAGTATCCGATGAGCCCGTGGTACACGAGCTTCAGCGGCGGAACCCGCATCTCTGCAGGGCTCGCCGCCGCCCGGACGGCGTTGATCCGCGATCACGTCCACGGGCGCATCGTCCTGATCAGCGATCTCGGAGACGCCCGCGATGACCTGGCGAAGATGCAGCGCGAGCTCGTCAGGCTCGAGCAGACCGGGATCGAGCTCCGCGTGCTGCCGCTTCCGACCACGTTCGCCCGCGACCTGAGGCGCTTCCAGAGGCTCGAGGGACCCCACGTGACCGACGTTGCGCCGGCTCCCCCGCGCCGATCCGCACAGGCGGCCGGGACCGCCGTCCCGGCCATGCTCGCGGCCGCCGGCGTCCTGCTCGCGATCGCGCTCGCTGCGAACGAGCTCTACGGCGTCTCCCTTCGCTGGCGGGAGCGGGCATGACCAAACTGCTGAAGTGTGCCGCGCTCGCTGCGCTGCTCGCCGGCGCGGTCGGGCTCGCGGTCGCCGCCCGCTCGGAGCTCGCTACGAAATCGATGCACTCGGATGACTGGGCGGCGGTGTCGTCGTTCGCGCGGCAGGCCGAGCGCACGAAGGCGGTCGTTCCAGCGCTCTCGCTGCGAGATCGTGCGCTCGCGAGACTGGACGAGCTGACCCGGACCGGATCGAGTGCGAACCGATCGCACGCGGCTCTCGTCGCCGGGCTGCTCGAGCTCCAGAACGCCGGTCAGGATCGCGCCAACGGCCTGGCGCACCTCCAGGCGGCCGCGAGCGCCTTCCAGCGTGCGGTGCGGATCGACCCCGAGAACGACGACGCCGCGTACGACCTCGAGCTGCTGCTCAGCCGCTCGAAGGCGCAGGGACGGCCGCTCGGGAAAGCCCGCCCCGATGAGAAGAAGGCGGGCGTCGGACGCCCGGGCACCAAGCGGAGTGGGAGCGGATACTGATGGTCGAGTTCTTGACCCCGCTCGGCTGGCTCGTCGCGTGCGGCGCGCTGCTGCCGGTGGGGGCGGCGGTGGTCCGCGATCGTCGCGAGCGGCGCGTCGGGCATGGACTCGGCCTGCTCCGCCCGTCCCCGCGGACGCGCTTCGCGGGAGCGATCGCGGCCGTGATCGCCGTTCTTCTCCTTGCCGCCGCGACGGCCCGGCCCGCCGTGCGGACGAGTGGAGTCGCGCAGCTGCGGACGGATGCGCAGGCGTACTTCCTGATCGACATCTCGCGCTCGATGCTGGCGCGACGAGGCCCCCACGGCGAGACGAGGTTCACGCGCGCACTCGCGGCCGCTGACACGATCAGGACCGGACTCGGCGACATTCGGGCGGGCGTGGCATCGCTGACGGACCGCCCGCTGCCGCACCTGTTCCCAACGGGAAACCCCAGCGTCTTCTCCGCGGTCCTCCACCGGGCGCTCGGGATCGAGCGTCCCCCGCCGGGAGGCGGCCCGGACCTGCGGCGGGCCGTGGAGACGAGCCTGGCGTCGATCGCCGAGTTCTCCGGCGCGGCCTACTTCGACCGGCGGGTGCGGCACCGACTCGTGATCCTGTTCAGCGACGGCGAGAGCGCGTCGTACTCGCCAACCGGGCTCGCGACGCAGCTCGAGGCGGAGCATATTCACCTGCTAGTCGTCCGCTTCTGGAACGCTGCCGAGCGCGTGTACTCCGGGGGCCGGCCGGAGCGGTACCGCCCTGATCCGAGGGCGCTCCCGCTTCTCCGCCAGGTCGCCGCCCGGACGTCGAGGAAGCCCGTCTTCGACGAGACCGACACGCGCGGGGTCGTCCGGGCCGCGCGGTCTTTGCTCGGCGACGGTCCGAGCGTGTCGGTCGGTCGGCCGAGGCGGTTGGAGCTTGCTCCCTACGCGGCGCTCGGGGCACTCCTGCCGCTCGCGTTCGTTCTCCGCAGGCGAGACGCCTAGTACTACGCGGAAGGGATGCGCGTTTCGAGCGCGTCCGCGAGCGCCTCGCGAACCGGCTCGAGTTCGATCCGGTCGAGCACGTCCTGGAAGAACCCGCGGACGATCAGCCGCTCCGCCTCAGCGCGAGAGAGTCCGCGAGCCATCAGGTAGAAGAGCTGCTCGCGGTCGACCTGGCCGAGTGTCGCGCCATGGGTGCAGCGCACGTCGTTGGCCAGGATCTCGAGGCCGGGAATCGAGTCGGCGTGCGCGTCCCTCGAGAGCAGGAGGTTGCGGTTCTCCTGGTAGGCGTTCGTCTTCTGCGCGTCGCGCTCGACGCGGATCATCCCGCGCCAGACCGTCGTCGCGGTGTCGCGGAGCGCCCCCTTGAAGGCGAAGTCGGAGGTCGTGTTCGGCGCGATGTGCTCCTGGAACGTGTCGTAGTCGAGGTGCTGGGAGCCGTCGGCGAAGTAGGCGCCGGTGACCCGCGAGGTCGCGCCCTGACCGGCGAGGTCGTTCTGGATCCGCGTTTTCCCCTTCTTGGAGCCGAAGCCGCCGGCGACCCAGTCGAGCTCGGCGTCTCGCTCGACCCGCGCGTGGTGCGTGGCGAAGTGCCACGTCTCGCGCGAGAGATTCTGCAGCGAGACGTACTCGAGCTTCGCGCCCTGCCCGACGAAGAGCTCGACGGCGGCGTTCGAGTACCCGCGCAGGTCCGGTGAGCCGGACGCGTACTCCTCGATCAACGAGAAACGTGACCCTTCCTCGGCGACGACGAGCAAACGCCAGAAGAGCGCGCCGTCCTCCCCGGTGTTCGCGATCCGGACGTAGAGCGGCTGCTCCAGCTCGACGCCCTTCGGCACGCGGACGAGCAGTCCGTGCCGCCAGCTCGCAGCGTTGTGCGCGGTGAACTTGTCTTCGGCCCCGACGAGCGTGCCGAGGCGCTCGTTACCTTCGAGCGGCTCGAAGGTGACGCCGTCGGGCGCGCGCTCGATCTCGATCGAGGCCTCGCCGACGACGGCGACGGCAGCGAGATCGATGTCCAGCATCGATTTGTCAAGGGTCTGACCCCGGACGTGGCCGTTTCGGCCAAAGGCGTCAGGGTCGAAGCCGGCGAGGTCGGTGAACCGCCAGGCCTCCTGCGTCGTGTCGGGCAGGGGCAGCTCGCGGTAACGCTTCACTGCGGCCGTCCTATCCACGCGGCGCGTACCTCCGGTGGAGGATGAGCACGTTGCCGTCCGGATCGTTGACGAAGCCCATGTGGCAGACCCCTGTGTCCTCGATCCCGATCACTTCCGCGCCGGCGGCGCCGGCCTCCTCCACCGCCGCCGCGACGTCGGAGACCCGGAACGCGATCCCGGCCGCGTTCGCCTGGAACGCCTCGCCGTCCTGCTCCGGATTCCAGAACGACAGCGTCACGTTGGGCGCCTCGACCTCGCCCGGCGTCACGTCGCTGACCTGCAGGCCGAGCGCATCCCGGTACCAGGCGACCGCGCGCTCGACGTCGCGCGTCGGGACCGACACGAAGTCCACCTGCTCGATCCGCATCAGTCGCGCGGGGCGTACCGGCGGTGCAGCATCAGCTCGTTGCCGTCGAGCTAGCCAACAGAGCCCTCCATCTGGAGCTGGATCAGGCGGTTCATCTCGACCGCGTACTCCAGCGGGAGCTCCTTCGTGATCGGCTCGACGAAGCCGGAGACGATCATCGCGCTCGCTTCAGCCTCGGAGAGCCCGCGCGACATCAGGTAGAAGAGCTGCTCCTCGCCGATCTTCGAGACCGTCGCCTCGTGGCCG
>JBKPCT010000169.1:0-12247 GCA_046727515.1 Actinomycetota bacterium | reverse complement strand
TTGGCTCTTGCCGATCAGCAGCACGCTGCGCTGGGCGTTGTCGGTTGTCATGTCAGCTCCTTGTCTCATCGTGCCGTGCGTCCGCGCCGCTCGGTCACTCCTCTCACTCACGGCTGAGCAGATCTACACGGTGCCGCCGTTGACGCGGATGTTTTGGCCGGTGATCCAGCGCGCGCCGTCACCGGCGATGAAGGCAACGACGTCGGCGATGTCGACGACGCGACCGAGGCGGTTGAACGCCGACATCCGCTCGAGGCTGGCGACAAACTCGGGGTCTTTGCCGACCCGGTAGGTCTCGGTCTCGGTTGCACCCGGACAGACGGTATTGACGGTGATCCCGCGCTCGCCGAGCTCTTTGGCGAGTATCCGGGTCAGCTGCTCGATCGCGCCCTTCGACATGTCGTAGATGCCGTAGCCGGGGAGCGCCAGTCCGGTCGTCGAGCTCGAAATGTTGATGATCCGGCCGCCGTCGGCGAGCCGCTGCGCGGCCAGCTGGCAGCCGTAGAGCGTGCCCTTGACGTTGACCGCGAGGACGGCTTCGATCTGCTCGTCCGACGCGTCTTCGATCGCCGTCAGGGGAGCGACGGCCGCGTTGTTGACGAGGACGTCGACCTTGCCGAACGTCTCCTCGGCCCGAGCGAACAAGGCCGCGAACTGCTCGCGGCGACTGATGTCGGCGGCGGCGGTGGCGGCGCTGCCACCACCCTTCTCGCGGATGCCGGCAACAACTGCATCCGCCTCCGCTACCTGTTGCTGCAGGTGATTGACCACGACGGCCGCGCCGTCAGCGGCCAAACGAGCGGCGATTCCCTTGCCGATGCCGGTCGCGGCGCCCGTGACGACCACGACCTTGCCCTTGAGCGGCAGCGGGCCGGGGCTGGTGGCCTCGCTACTCAAACCAATAGTCCAGAGTGATCGACGCGTGCTGGCCGAGCTCGGCGGTGAAACCGCCCTCGCCGCGAAGCCCACTCAGGTCTCCGGTGCCAGAGCCGGGGATCACGAACCACTCGCCCTTGACCGTGGTTCCTTCGAGCGCGCCGGCATCCTGGAGCAGAAAGGAGCCCGTGCGGTCCCCGAGGCTGCCGGTCACGCGCTCGATCCCGACGAAGCTCGCCGACCCGTCCTTGCGCTCCGCCTGCAGGAAGCGGACGACTCCTTCGCCCTCGATGTCGCCGCTGAAGGTCTCGGTCACGTGGATCTCGACCAGGTTCGGCCCCTCGGCGACCTCCTCGTAGGGCTGCGGCTTGTAGGTCTTGACGTCGATGCGACCGGTTGCGTGCGTCTTGCTCGCCGCGCTCACGGGATCTCCCTTCTCTCGACACTGCGGACTGCCTTTCCTCGCCGGGCTCCGTCCCTGGCCGTTCTTGCTGTCTGGCTTTCGGGATCGGTGACGTTGATCTCGCGGCTCATCGCGTTGGGGCTCTCAGCAGCTGGTCCTATTTCACGACCGTGAATCGAAGATGCGTCGCGCTGGGCGTCTCGATCGTCCGAGTTCGCTCAAGCTCGATCCGCTCCCGGCCAAGGCCCTCGAAGAGGCGGACACCCTCACCGAGAAGGACGGGGATCAGATGAATCTGTATTTCGTCCAATAGCCCCGCCTTGAGGTACTGCCGCATGATGTTGGCCCCTCCCCAGATCCCGACGTCCTTCCCGTCGGCGGCGGCCCTGGCCTGCTGCAGGCCAGCCTCGATCCCGTCGCTAACGAAGCTGTACGTGGTCGCCTTGGATGGCCATCGGGTCGCGCGCCTCGTGGGTGAGGACGAATACCGGTCGCTCGAAGGGAGGAGGGTCTCCCCACGGCTCTACGCCGACGTCGAACATGCGCCGCCCCATCAGGATCGCTCCCGTTCTCGCGTACACCTCGTCGACCACCTCAGTGTCGGCGTCCGTCTTCGCGGCGAACATCCAGTCGTGGAGTCTTCCAGCGTCGTCGCCCAACGGGCTCTCGACGCCTTCGTCGGGGCCGGTGATGAAGCCGTCGACGGACATCGAGATGTCGCAGTGGACCTTGCTCATGAATCCCCCCTAGCTCCCGGTTCGCGGTAGGTCTTGAACGAAAACTGTCTCCCTTCGAGCGGTCTTGCCGAAGGCCGAGACCGAGCCCCTGCACCGATGCGAATCGCGTGTTCGCCCTCGCCCGAGGGCTGGGTGGGAGGGTCATCTGGGCCCCAGGGCCTTTACACCCCGCACCCCCGTGACCCTCGGCTCCCGCGTCAGGGAAGGCGTCGGAACGTGTTATGGCGCGACTCATCTCATTTCCTTGACGTTCACAAGCAACCGCGTCGATTTAACGACCCGTCAGGCCCGAAGTCATCGGTCGGAGCTCGAGGTGCGGGTGTCACTTCACGCTTAGAGCACCCGGCGCTCCGGGGAGCGACCCGATCAGGGCCGGCAGTTCGTTGAGGCGCGGTGCGAAGAAGTTGTGCAGCGGCTTCACCGTAATCACCATCTGCCGCTGAAGGCCGACCGCCTCGCCCGCCGACGCCAGACGCGCTTCGAGGAAACGGTCGAAGCCCTCTTTGTGATCCCAGATCTCGACGATCCGAAAGCTGGACTCGAGCGGCGTGGCGAGATGCAGGAAGATGCCTGACTCGGCGCGCTCTTCGATGCCCAGTTTATCCATGACGGCGCGATAGTCCGGCGCGATCAGGGCGTCAAGGTCCAATGTCGACACGACTGTCATGCGCTCCGCTCCTTCCCCTGAAATTCGACCTGGCTATCGACGGGTGACGGCGATGTCGTTCTCGGCAGCCATCGTCTTCGAGGCTAGGGGGCCGACTTGAGGCTGCGCGGTACCGATCGCGTCTCGTACTAGACCGATCCGGTATCGGCTCGGCGAGAGCGCTAACGGCCGAGGGGGGAGGGCTTCTGTTCGAATGCGCTCCCCGCCACCTCGACGAACGAGGCCAGCGTCGCGGAGCGATTGTCGGCTCGCCAGATGGCGCTGGTCTCGAGCCGTTCTCGCGGCTCGCCCAGTCGGATCGCGACAACTCCCGCGGGTAGGTGGAGCGCAACCGACGCGGGAGCGAGGGCGACGCCGGGAACATCGGCGAGGGCGCGCAGATCCCAGCCGGCGTGGAACGACTCTTTGCGCAGGGTTGGTTCGAAGCCTGCGCGTCTGCAGAGGCCGACCAGGTGGTCGTGGAGACGTGGCGCGAGTTCGCGCGGGAAGAGCAGGAAGGCCTCGTCGGCGAGCGCGCTCAGGTTGATGTTCTCCACGTCCGAGAAGGAAGAGGTGGCCGCGACCAGAGCAACGACCCGTTCGGTACGGATCGGCTCGTAGGCGAGCTCGCCGCTGATCTCGGGGCAGAGCGAGAGGGCGAGGTCGATCTCGCCTGCGCGCAGCGCCGCGATCATGCGCGCGTTCCACATCTCTTCGGTCAGCAGCTCGACCTCGGGGTGGCGTGCCTTGAGGGCCTGTCCGAGCGTGGGAAGCGTTTCGAAGCGCGCGCTCCAGCTGAAGCCGATCCGGAGCGTGCCGAGCTCGCCGGCGCCCGCCCGCCTGGCGGCGGCGAACGCGCTCTCGGCTTCGGCGAGCGTGCGCCGGGCGCCCTCGAGCAGCACGCGCCCGGCCTCGGTGAGCGTCACTTGCGGCTTGAGCGCTCGAACAGTTCGGTGCCGAGCTCAGCCTCGAGCTGCCGAATGGCGACGCTGAGCGGCGGCTGCGCCATCCGCAGCCGCCGTGCGGCGCGACTGAAGTTGAGCTCCTCTGCCACCGCCACGAAGTAGCGCAGGTGACGCAGCTCGGGCATCGGGTGTCCAGCGTACTCCCCGCCCGATAGCGAATCGATCTAGCTCGATAGCCGATTGGTGTTTCGCAGCCGCGGCACCCGAACCTACCGTCAACGCGTTGCGAGCGAAGAAAAAGGAGGTCGAGCGGTGGCGACAGTGACCGGTGAAAAGACGTCGAAGCCGAAGCCGGCCGCGATCGAGCCGGGCCGTCTGTTCATCGGCGGCGAGTGGTGCGACTCCTCGTCGGGCGAGACGACCCGGACGATCAACCCGGCGACCGAGGAGCTCATCACCACGGTCGCCAAGGCGACAGCCGAGGATGCGCATCGGGCGGCGACCGCCGCGCGGGGCGCCTTCGACAACTCCGGCTGGGCGAGGCTACGCGGCTCGGAGCGGGCGAAGCTCCTGCAGCGGGTCGCCGACCTGATCGAGGAGAACGCGCACGAGCTCGCCTACCGCGAGGCGATCGACATAGGAATGCTGTACGCGGACGCCGCCAACGTCGTCGTCCCGCACATCGCGAACATGTTTCGCTACTACAGCGGCTGGCCGAGCAAGCTCGACGGCGCGCTGCGGCGTGCGGAAGCGCTGCCCGGCGTGGAGGAGGAGCTGCTGGCCTTCACCCGGCGGGAGCCGCTCGGGGTGGTGGCGGCGATCACCCCCTTCAACTTCCCGCTCGTCCTTTCGGTCTCGAAGATTGCGCCCGCGCTGGCGGCCGGCAACTGCGTCGTGCACAAGCCGGCCTCGGACACGCCGCTCTCGGCGCTGAAGCTGGCGGAGATCATCGAGCAGGCCGGGCTGCCGGCAGGCGTCTACAACACAGTCACCGGCCCGGGCGGCTCCGTCGGCGAGGCGCTGGTCGGCTCGCCCGATGTGGACAAGGTCGCCTTCACCGGCTCGACAACGGTCGGCCGGAGGCTGGCCCGCAGCGGCGCGGAGACGCTCAAGCACGTCAGGCTCGAGCTCGGCGGCAAGTCACCGATCATCGTCTTTGCCGACGCCGACCTCGACAACGCTGCGCCAGCCGCCTTCTTCGCCTGCATGTGGAACAAGGGCGAGGTCTGCGTCGCCGGCTCGCGCCTGCTCGTCCAGGAGCCGATCGTCGACGAGCTGCTCGCCCGGCTGAAGACGTTCGCCGATTCGGCCGTCGTCGGCGATCCGCTCGACACCGCGACGACGATCGGGCCGCTGGCCTCGAAGGCCGAACACGACAAGGTCGTCGGCTACATCGACAAAGGCAAAGCAGAGGGCGTGCCGCGGGTCGCCGGTGGCGGAACGCGCCAGCTCGACGGCCGCGGCTGGTTCGTCGAGCCCACCATCTTCGGCCCCACCGACAACGGAAAAACGATCGCGCGCGAGGAGATCTTCGGCCCCGTGCTGACTGTGATCCCGTTCCGGACGTTCGAGGAGGCGATCGAGATCGCCAACGACACGCCCTACGGCCTCGCCTCGGGCGTGCAGACAAGCGACTACCACACTGCGCTCAAGGCCGCCGAGCAGATCAAGGCCGGCACCGTCTGGATCAACACCTGGCACCACTACGACCCCTCCGCCCCCTTCGGCGGCTACAAGCAGTCCGGCTACGGACGCGAGCACGGGCCCGAATCGCTCGACGCCTACACGCAGGTCAAGACCGTCTGGCTCGAACTCGACCGATGAAGGTCGGGATCATCGGCGCCGGCCGCCTCGGCAGCGCGCTCGGAGCACGAATCGCCGACGCCGGCCACGAACTGATGTACGCCGGCGGCGCCTCGGCATCGGAGGCGGCGAGCGCGAGCGGCGCGCGCGCCGGCTCGAACAGCGATACGGTCGCATTCGGAGACGTCGCCGTCCTGGCCGTCCCCTTCGCGGCAGTCGGCGCGGCGCTCGCGCAAGCCGGACCGCTCGAAGGCAAGGTCCTCTGGTCGTGCGTGAACGCGCTCAAGCCCGACTTCTCCGGGCTCGCGCTCGGCTTCGATAACTCCGGCGCCGAGGAGATCGCCAAGCACGCCCCGGGCGCGCGCGTCGTGGCAGCGATCCCTCCCTTCGCGGAAACCCTCGCGAGCGGCGACCTACACTACGACGGCGGCCTAAGCCCGACCGTCTTCGTCTGCGGCGACGACGAACAACCAAAGACCCTCGTCGAGCAACTCCTGGCAGAGATCGGTGCGCATGCCGTCGACGCCGGACCGCTCACCGCGGCCCGGCTGATCGAACCCTCGATGATGCTGCTCGTCAGCATCGCCTACGCCGGGGTGCCGCGCGACGTCAGCCTACGGCTACTCGAACGAGGCGCGTGAGTCCCCCGAAAACGGCCATGGTCCCGGAGTACCTACCTCCAGCCGCGCGGTGCAGTCAGGCCGCCACGGGTCAGCGAGCGCGAGCGGCGAAGGCTGTCTCGCTCGAGCACTCCCCGGGGCAGCGGCCAGGATGGCGCCAGCAGGGCTTCCCACACGAGCGTGAGGAGGTCGGCGAACCGGCTCGCAGCGTCGGGCCAGGGCAACTGCCGTTCGGGCTCAAGCGGGCCGGACGTCGAGAGAGCGTGTTCGATCTCGGTTCGCGCACGTTCCGCTGGCGTTGCACAGATCTCGTGGAGGTCGCGCGCGATATCACCAAGCGCCGCTTCGCCTGTTGGCGTGAGGGGCAAGCTCCGCGGCGAGGAGGTCCCGACTCTCGAGCGCGAGAGCTTTGCCACCTTCGTGCACATCGAATCCGTCTAAGAGGCGAGATGAGCGGCGAGATCAACATCACCAACTCCGACCAGCCGAAGAAGATCCTGATCGTGGTCGCGAACCCGTCCACATCCTCGACGCTCGGAATCCCTGCCGGCTTCGGGGGCGCCGAGCTCACCCACGCCTGGCACGCCTTCACGGAGAGGCCGGGTACGAGGTGACGATTGCCAGCCCCGACGGCGGCAAGTGCGGGCTCGACGCCTGGAGCGACCCCCGTGACGAGAGCAAGTACTCGTTCGGCGATCTGATCACGATGGGCTTCCGCAACACCCCCGAGTACCTGCGGCTGATCGAGAACACCCCCGCGCTCAGCGAGTTGAACTACGACGACTACGACGCGCTCGTCGCCGTCGGCGGCCAGTCGCCGATGTTCACCTTCCGCGACCACGAGGAACTAAAGAACGCGCTCCGCACGTTCTACCGCTGCGCGGATCGACGTCACCCTCTCCGACGGCTCAGTCCTCATTGCCGGCAAGACGATGACCGGCTTCGCCAACGTCGAAGAGGACTTCGCCGACGAATACGTCGCCACGCAGGTGATGCCTTGGCACATCGAGGACGCGGCCAAAGAACGAGGGGCAAACTACATTCAGGCCGGCCGCGTCAAGCCCTTCGCCGTCCGCGACGGCCGCCTGATCACCGGCCAACAGCAGTACTCCGGCGCCGAAGTGGCACGGCTGGTGATCGAAGCAGTCGGCACCTAGCTGAGATGGCGGGTGACGAAGATGAGAAAGGATGTCGCTCGCAGGAGAAAGGACGGGACGATGGGGGAGTACGTGCAGCTCGGTGCGGTGAAGACCTGGTACGACGAGCATGGCTCGGGCGACCCGCTGGTGCTGATGCACGGCGGCCTGGTGGACGTTCGCTTCTTCGAGCCGAACCTCGGCGCGCTCGCCGAGCACTTCCACGTCTATACGCCGGAACGGCGCGGCCACGGGCACACCCCGGACGTGACCGGGCCGATCACCTACCAGCTGATGGCCGACGACACGATCGCCTTCCTGGAGGCGGTGGTCGGCGAGCCGGCCGACCTGGTGGGCCACAGCGACGGGGCGTTCACCGGGATGCTGGTGGCGATCCAGCGTCCGGAGCTCGTCAAACGGCTCGTCCTGATCAGCGGCGGGTTCAACAAGAGCGGCGAGGCGGCGCCGGACATGGAGTGGAACGTCGACGAGCTCGCGCGATTCCTCGGTCCCGCCTACGGTGAGGTGTCCCCAGACGGCGAGGACCACTTCAAGCTGGTGGCTACCAAAATCGGCGAGATGGCCGCCGTCGAGCCGAACCTTCAGGCCTCCGACCTCGCCAAGGTGACCCAACGGACGCTCGTGATGTTCTCCGATGACGACCTGATGACATTGGCGCACGCCGTCGAGATGTACGAGGCGCTGCCGAACGCGGAGCTCGCGATCGTGCCGGGCACCTCGCACTTCCTCACCCAGGAGAAGCCACGGCTTGTGAATCAACTGGTTCTCGAATTCTTGGCCAACGATCCGCTCGAAACCGTGGCGCCGATCAGGCGCGCCCAGCCGCCGAGCTGAACGAAAGGAGAGCGATGGCGGCAGTGGCTTGGCACGTGACCATCGTCTCGGCGATCGTCAGCACCTCGTTCAACGAGCTTCTCGTGCAGCCCCAGTCATCACCGAGGACCTTCGCAAGGTCGGCCGCACTCGCGCGCTCGACGCGCTAGAAAAGATCTAGACGCCCGGCGTCCGCCTCTTCAACCCGCACGTAGCCATCGGTTTCGAGGCGACGGAGGAAGTCGCCGGCATCGAAGATCTCGCCCGCGGCGCCGACCCCGTGACGGCGAACACGGCCGTCAAGGAGCCGCTCGACAGCCTCGACGACGATCGCGGCTGTCACCACGTAGATGTCTTGGCCGTGGATGGCAAGACGTCGCGCCTCCTCGCCGCGGCGAACGACGACGTCAAGGCAGTAGACCTGCGCGGACCTCCCATCGGCGTCGGTGGGCGCAGGCGGCGGTGTGTCTGGGTTCGTCAGATCGCGAATCGGCGCCAGGTTCAGGACCGCGTCGATCTTGTCCTTGGCGAGATGGCGCGAGATGGTGATCACGTCGACCGTCGTCAGCTCTCCGACGACTTCCTGCCGTCCAAACGGTGGCGGGAAGTCCCGGTGACCGTTCGGGATCGGGTCGTCGGCGGCGCGCATCTGCAGGCGACCATCGGCGAAGACGAGGCGCCGCCCGGCGCGACGCTCCCCGGCGAGACGGGTGCCGCGCGTCGGCCGCCAGCCGTCGAGCGCCACCGCCAAGGTCACATCATCAACGGCGTCCCAGTCATCGGCCAAGCTTGTCGCCGCCAAGTCGCCCAGCGCACCGAAGAACCCAAAGGCCGGCAGGACGACATGAGGGGCCGCGCGGAAACGCTCCTCGGCGCGATCGAACGTCTCGCGCGCGACGAGGATCTCGCCCGTGATGTCTATGTAGTGGACGCTCGCGCGCGCCGCCGCTTCGATCAGAGCCGGCGCCGACTCGGCGAACGGGCCGGCGCAGTTGACCACGATCGCGCAACCGTCGATGGAGCGGTCGAGCGAGTCTGCCTCGTGAACGACCGCGACATGAGATTCCGAAGCTCCCATGTCGGCGGCAGCCGCCGCGATCAATTGGCCCTGTTGCGACATCACGACTCATCCCCCTTTACCGGAAGACGACGAGGTAATCGTGCTGTCGGCGCGCAGCTCCGGCGACCGGACGCGGCACGCCCACGGTCCCCGATCCGATCGACGCCCGGACAGCCGCGACGTTATGCCCCGGGCAGCGGATCCGCGCACGCACGACCCTGCCCGCCGCGGGCTACGAGGTCGAGACGGCAGAAACTGCGATCAGGGTTCTTCGTCCCCGTCGATCGGCGGGTCGCGCCGTTGGATCGGGGATGCGTTGATGATCGAGGTCGTGGTTTCACCGAAGGCGAGGAAGCGGTCGAGCAAGCTGCTCAGTTCCTCGATCGACCGCAGGTGCACCTTGAGGTAGAAGCAATCCTCGCCGGTGATGCGGTGGCACTCGCCCACCTGTGGGATCTCCGCCGCGAGCTCTGGAATGCGCGTTAGCTGACCGGGGGCGGGCTTGATGCGGACAATCGCCGTCAGCTGGTAACCGAGCATGCGCGGGTCGAGCTCGGCACGGTAACCGGTAATGACGCCGGCCCGCTCGAGCCGCCGAACGCGGTCGGCCACGGCGGGCGACGACAGGCTCACGCGCCGGCCGAGCTCGGCGAGCGGGACCCGTCCATCGGTAGTCAGCTCGCCGATGATCCTACGGTCAGTCGCGTCCAACTTTGGAAGATTGACGCCAGACCGGCCTGAAAGTCCTTCCTTCATGGGCGTCGATCAGTGTAACGCCTTTGATTTGCTGTGTACAGTGCCATCCTCGGCGGGAAGAATATGGGCGTGGCAAGTCAGGTCGACAGCGTTACCCTCCCAGCCGCCGGACGTCCGGCCCTGGCCGGACGCGTGTTCGCCATGCCCCCACAGGCGTACTTCGTCGGCAGCGCCGTCTTCCACTATCTCGGACCCGCGTTCGCCGTGCTCCTGTTCGCGCGCGTGGAGCCGGTCGGCGTCGCCTGGCTGCGGATCGTCAGCGCCGCCGTCGTCTTCGCCGCTTGGCGCCGGCCGTGGCGGACGCTACGGAGCGTCGACAGCTCGACGCTCCGACTCCTTCTCGGCCTCGGCGCCGTGCTCGCGGTGATGAACAGCTGCTTCTACGTCGCGATCGACCGACTGCCGCTCGGCACCGTTGCCGCAATCGAGTTCCTGCCCGTCATCCTGCTCGCCGCGCTCGGCGTCCGCTCGCTGCGGAACGGCTTCGCCCTCGTGCTGGCGGTTGCCGGCGTCTACATCCTCACCGACGTCCGCCTCGCGGGCGAGCCGCTGGGCGTCGCCTTCGCCTTCGCCAACGCCGCGCTCTTTGCCCTTTACATCGTGCTCGCCCATCGCGTTGCCCGCAGCTCGACGATGGGCCGCATCGACGGGCTGGCTGCGGCGATGCTGATCGCCTCCCTGGTGATCACCCCGATCGGAGGCTGGAGCGTGGCGCCCGCCCTGCTCGACCCGGTCGCGCTCGGCGCCGGCATCGGCGTCGGCATCACCTCCTCGGTGATCCCCTACGTCTGCGACCAGCTGGCGATGACGCGCCTCAGCCGCGCCACCTACTCGCTGATGGTCTCGCTGCTGCCCGCGACGGCGACCCTGGTCGGGATCCTCGTCCTCGCCCAGATCCCAACGACACTGGAACTCCTCGGGGTCGCGCTGGTCGTGGTCGCGGTCGCTGCCCACCGCGAGCGAAGCGATCCGACAGCGTCACGAATTCCCGACGAGGCCGAGCGACGGCAACGGCTGCCGGTGCGGCCGCGAGAGGCACCCGCGGCCGGCCGGCAATGACGATGAACAGCACAGCCGAGGCCGCCGGGGCGCTCTTGAGAAGGGAGCTTGACGTGTTTCACGCCATCTTCAAACTTCCGGCGCGCCTGCGCGAGGCGCTCGCACTGCGGCGCGCACAGAACGGCTACGACGTGGCGCGATGCGGCGCGATCCTGATCCGTCACAGCGGCGACCGCGACGAAGCTGCGCTCGAACGGCTCGTGACGCTCAACAGCCGACGCCGTCCCGAGGGCTCGTTCCTGGTTGCAGAGATCGACGGTCGGCTCGCAGCGGCGACACCGCTCGATGCCGACGCCGAGTCGCTGGGTGACCCATTTCAACCCACCGCCAGCCTCCGCGAGTTGCTCGAGCTGGGGGCACGCCAAAGCCGGCGGAGCCAACACGCGGCTAGGCCGGACCGTTCACGGCGCGCGCAGCCGGATCTCCGTCCACGGCCGCGCGCCCACGGCGAGCAGCGATGAGTACGCGCGTGGACGTCGTACCCGTGATCGCCGACGGCGCGCTCGCCCTCGCCGCCGACGTCGTGCTCGATCGACTCGGCGTCTCTGCTGACGATGAGTTCCTTGTCGTCTCCAACCCCGAGCTCATCGCGATCGCCGCCGAGCTGGTGGAAGCAGCGAACGCGCGCACGCCAAGGGCGCGCCTGGAAGAGTTCGCCTCGACAAGCCGCGACGGCGAGGAGCCGCCAACCGCGGTAGCGGCGGCCATGCGCGCGGCCTCGGCCGTTGCGATCGTCACCCGCTTCTCGCTCAGCCACACCCAGGCACGGCTGCAGGCAACCCGCGCGGGCGCGCGCATCGCCTCGCTTCCCGGCATCTCAGCGGAGATCTTCGCGCGCACGATCCCGGTCGACTACACGCATCTCGAAAGGGCCGGGCGCTCACTGGCAAGCAAACTGACCGAGGCCGATCTCTGCCGGGTCACCGCTTCAGGCGGCACAGACATCGAGCTCTCGCTCCACGCGCGGGAGGCGATCTGCGACGACGGCGACCTGCTCGTGCGCGGCGCATGGGGCAACCTCCCCGCCGGCGAGGCTTTTATCGCTCCGCGTGAACACGAAGCGACCGGGACAATCGTCTTCGACGGCTCGCTCTCCGGCTGGGGACTCCTCGATCAGCCGCTCGAACTCGAGCTCCGGCGGGGGCGCGCGATGAGCGCCCAGGGTGGACCAGCGGCCGCGTGGCTGCTCCAGACACTCGACGCCGGCGGCGAGAACGGTCGCACCCTTGCCGAACTCGGGATCGGCACCAACCCAGGCGCGGGGATCAGCGGTCAGATCCTCGAAGACGAAAAGGTCGAAGGCACCGTCCACTTCGCCTTCGGAACGAACACCAGCTTCGGCGGAAACAACCAGGCCACCGTGCACATCGACGGCCTCGTCCGCGACGCGGTGGTCGACCTCGACGGCCAAC
>JBKPCT010000168.1:0-21773 GCA_046727515.1 Actinomycetota bacterium | reverse complement strand
TAGCTCGAGCCCTGGATCGTCGGCTCGCCCGAGTGGAGCCCCATCCGCACCTCGACGGCGGTGCCCCTCGGCCACTCGTGCGCGGCGAGCGCGTGCTGTGCTCTGACCGCCGTCTCGACCGCACGACCCGCATCTGCGAAGACGAACAGGAACTCGTCTCCGCGGCAGTCGAGCTCCATCCCGTCCGCATTGCTGACGGCCTCGCGGAGGAGCCGCCGGTGATCCTCGAGCACACCGGAATAGGCATCACCGAGTCGTCCGACCAGCTCGGTGGAGCCCTGGATGTCGGTGAACAGGAAAGTGACCGTGCCTGTCGGGAGCCCCATCGCGGCCAGCTTACGACGCTGTGAACGGGATCACGGCCCGTACCCTCGTCCCGGCGCCCTCCGCGCTCTCGACGTCGAGCCGGCCGTCGAGCGCCTCGACCCGGTCGGCAAGCCCGCGCAGACCCGAGCCGAGCGCCGGATCGGCGCCACCGACCCCGTTGTCGGCAACCTCGACGAGGACGCGGCCGTCGTTGCGCTCCGCGCGCACCCGGACTGCGGTCGCGTCGGCGTACTTGGCGACGTTAGTCAGCGCCTCCGCAACGACGTAGTACGCCGCCGCCTCGACCGGCCCGGGCAGGCGCTCGTCGAGGCTGGTCGACAGCTCCACCGTGAGCGGCGCGCGGGACGCGAGCGCCTCGAGGGCGGCGGGAAGCCCCCGGTCTGTGAGGACAGCCGGGTGGATGCCGCGCGCGAGTTCGCGGAGCTCCGCGAGCGCGTGCGTTAGCTCTTCACCAGCGGCAGTAAGGATCTGGTCGGCACCCGCCGGATCGTCCCGGAGCCTCGCCTGGGCGAGCCGGAGTGCCAGGGACAGCGAGACGAGTCGCTGCTGGGCGCCGTCGTGGAGGTTCCGCTCGAGCCGCTGGCGCGCGTCGTCCGCTGCCTCGACGATGCGCGACCGCGAGGCGCGCAGCTCGGCCTCCTGCGCCTTCCGCTCGGTGACGTCCGTTCCGCAGACGACGAACTTGCCGCTCTGCTGTCCGAGTGGACGCAGCCACCACGCGACGGTCCGCCAGTTGCCCCGCCGGCCGATCCACGCGGTCTCGTGCTCGACGCTGACGCCGCCCTCGACCTGCTCCGCGAACGCCTCCTTGACCTCCTCGACGAGCTCGGGAGGTGCGACCAGCTCCCAGAACGGCTTGCCGATCACGTCCTGGTCCTCGTAGCCGGTGAGCTCGCGGAACGCGTAGTTGACACCCTCGGAAGCGACGACACCGTCCTCGCGGACGATCATCAACAGGCTCGGCGTCGCCCGGCCGACGGCGGTGAGGAAGTCGCGCTGCTCCTCGAGCTCGCTGCGCTTGGCGACAAGCTCGGTCAGGTCCTGCCCACAGATCAGGAAACGCAGGTTTCCCCCGACGTCGAAGACGCGTAGCACCGTCGCGCGGATCACCAGGCGCGAGCCGTCGAGCGCCTGCCACTCGGACTCGCGGGTGAGCTGATCCGCGCCGGCGTTCATCTGCCTGCTGTAGCTCTGCGCATCGGCGCGGTTCTCCTCCGGGAGGAAGACGTCCCACCATCTCCTGCCGCGGATCTCGTCGTTGTCCTTGACGCCGAACAGTCGTTCAGTGTGGTCGTTGAAGCGCACGATCCCTCCCTCGGGATCGACGAGCAGAAAGATCACCGGGGCGACGTTGACGACCGCTCGCGTGAACTCCTGCTCGCGCTGGATCGCGGCGAGACGATCCGCCACCTCCTGTTCGAGGCGGGTCCGGTCGGTGAAGTCGCGGACGATCACGACGACCTCGTCATCGCCGCTCGGCACGAGGCGTGCCTCGAAATCGCGCGGCTCCCCGTCGATAGTCAGCCGGTACTCGATCGTCTGGACGCCCCGCCACCGCGCCGCCAGTGCCTCGCGGAAGGTCTCCGAGACGTCAGGGGGAAGCACGTCCTGGACGGTCGAGCCGATCAGCCGCTCCTGAGGCACGACGAGAGCGGACGGGTCGCCCTTCACCTCGAGATACGTGCCGTCGCGGGCGATCCGGAACATCAGGTCGGGAAGTGCGTCGAGGAGGGCGCGGCTGCGAGCCTCGCTACGCCGCAGCGCCTGCAGCCCGCGGTCCTTCTTGATCGCAAGCCGGGCGGTCGAGACGACCTCGTCGAGGAGCGCCTGCTGGTGCCGGAGCGCCGAGTCGTGGACGAGTGCTGCCAGCGGCCGGCCGTCCTCGGCGTCGATCCGCGTCGTCACGCGCCGCGTGGTGTCGAGCACGAGCTCGGTCGGGTTGCCGCGGGCGTCGACGTAGCCGCCCGTCTCGTCGAGCCAGGTCAGGAACTGGAGGGTCGGGTCGCCGAGCACGCTGCGAAGGCCGGCCTGGGCCTCCTGGGGCGTCGGCTCATCCGGAACCTCGCGCAGCAGCCGCGGCCCCGGTCGGGACAACCTCGTTTGCAGCAGCCCGGCGAGAAAGAAGAGAGGAACGAGGCCGAACGCCGTGAAGGCCACTGCCCCGAGCACGTTTCCGGCCGAGTTGGAGAACGAGCTGACGAGGAAGAGGGCCGTGACAAGCACAGTCGCGACGCCGCCCGAGAAGTAGACCGGGCCGAGGATGCGGCGCTGGGCGTGAGTCGCCCGGCGCCAGCGCCGGACGATCAGCACGATCACGCCGAGGAAGATCGCGAAGCCGAGCACGGTGAAGATCGCCTGCAGGACATTGGAGAACCGCTCCTCGTCGGCGATCAGAAACGGGTTGTCGGGGCAGCCCTTGCAGTCGTGGAACTTCCGAGTGAAGACCGCGGGCAGCGCACCGGCGAGGAATGCGGTCAGCCAGAGACCCGCGATCAGCCGCCGCTCGAGCGCGGACCCGAGCCCGCCCTCCGGGAAGGCGAGCATCATGTGGACGAAGGCGCCGAGGAACAGGCTGCCGAAGATGGCCGCGAGCCCCACCACCCACCGGGAGTTGCTCTCCCAGAACGCGGTGACGAGCCAGAGGAACCCGACGAGTGTGAGCAGCAGGCCGGTTCCGTTCTTCGGCCTGACCGTCCTCGCGATCAGTCCGCTGATCGCGAAGACGAGACCGATCAGGGGCAGGATCACGGCCATCGCGATCGGTTGCGACTCGTGATCCGAGTCCGCGGCCATCACCGCGCCGACTACCGCGATGCTGACGATCGCCGGGAAGACGCCGAGCCAGAGCCTAGAGGGGGACAGCTTCACTTCACGAGCGCTGCAACCGCGGCTCCCGAGAGCTCATTCTTGGGGAGGAATCCGCGTGCGCCGCTGCCGTCGACGAGTGGGCCGTAGTCGCTCAGCTCGCGGCTCGAGACGAGGACGACGCTGGGGCCGCCGCCATTCGAGGTCAGACGCCTGGTCACCTCGAAGCCGTCGATGTCGGGCAGCTGCACGTCGAGAAGCACGACATCCGGGTCCAACCGCTCGGCAGCCTCGATCGCCGACGCTCCGTCTGCGGCCTCGCCCACGACCTCGAACCCTTCCGCCTCGAGGAGCGCGTGCGCACTGGAGCGAAAACTCGGGTGATCGTCGACGATCAGAACGGTCGGCACCCTTTCATGGTGGCATAGCCCTGCTGGACCGGCCATACGGCTACCCACACCATCGGGAGCGAGCGACACACCATAAAACGGCGAAAACAGGCACAACATCGGCACAGACGCGTATGTCCGGCCCAGGTATCCTCGCCGGTGGGGAAAGGGGTTCACCCCCACCCCAGGGCGGGGGTAATGCCTTTGGGCTTCCCGTACCGGCTCCGGTGTGGGCGGGTGGGCTAGATCCCGAGTCGCTCGAGCATCGCCTCGTCGCGACGCCAGCGCGGACGCACCCGCACCTGCAGGTCGAGGAAGATCGTGCGACCGAGGAGAGCCTCGATCTCGGGACGCGCCGCGGTTCCGATCCGTCGCACCATCGAGCCGGCCTTGCCGACGACGATCTGCTTCTGCGACTCGGTCTCGACGTAGAGCACGGCGCGGACGACCTTCTCCACCAGCTCCTCGACCTGGACGGTGATCGCGTGTGGGACCTCCTCGCGGGTGAGCCGAAGCGCCTTCTCGCGGATGAGTTCCGCGATCTGGGTCTCCGTGGAGAGATCCGTGCGCTGGTCGCGCGCGTAGTAGAGCGGCCCCTCCGGGAGCAGGCCGACGAGCTCGCCACGGAGCTCTACCACCCCGTCGCCCGTCTTCGCGCTCACCGGGTGCAAGGCGTGGAACTCGCCGAGCCCGGCGGCGGTCTCCATCTGCGAGGCGATGTGACCGGGCTTCAGCCGATCGACCTTGTTGACCGCGATCACGACCGGCACCGCTAGGCCGAAGACCCGGCCCGCAATAAAGCGGTCGCCGGCGCCGATCCGGTCGCGGGCGTCGACGACGAAGAGCACGGCGTCGACGTCCTCCAAGGAGTCGTCGACCGTCCGCTGCATGTGCTCGGTCAGCGGGTCCCGCGGGCGCTGAAAACCCGGGAGGTCGGCCAGGACGAGCTGGTAGTCCTCGCCGTTCGCGATCCCGAAGATGCGGCGGCGAGTCGTCTGCGGCTTGTCGGAGACGATCGCGACCTTGCCGCCGCAAAGGGCGTTGACGAGCGTCGACTTGCCGACGTTCGGCCGCCCGGCGACGGCGACGAAGCCGGACTTCACAGGTCGGTCCCCATCCAGGGCGCAACCCGCCGCCACTCGGTGATGTGACCGCGCAGCTTCCGCGCGCCGACCTTCTCGTAGAAGCCGGCTGTGTTCGGCTCAGCGACCCACTCGAGGGCGGACGCGCCACGCTCGCGCGCACGATTGGCGACGACCCGAAGGCGACGCGCGCCGATGACCCGCCCCATCCAGCCCGGGTCCACCCAGAGCTCGTCGAGGACGCAGACGCCGTCCCGGGGCGGGATCAGTGCCGCCCAGGCTACGGGCGTTCGGTCATTCTCAGCGGCCCAGCGCTCCCGATCCCGGGGGAACGTCAGCCCCGCGGCCCGGCGGCAGACGACGTCGCGGTCGTACCCCCAGGGCGCCTTCGCGTCGATCGTGATGTGGCGGACGCGGTCGAAGTCCTCCGGCGCGGCGCGCCCGGCCGTCACCGTCACAGCACGAACGTGTCCGGCAGCAGCTCGTCCGGCGTGTGTTCGACGAGCTCCCCGTCGGGCCTCGCGTACACGACGCGGTCGACCTTGAACTCGACGTGCCACTGGCGACAACCACCGCACGGCGAGGCGTTGATCACGATCAGGTCGAAGTCGCCCGGCTTGTAGCCGGCCGTGACGGCGGCGACGTAGGCGCTCTTCTCGCCGCAGACGCCGAGCGGGTACGCGGCGTTCTCGACGTTCACGCCGTCGAAGAGCGTCCCGTCGCGGGCGCGCAGAACCGCGCCGACGTGGAAGTTCGAGTACGGCGCGTACGCGCGCCCGGCGATCTCCAGGGTCCGCTCGTACAGCTCTCGGTCGGTGTCGTCGATCACGAGAAGATCTGGAAGACGAGCAATGTCACGCCGGCCCCGAGTAGGCCGCCGTAGACGACCTCGAGCGCCGAGTGGATGCCGGTCTCGATCCGGCTGTAGGCGACGAGCGATGCCACGCCGAGCACGATGATCGAAACGAGGAACCGGTGCTCGCTCGGGTCGAGCATCTGGGTCACCGCCATCCAGGCCGCGAACGCGACCGCCGCATGCCCGGAGGGAAGCCCGCCGCGCAGCGGGGTGCCACGGCCGGTGAGCGCCTTCGTCGCGATCACAAGGAAGACGACGATCGCGAGCGCGATGATCGTCAGCTTCGCGGGCGCATCCCGGAGGCGGTCGACGAGGTTGTCGCCCGACTCCTGCACCTGACCGGAGAAGACGAGGTAGCCAACCGCAACCGCGTTGATCGAGGCGATCAGCACGGCACCCGCGGCGATGTCCTTCGCCAGCTTCGCCAGCGGGTCGAACGAGCTCGTCGCGACGTCGATCGCGGCTTCGATGGCGGAGTTGATCATCTCGGCGATCAGGACGAAGGCGATCGAGATCAACAGCACGATCAGCTCGATCCGCGAGACGCCCAGCGCGAGCGCGAGCACCAGCACGATCAGCGCCGCCGCGAAGTGCAGGCGCATGTTCCGGTGCGTGCGAAGGACGTGGATGATCCCCTCGACGGCGTAGTTGAAGCTCTCGATCACGGAGATCCGCCGGCGGCCGTGGCCGGGCAGGAGGACGCCCTGACCGCTGCCGTTACCTCGGAGGCGATCGCGCAGGGAGGGGCGGCGAACGTTCACGACGCGTAGATCTCCTCGCGTGCCTCCATGTCCCGCCCGTGCTCGTAGCCGAGCAGGTGGAGGAGGCCGTGCGCGAGCGGACGCTGCCACGCGTCCCCGACGACCGCGGGGCAGAGCACGACGTCGCCGAGCTGGCGCGGCACCTCCGGCGGGAGCGGCTCGCGCCCGTCGATCGGGAACGAGAGGACGTCGGCCGCCTCGTCGATTCCGAGGTGCTTGCGTTTCAGGACGCGGCTCTCGTCCGGGGCGACGAAGGCGATGCCGAGTTCCGCGTCCTCCACCCCTTCGCCCGCGAGCACGCGGCGGGCAAGCGCGGCGGCAGCATCGCCCTCGACCGCAACACCGCTCCGGTTGGAGACCTCGACCTCGATCACCGGCGGCGCTGCGTACCCGTCGCCTCCGCGTGCTCGCGGTAGGCCTCGACGATCCGCTGGACGAGCTTGTGCCGGACGACGTCGGCGTGGCTGAAGGTGACGAACGCGATGCCGTCGATCGTCCCGAGGACGTTCTGAACGGAGATCAGGCCGGACGCCTGGTCCTGCGGGAGGTCGATCTGCGTCACGTCGCCCGTGACAACGACCTTCGAGCCGAAGCCGAGCCGGGTCAGGAACATCTGCATCTGCTCCGGGCTCGTATTCTGCGCTTCGTCGAGGATGATGAAGGAGTCGTTCAGTGTCCGGCCCCGCATGAACGCGAGCGGCGCGACCTCGATGGCGCCCCTCTCCATGTAGGTGGTCAGGCGATCGGCGTCAAGCATGTCGTAGAGCGCGTCGTAGAGCGGGCGCAGGTACGGATCGACCTTCGCGAGCAGGTCGCCGGGAAGGAAGCCGAGCCGCTCCCCCGCCTCGACGGCGGGGCGCGTGAGGATGATGCGCCCGACTTCCCTCTCCGACAGCGCCGCGACGGCAAGCGCCATCGCCAGGTAGGTCTTTCCGGTCCCGGCGGGCCCGATCGCGAAGGTGATCGTGTGGTTGCGGATCGCGTCGACGTAGTGCTTCTGGTTGACCGTCTTGGGCGCGATCTTCTTGCCGCGGTGGCGCCAGACGACGTCCTCGAAAACGTCGCGGATGTCCTCCGCCTGGTCGAGCGCGCCCAGCACGGCGTCGACCGTGCTCGGGCCGATCTCGTGACCGCCCTCGACGAGTTCGACGAGCTCGTCCACGACCGCTTTGGCCTCTGCGACGCGCGTGTCATCGCCCTCGAGGGTCAACTGGTTGCCCCGGAGTCGAATCGTGCAGTGGAGCCGCTCGCGGAGCGCCCCGAGCACGCCGTCCCCGACGCCGGCGAGCTCGGCCGCGACGTCGTTCGAGATCGAGAGAACTTCCTGCAACGCAGGACAGTCTAGGCGCGAGAGTCGCCGATCGCGGTCGGCCGGCGAGGAGCGGTTCGTCGGTCGTCACCATCTCGGCACTCGGGCTCGATACGGTCGTGACAGTTTCGAGATTAGGATCGCCGTGGGGAGGAGGCTGGGTGCACCAGGAGCGACCAGAACGGCCACTGGCGGAAAGGGCCATGTCCGATCGGTCAGATCGGTCGAGGCTGGTTCGTCAGCTCGCTCCGCGGAGCGTCACCCGTGTTCATCGTCTCCCGCGGCTCGATCAGGAGCACGTGGGCCTCTTCCTCTGCCCTGGGTCGGTGCTCGACCCCGGCCGGAACGACGAAGAGCTCGCCCGTCTCGAGTAGCACCGTCCGGTCGCGCAGATCGATCGCCAACCGTCCGTCGAGCACCAGGAAGAAGTCGTCTGTGTCGGGATGGCTGTGCCAGACGAACTCGCCGCTCGCCTTGACGAGCATGACGTTGTAGTTGTTCAACGTCGCGACGACCCGCGGGGCGAAACGATCCGAGAAGAGTGCAAGTTTCTCCTCCAGGTTCACCTTCTCCGGGACCACGGTCACGCCAGCTTCTCGCGGACGATCTGGCTGACCGCCGAGCCGTCCGCCCGCCCCGCGATCTGCGGCATCACGTCGGCCATCACCCGGCCGAGGTCGCGCATGCTCGTCGCGCCGACCTCGGCGATCGCGTCGTCGACGATCCGCTCGAGCTCGTCCTCAGAGAGCGGCTCGGGCATGAACTCCTCCAGCACCGCGAGTTCAGACTCCTCCGTCTGGGCCTGCTCCTCGCGGCCGCCGGCGCGGAAGGCCTCCGCCGACTCCAGCCGCCGCTTGCGCTCGCGCTGCAGGACCTGTAGCTCCTCGTCGTCGTGCAGCGGCCGCTGCAGGTCCTTCTCGGCGGCGCGAAGGCTGGAGAGGATGAGCCGCAGGGCGTCGCGCCGATCTGTATCGCGCTCCTTCATCGCCGTGGTCAGCTCCGTCTCGAGGCGAGCGATGAGGCTCATGCCGGCATCCCCCTGAACGTCCCGCCGAGAATGTGCCAGTGCAGGTGGAAGACGGTCTGCCCGGCACCCGGGCCGCAGAAGATCATCAGGCGATACTCCTCGAGCCCCGCCCCCTTCGCGGTCTCGGCGACGAAGTCGAGCATCCGCTTCGCCTCCTCTGCGGAGAGCTCGCCGACGTCGCGGAAGGTGTCGATGTGGCGCTCGGGGACGACGAGCAGATGGACATCGGCCTTGGGATTGATGTCCTCGATCGCGAGCAGGCGGTCCCCGCGGTTGACGACGCTTGCGGGAAGCTCGCCGCGGTGGATCTTGCAGAAGATGCAGTCGGGGACGCTCATGCGGCGAGGATCCCCTCCTCCACGACCGCCGCGCCACGGACGCGGACTAGCTCGCCGACCGCCGCGTCGACGAGCCACGGCGAGTAGTCGTCGCCGTAGCCGCGCCCGGGCCGGTCGACAAGGACGACGTCCTCGGCACCGACCTTCTCGCGCCACCGGCGCAGGCACGCGTCGTGCGAGAGCGCCCGCAGCCGCAGGCTCCGCTCCTTCTTGACCGGCCTCGGCACCGTGTCCGCCGTCGCGGTCGCGGTTCCGGGCCGCGGGGAGTACGGAAACACGTGCACCTTCGTCGCACCCGCCTCCGCGACGATGCGCAGCGTGTTCTCGAACGCGCGCTCGTCCTCGGAAGGGAAGCCGACGATCACGTCGGTCGTCAGGTTGAAGTCGCCGGCAAGCGCGACACGGCGGAGGTACGCCTGCGAGTCGTAGCGCCTCGCCATCGCACGCAGCACGCCGTCGTCGCCCGACTGGAGCGGGACATGCAGATGCCGGGAGACGGTCGGCGTCTGGCGCAGCGCGTCAAGCAGCTGCCGGTTCAGGTGGTTGACCTCGATCGACGAGAGCCGGAGGCGCGCGAGCCCGGGCGTCGAACCTACCTCCCGAACGAGCCGGGCGAGATCGTAGCCCGCCGCGCGATCGCGGTAGCAGCCGAGGTTGATTCCTGTGAGAACGACCTCGAGGTGCCCCTGCTCGACTCGGCGACGAACGTCGCCGAGCACGGCTGCTGCGGCGCGGCTCCGCGAGCGTCCGCGCACGAGCGGAATCACGCAGAAGTTGCACGAGAAGCTGCAGCCGTCCTGCACTTTCACGAACGCACGCACGCGGTCGAGCTGGCCCTCGCTCTGCACGCAGCCGATCGCGCCGACGTCGCCGGCAACGAATCCAGGCGTCTCCTCGCTCGAGCGCGCCACGACGATCACGTTCTCCGGGAGCCCCGCGAAGGCGTCCACGGACAGGTTCGCCCCGCAACCAGTCACGTACACACGGCCGTGGGTGCGGGCCGCGCGCGAGGCCGCGTGGCGGGACTTGCGCAGAGCCTCGTGCGTGACACAGCACGTGTTGACCACAGCCACGTCGGCGCCGCCCGACCACTCTGTGTGGCCCTCAGCAAGCAGCCGCTCGCGCAACGCCTGTGCGTCGGCGTGCGAGACCTTGCAGCCGAGGAAGTCGACCGAGAAGGTCGCCATGGCGAGGAACCCTACTGCGTACGGACGTGCAGGTCGCCCGCCCAGCCTTCCGCCTCGCGCCTCGCCTCGCGACGGTAGCCGCAGAACTCCGGCACCTCCGAGACGAGGTAGCCGGAAGTAATGAGGCGTGTGCAGTCGAGGCGTTCGGCGATCGGGCGGTCGAGGTCGAGCGCGACGTTGACGACCGCGCAATCGACCGCCGGCAGCCGGTCTGTCAGCGCATCACCGGCGCGGGCGTCGACCGAGACGCCGTTCACCTCGGCGTTGCGCATCGTCGCCTCGATCGCGTGCACATCGAGATCGACTGCGTGGACAGGCTCGAAGCCGAGCTTCGCTGCAGCGACCGCGAGCACCCCGGAGCCGGTGCCGACGTCGAGCAGACTGCCGCGCGGGAGGTCGAGCATGAGCTCGAGGCAGAGGCGGGTTGTCGCGTGACTGCCGGTCCCGAAGGCGCGGCCGGGATCGATCACGACAGCGATTGCGTCGGAGTCCGGATCCTCCCACGGCGGCCCGATCCACAGCGGGCCGATCCGGACCGGCCGGTGAAATGCACGCCAGCGCTCCTCCCATCCCCCCTCGACCACGTCTGATCGCGCACCGCCGAAGGCCGCCCACAGCCGCTCCTCTCCGGCCGGGTTGGTGTAGGCCGCGAGCTCGACGCCGCCGTCCCTGTCGAGCTCCTCGAACCCTTCCGGGAAGAGCTCGATCATGATCGCGCGCGCACGCTCGGCCTGCGCCGCCGGCACCGTCACCGAGACCCGGGTCAGGCTCAGCGGAATGCGCTCTTCAGCTTGTCGAAGAACCCCTCGTCGTCCGGGGTGTAGGTCTCGTCGACGACCGTCTGCTCGAACTGCTCGAGCAGGCGACGCTGCTCCTCGGTCATCCGCTTCGGCACCGCGACATTGACGAGCAGCCGGAGGTCGCCTCGTCCACGGCCCTGGAGAACCGGCATCCCGCGACCGCGGAGGACGCGAACCTCCCCGGGCTGCGTGCCCGGATCGAGCTCGAGCTCGAGCTCGCCCTCGAGCGTCGACACGGCGATCTTGCCGCCGAGCGCCGCTTGGGTCATCGTCAGGTCGATGGTTGCGAACAGGTCGTTGCCCTCGCGCACGAAGCGCGGGTCGGACCTCACATGGACGAGGACGTAGAGATCGCCCGCGCGGGCGCCGAGTTCGCCCGCGTGCCCCTCGCCGCCGATCCGGATCCGCTGACCGTCGTGGATTCCGGGCGGGATCTCGACCGAGAGCGAGCGCTCCTCGATCACGCGGCCTGCACCGTCGCACGTGCTGCACGGGCGCTCGATCACGCGGCCGCTGCCGCCGCACCGGCCGCACGTGCCCGTCCGGACGAACTGCCCGAACACCGTGTCCGAGACCTCCTGGAGCCTGCCGCTGCCTCCGCACGTGGGGCAGGTCACGGGTGCCGTCCCAGGTTCCGCGCCGTTGCCCCCGCAGGTCGCACACGGGACCGCCACCCGGAAGGGCACGTCGCGCCGGACCCCTCTCGCCGCGTCCACGAGCTCGATCTCGATCTCGGCCGCGACGTCGCCGCCCCGTGCGGACGGGCGTCGGCGCGTGCCGACGCCGAAGAGATCATCGCCGAAGAACGCCGAGAAGAGGTCGCCGAGCGTGCCGAAGTCGAAGCTCGTCGGTGCGAAGCCGCGACTCCGCAGGCCCGCGTGGCCGAAGCGGTCGTAGAGCTGGCGCCGCTCGGCGTTCGAGAGCACCTCGTAGGCCTCGACGATCTCCTTGAAACGCTCCTCAGCGTCCGGGTCATCGGACACGTCCGGGTGCAGCTCGCGCGCGATCGCGCGGAACGCCTTCTTGATCTCGGCCTCGGTCGCGGATCGCGAGACGCCGAGCAGCTCGTAGTAGTCGCGTTCGGTCGTGGCCATCAGTTCTCGCCGTAGATCACTTCTGCGAACCGGGAGAGCTCGGAGGCGGCGGAGCGGACGGTGCGGATCGCCTTGTCGTAGTCCATACGCGTCGGGCCGATCAGGCTGACCGCGCCGAGGGTGCGGTTGGCGATCCCGTAGGCGGCGCCGACGAGGGCGAGATCGTGGAGGGCAGGGTTCGCGAGCTCGTCGCCGACGCGGACGAACGGGCGCCGTGGGTCTAGCGCCTCGGCGAGCACGTCGAGCAGCGCGCGCCGGCGCTCGAGCAGTTCGATCAACGAGCGGTACGAGCCGAGCTCCTGGTCGCGGACGTCGTCGAGCAGCCCGGCGGCCCCGCCCACGTAGACGCGCTGTTCCTCGTCCTCGGCCTCGGTGAAGGCGGGCACGAGCACGGCGAGGAACTCCCGCTCGGCCGGGTTCAGGCTGATGTCTTCGAGCCGGCGCCGGAGCAGGCCGCTCCCGAGTGAGACCCCGACGAGCTGGTCGTTCAGGTACTGCGCTGCCCAGAATGCGAGCCCGGGGTCGACCGGGGCGTCGAACCCGTAGACGCGCTTCGTCACTCCGCCGGTGGAGGTGATGACGACGACCATGACGATCTGCGGCTGGAGCAGCAGCACCTCGACATGTCGGACAGTCGCGCCCTGGAACGGTGGCGCAGAGACGAGCGCGATCAGCCGCGTCACCTGCGAGAGCATCTCCGTCGTCGCCTGGAGAGCCGACTCGACCTCGCTCCGGGCGGCGCTCAGGTCGAGCGGAAAGATTGCGGGCCGCGGCATCCGGCGTTCGAGCAGTCGGTCGACGTAGTAGCGGTAGCCGCGGTCGGTCGGCACCCGTCCTGCGGAGGTGTGCGGATGGGTGAGCAGGCCGAGGCCCTCGAGCTCGGCGAGCTCGTGGCGGACGGTCGCCGGCGAGACGCGCAGTCCGGCCCGCTCGACGAGGTTCTTCGACCCGACCGGTTGGCCGGTCGCGACGTACTCCTCGACGACGCGGATCAGGATCTGCTGCTGCCGCTCGCTGAGGTGTGGGCGTGGCTCGGTCACCGTTTGCTCCTGCCGAAAATGCTACGCCAGAAGGTCGGCCGTGACGCCGCCGCCGAGAAAGCGGCCGCGATCGGTGAGCACGAGCGTTTCGTCGCCGTTCACGCCTTCCCGGGCGGCGAGGCCGAGCCGTTCGAGTCGCGCGAGCGCGGCGGGGTCGAGTGCGTCGCCGAGCCCGGCTAGCCGCAGCGGCTCGTCCAGGCGGAGACCCAGCAGCAGCCGCTCCACGCGCCTGACGCCCTCGCCGAGCGGTTCCAGGTCCCGCTCGGGCCGGCGTCCCTGTGCGAGCGCCGCGAGGTAGGCGGCGAGGCGTGACGTGTTCCGTCGCCGCAGGCCATCGATTGTCGAAACGGCGCCGACCCCGAGGCCGAGGTAGTCCCGTCCGAGCCAGTAGCCGAGGTTATGGCGCGCGCGCAGGTCTCGTCCGCCTGCATCCTCGGGCCGCCGGCAGAAGTTCGCGGTCTCGTACCAGCGGTAGCCGGTTGCGGTGAGCGTCTCGACGACTCGCTCGAAATAGGACTCCATCCGGCCGGCCTGGCGCTCCAGCTCGGCACCGTGCGCGTGGGTGAAGCGCGTGCCCGGCTTGGCCTCCAACTCGTAGCACGACAGGTGCTCCGGTTCGAGCGCAAGCGCCTCGGCGAGGTCGGCATCGAGGTCGGAGGCGCTCTGGCCCGGGACCCCGTAGATGAGGTCGAGGGAGACGTTGTCAAATCCGACATCACGGAGAACATACACGGCGCGACGGATGTCCTCGGGCTGCGCGCGCCGCTCCAGGACGCGGAGAATCCTCGGCTGGAACGATTGTGCGCCAACCGACACACGATTGACACGGTTTCGTGACAGAAGCCGCGCGAGCGCGGGCCTTACCGTCTCCGGATTCGCCTCGACCGTCACCTCGGCGGCGTCCGGCAGCGCCGCCAGCACCCGCTCGAGGGCAGCTGGTGCGGTGAACGTCGGCGTCCCGCCTCCGAGGAACACGGTCTCGACCCGAGGCGCGAGCGCCCCGCGCTCCAACGCCAACTCGGCAAGCAGTGCGTCCACGTACGCGTCATGCTGTCCCTCCCGGCCCACCGCAGTGACGAAGTCGCAGTACCCGCAGCGGTGCGCGCAGAAGGGCAGGTGCACATAGAGGTGGCGAGCACCGCTGACGCCTTCGGCGTCACGACATGGCCTCGCGCCAAAGCCGACAGCTTGGCTGTCGCTGTTGTGCTCGGCTTCGTCTCTCAAGTGGCCCTCCGGGGGCGCGGCACGAGCTCGCCGCCACAGTTCGGACAGACGTGCTCCATCGCTTCTGCGCACTCGACGCAGAACGTGCACTCGTGGGAGCAAATCGCCGCCGGCCCGTCTGGCTCCAGCGCGATGCCGCAGCGCTCGCAGACACCGCGCATCTCCAGCGCCACGGCTACTTCCGCTCCTGGTCGAGGTTCAACACGGCGAGGAACGCCTCCTGTGGTACCTCGACCGAGCCGACCTGCTTCATCCGCTTCTTTCCCTTCTTCTGCTGCTCGAGCAGCTTGCGCTTGCGGGTGATGTCGCCTCCGTAGCACTTCGCGAGCACGTCCTTCCGTTTCGCCTTGACCGTCTCGCGCGCGATCACGCGCGAGCCGATCGCCGCCTGAATCGGCACGTCGAAGTACTGGCGTGGGATCTCCTTGTGCAGCCGCTCGACCAGCGCGCGCCCCCGCGGGTACGCCGCGTCGCGGTGGATCACCAAGGACAGAGCGTCGACCGCCTCGCCGGCGATCAGCACGTCGACGCGCGTCAGGTCGCCCGGCTGGAACCCGGCGAAGTCGTAGTCGAAGCTCGCGTACCCGCGCGTCCGCGACTTCAGCTGGTCGTAGTAGTCGAGGACGATCTCGCCGAGCGGCAGGTCGTACGAGAGCAACACCCGCCCCTCGGACAGGTACTCCATGTGGTCGAACCGTCCGCGCCGCTCGTTCGAGAGCTCCATCACCGGTCCAACGTAGTCCTTCGGGACGATGATCGACGCGCGCACGTACGGCTCCTCGACCTCCTCGATCTCGCGTGGCATGTCGGCCGGGTTGTGCACCTCGACCTCTTCCCCCGACTTCGTCGTCACCCGGTAGGCAACGTTCGGCGCAGTGACGAGCAGGTCGAGGTCGAACTCGCGCTCGAGCCGCTCGCGGACGATCTCCATGTGCAGCAGGCCGAGGAACCCGCACCTGAAGCCGAAGCCGAGCGCCTGCGAGGTCTCCGGCTCGTAGAACAAGGAGGCGTCGTTCAGCTTCAGCTTTTCGAGCGCGTCGCGGAGCTCCGGATACTGGTCCGAGTCGGTCGGGAAGAGACCCGCAAAGACCATCGGCTTCACATCCTTGTACCCGGGCAGCGGCTCCGACGCCGGCTGCGCCCGAGCGGTGAGCGTGTCGCCGACGCGCAGGCGCGAGACGTCTTTCAACCCTGTGATCACGTAGCCGACCTCGCCGGCCGTCAGCTCTTTGACCGGCCGCATCGTCGGGGACATGAATCCGAGCTCCTCGGCCTCGAACTGCGTGCCCTGGGCCATCGCGCGCAGCCCGTCCCCGGTCACGAAGACTCCGTCGACGACGCGCACGAAGGCGACGACGCCACGGTACTGGTCGTACGAGGAATCGAAGACCAGCGCGCGCGGCGGCGCGCCGGGATCGCCGGACGGCGGCGGAATCCGGTCCACGACCGCGTCCAGCACCTCGGCGACGCCCTCCCCCGTCTTCGCCGAGATTCGCAGCACGTGGTCCGCCGTGTCGCCGACGAGTTCGGCGATCTCGGCCGCGGTCCGGTCGGCGTCCGCCTGCGGCAGGTCGATCTTGTTTGCGACCGGGACGATCTCGAGGTCGTTCTCGATCGCGAGGTAGGCGTTCGCGACCGTCTGCGCCTGGATCCCCTGCGCTGCGTCGACGAGGAGCAGCGCGCCCTCGCACGCTTGCAGCGAGCGCGAGACCTCGTAGGTGAAGTCAACGTGGCCGGGCGTGTCGATCAGGTTCAGCTCGTGGCCCTTCCACATCACGCGTACGGCTTGCGCCTTGATGGTGATCCCGCGCTCGCGCTCGAGCTCCATCGAGTCGAGCAGCTGCTCGCGCATCTCGCGGCCCGTCACCGTCTCCGTCAACTCGAGGATGCGATCGGCGAGTGTCGACTTGCCGTGGTCGATGTGCGCGATGATCGAGAAATTGCGAATCTTGCTCTGGTCCATCGAACCGGAGGGTAGCGACGCCGATCAGGAGCTACGAGACGGCGACAATGGCCGGCCTCGCGCGGGCCGGACGGTGGTCGCCGATACGCGAGGAGCTCGGCGTGGAGGCGTTCGGGGTGAATGCGTGGACCGTGCGCGAGGCCGGCCGCCGTCGTGGTCCCCGAGCACAACATGAGGATCAGGGCGTGGTGCGCTAGCGGTCGAGCCGCATCATGCGGTGCGGCAGGCCGTCCTCCTCGACGTCGCGCACGTAGCGGAACCCTGCCTTCTCGAACGCGCGCCAGGAACGGCGGTTCGGCTTCTCGATCGTGGCGACGACGGACGGTGCCGAGACGACGTCGCGGACGAACGCGGCCAGAATCTTCGGCCCGAGTCCGCGCCCGATCAGCTCCTGCTCGCCGATCAGTATGTCGACGCCGGCGACGCCCGGGCCGACCTGAATGACTTCCTCCCACTCGGGGTAGTCGGAGGCCAGGTAGGCCTGCAGCATCCCCGCCGGTCGCCCGTCGACCACGATCAGGTAGTAGTCGGTCGGTGCGCGGCCCTCGATCCCCGCGCGACACTCGGCGAGCGCTTCTGGGATCGGCTCACGCCACCAGCGCGCGACGTGCTCGCGCCCGAGCCACTCCTCGACGAGCGGGAGGTGATCTTCAGTAAGCGGCGTGAACTCGATCACGCCGAGCGGCGGGGAAGGGAAAGCAGCGTGTCGAGCTCGCGCACGCCGAGCAGCCGGCAAGCGACCAGGTAGGTGCCGAGTCCGGCCCCGATCGCCGCGAGCAGGGCGACCAGCGCCGAGACGAACGATCCGCCGAGCGCGGCGTGCAGCCCCGCCCAGAAGCCGTACGAGACGCCTGCGAGCAGGAGGCTCGCGACCGTGACCCGTGCAACCGTCCGCGCAGTCTCCGAGAGCTCGATGTGCCCGAGGCGCCGCCGCAGAAGCACGAGCAGCGCCGCGGTGCCCGCGACGTTGACGATCGAGGTCGAGAGCGGCAGCCCCCAGATCCCGACCCGGTAGAAGGCGGCGTCGAGCACCGCATTCAGACCGAGGTTGCCGAGCGCAACCCATGTCGGGACCCAGGGTGACTGCAGCGAGAAGAAGGCGCGGTTCAGCATCAGCATGAAGCCGTTGAAGGAGAGCCCGAGCGAGAAGGCCGCGAGCGCTGCGGCGGTCGAGGGTGTCTGCGCCGCGGTGAAGTCCCCGCGCTGGTAGACGACGCGGACGATCGGCTCGGCAAGGACCGCGCAGAGCACGCTCGCAGGGACGAGCAGGAACGCGATCTGTCGGATCCCGCTGGAGACGGTGCGGCGGAAGCCGTCCAGATCGGCCCGCGACGCGAGTCGCGCGAGCGACGGGAAAAGCACGGTCGCGACCGCGACCGAGAACATGCCCTGCGGGAGCATGTAGAGCCGGAAGGCCGCGTTGATCGCGCTCGGCGCGTGGAAGCGGTCGATTAGCCGCGCTGCGAAGAAGGTGTCGACGACCGCGTTGAAGTTGATCAGGCCGAGCCCGATCGTGATCGGGACCATCAGGACGAGCGTCCGTTTGACTGCCGGGTCGCGCCAGTCGATCACGACCTGCAGGTGGCCGTCCCGCCCGCGCAACCACGGGAGCGGGAGCAGGAACTGGATGATCGTCGCGACCAGAATCGAGAACGCGTAGACGTACAGCTCGTCCTTGCGCCCATTCGCCTGCGGGACGCCGATCACGAGGCCGACGATGATCGCGATGTTCCAGAAGACCGGCGTCAACGCAGGGACGCTGAAGTGCTCGTAGCTGTTCAGGATCCCGACGACGATCCCCGAGAGCCCGAGTAGGACGACGATCGGAAAGAGGATGCGTGAGAGGTCGACCGCGAGCGACCCGTAGCCGAAAGCGCTCATCAGCCACGGCGAGATCAGCGTGAACAACGCGGTCAGCCCACCGAGGCCGAGCAGGACGAGCCAGAACAGGCTCGACGCGACCCGCCACGCCCGCTTGCGCTCGCCCTTCTCGAGCAGGTCGCTGAAGACCGGGACGAAAGCGGACGAGAGGGCCGCGTCCGCGACGAGCGCACGCAGGGTGTTCGGGATCAGGAACGCGACCTCGAACGCGTTGATCGCGCCGACGGTGCCGAAGTAGTAGCGGGCGACGATCTCCCGGACGAGGCCCAGCACCCGGGAGAGGCCGGTAGCGGCCGAGAAGATCGCCGTCGAACGGGCGAGCCGACGGCCGTGGCCGGCGTCGGCCGGCGCGACTGTCTCCTCGCGCGCGCTCATCGGCTGGCGTCCCTCCACGGGGGCGGGCCGATGGCGAGCGCCGCGGTCACGTCGTGAGCATAGGGAGCCCGGCTGTTGCTACCATCGTCGCGCCCGCACCGCGGGCCTTTTCACGCCTATGCCGAACATCAGACAGCAGGAAAAGCGCGTCCGCATCGCTCAGCGTGAGCGGGCCGAGAACCTCCGCTTCCGCTCCACCGTCAAGACGCTGGCGAAGCGCCTGCAGGCGGCGGTCGAGGACGGCGACGCGGAGAAGGTCGCGGCCGAGCACCGAGCGCTCGTCCGGATGGTCGACAAGGCGGCCTCGAAGGGTGCGCTGCACGCGAACACCGCCGCGCGGAAGAAGGCGCAGGCGGCACGCATCGTCTCGGGGTCTTCCTCCTAGCGCACCGCAGGGACGACCCGCCTGCTCGGGGGTAGACGGTAACCGCCTGCTCGGGTCAACCGTCCGGAAAAACGCCAGCGGGTCGTGGTCGAGGGGAACTCGCTCCACCCGAAGGCGATAGTCGGTCGTAGAACCCAGAGCCCGCCTCGATCCCGCTGATCCGGCTTGGGCCTTAGAGCGCGCCGCCGATCCAGACTGCCCACGCCGGCATGGCGTGAGGGCGGCCGTCGGGACAAACCGTGCTGAACCAGTAGTTGCGGGCCCGTTCGAGCCGATGGGTTGCCCAGCTCCAGTCCAGCAACCCCTGATCCGTCTCCGGCACACCGTAGCCCTCGGGCATCAGCGGCCGGCTCGACCGAGGCTCGCCGCCCATCGTCCCTCTTACCGCGCGTCGGACGCCTGCGTGATCGCGACCAGCGTGCGCTGGAACTCGAGCTCCGACGGAAGGCGACTGCCGCCCTTCAGCGCCAGGTCGAGATCGGCCAGCAGGACAATCGCGTCGCGCAACTCCTCGACGGAGAAGTTGCGGGACTGGGCGAAGGCCTTCTCGGCCGCAAACGGGTGCATCTTCAGCTCGGCCGCGGCCTCACGCGGTCGAACGCCGGCGAGGTCGAGGTTCTGACAGGACCGGACGCGCCGCACGTGGGCGGCAAGCCGCCCGACGAGCATGTTCACCTCGCCCGAGCGGGTCGAGCGCTCGAGAATCGATTCGCATGCGGAGAGGACGGCGCCCACGTCTCGACGCCCCCAGGCGTCCGTGAGCACGAACGGGGGGACCTGGGCGCGCGCGGCGACGAGCAGCTCGACCTCGCCGAGGCCGATCTGGTCGTGACCGGCCCAGATCGACAGCTTCTCGACCTCGCTCGCAAGCTCCTGCAGGTTGTCGCCGACGAGCTCGACGAGCGCCCGGCAGGCCTCCGCGCTCGCCTTCACGCCGTGGCGCGTGAACTGTTCGCCGACCCACTTCGGGAGGTCACGCTTCGAGACCTCGTAGACTAGGACCTCGCCGTTCTTTGCGAGCACCTTCGCCAACGGTGAATCCTTGCGGACGCCGTCGCCGACGAGCGCGAGCACGGTCTCGGGAGACGGCGCCGCAAGGTACTCCGCGATCGCCTTCGCGTCCGGAGGTTTCCAGCGCTCGGTCTCTTCGACGATCACGAGCCGTCCGCTAGACGCGAAAAGGCCCATCGCGTTGCAGGCAGCGACCGCGTCCTCGCCGGTGGCGACCGCCGCCGAGAGCCGCTCGGTTGCGTCCTCTCCGAAGCGCTCTCGCAGCCGGCGGAGCGCGCGTGCAATCTTCGGCCGGTCGCTGCCGGTGAGCAGGTAGGCCGGCTTGAGCTCGTCTGCCACGGAGGGCAAGCATAGTCAGCGCTCCTGTCGGTTCAGGTGGAGCGCCCCGGCACCCGCCGCGCTGAGCAAGAGCAAGCCGATCGCGGCAGGCGTCGACGAGACGGTCGCGCCGGGGAGCTCACTCACGAGTCGCGCGCACCAGGCGAGATAGGCGGCAAGCCAGCCGTTTGCGGTCGCGATCAGCGCCGCGAAGGCGGACGAGACAGGAGCGGTGAGTGCAGCTCCGAACGACAGGCCGAGAAGCGGGGCGACCACCGGGGCGGCGAGCGCATTCGCGAAGACGGAGTAGACAGGAATGCGGCCGAACTGGAGCCAGAGGATCGGCGCCGTAGCGACGCCGCACGCGAGCGAGACCGCGAGTACCTCGGGGACGCCGCGGGGCAGCGGGTAGCCGCTGAAGAGCTCCTTCGCCCTCGGCACGGCCACGAAGATCGCCACGACGGCTGCGAACGAGAGCTGGAATCCGGGATCGAGCAAGTTGTACGGATTCCAGGCGAGCAGGGTCAGGGCGCCGACGAGGAGAAAGTGCCAGCGATCGCGTTGCCTCGCCGCGAGCCACGCGAGCGATCCGAGGGCACCCGCGATCCCCGCCCGGATCACGGACGGCTGCGCCCCCACCGCGAGCACGTACGACGCGATCCCGGCGAGCGCGCCGAGCTCGCCAAGCCAACGCGGCACACGAAGCAGCCATGCGAGGCCGAGCACGCCACCGGCGACGAAGACCACGTTCTGACCGCTGACCGCGAGCAAGTGGTACAGCCCCGAGACTCGGAAGCTCGTGCGCAGGTCGGGTGGGAGGTCCTGATCCTCGCCGAGGAGGATCCCTTCGAGCACCGCTCGTCGTTCACCCGTGAGCCCGGGCGCTACGCCCTGCGCGAGCCAGCCGCGGACGCGGTCGGCATAGCCGCCGAGCCCGCCGCGTCGGCCGATGACCCGCCAGTCCCGGCCCAGTACGACGACGTGGATGCCGCGCCGGCGCAGCCACGTGCGCTCGTCGAACCCCCGGGAGGCAGGTCGCGGCAGGCGAAGCCGCGCGCGGAGCGCGATGATCGCTCCCTGCGGGGGCGAGCGGCCGACCGGGAGGTCGAGCAGCACCGGCTCGCCGAGCACGAGAGCGCCGAACCGGGTCAGCTTGGCCGGGACACGGAGGTCGAACTCGCCACCTCGCGCCGGGCCGGTGACCACGGCGACCGCGGGCGCAGCTTCGCCTACCCGCGGCGCGAGGACACTCGAGTCGAGCGCATCGAGGCGCGAGCTGCCCCACCACCAGCCGCCGAGGAGCAGCGCGGCCGAGAGGAGGACGACGCGCGCGAGCGGCTGAGCAGCGAGGACGCACGCGGCCGCCGCGGCCAGCGAAAGAACGAGGATCGTCAGCCCGGTGCCGCGGATCCCGTTCGCAGTCGCGAGTCCCAGACACGCTGAGCCGGCGAGGACATATGGGTAGTTGCGGAGCATGGACTCGCGAATGCGATCGCCGCGACGCGCCGCCGGAACGGGCTGAATCCGAAGCCTGTCCCGATAGGTGTTCACGGGACCACCAGCCCGCGCAGCTGCTCGACCCGCGACGGGCCGATTCCCGG
>JBKPCT010000167.1:0-12471 GCA_046727515.1 Actinomycetota bacterium | reverse complement strand
ACGTACACCAGCCGGTCGGCGATCGACGCCGCCGCCTCGTCGTGGGAGACGACGAGCGCGGTCGCGCCCTGCTCACGTGCGAGCTCGTCGATCAGGCTGTAGACGATCTTCCCGTTCTCCTCGTCGAGCTCGCCGGCCGGCTCGTCCGCAAACAGCAGGCGAGGCCGGTGGGCGAGCGCAGCGCAGAGGGCGACCCGCTGCTGCTCGCCGCCCGAGAGCAACGCCGGCCGCGCGTCGAGCCGGTCGCCCAGGCCCACTCGCTCGAGGAGCGCGGCGGCTGCGGTTCGCGCCTCGCCGCGCGTCGTGCCGAGCAGCTCGAGGCCGAGGCCGACGGTGTGGACACAAGTGAGGTCGGGCGAGAGGGCACGCGCGTAGTGCTGGTCGAGCAGGCCGAGGTTGCGCGCGCGAAACCTGGCCGCTGCTCCCGACCCGAGCGCGCCGACGTCGGTGCCGAGGACGCGCGCGACTCCGGCCGAGAGCGTGTCGAAGCCCGCGAGCGTACGCAGCAGCGTCGTCTTCCCCGAGCCGCTCGGGCCGAGCACGATGACGATCTCGCCCTCCTCGACCTGGAGTGTCAGGCCCTGGAGTGCAACCGACGTCGCGCCGCCGGCGCGATGGATCCGGAAGGCCTCCTGGACGTCGATCGCGAGCGTCACTCGAGGCTCCAGGAAGCTCGCTCGGGACGGGTGCCGCGGAACGCGGCGAGCGCTGCCCCCTCAGCGACGAGCAGCGCGGCAAGGAGAAGAGCGACGATCCCGAGGCCGCCGACGAGCCAGTCGGGATCGAGCCGCAGCGGCGGCTCGGGCACGCCCGTCGTCCCCGAGACGCGGATCAGCGAGACGACGAGACGCGAGAGCAGCACAGCGAGGCCGAGCCCGCCGGCGATCCCGAGAACCAGCAGGATGACGCCGCGCATCCGCAACTGGCGGCGCATGTCCGCCGGCGCGAGCCCCTGGGCCTCGAGATCGAAGAAGTCGCTCTTCTCATCGTGCAGCTCGCTGACGACGCCGACCCAGAACCCGAGCACTGCCAGCACGAGTGCGACGAGGCCGGCCGCTCCGAGCGCGACCGCGGTCGCGTGCGCGAGCGGATCGCCGGCCAGCTTCCGCTCCTGCGCGCTCCGCGACGCGACCACGAGGCTGGAGAAGGGCGGCCGACGCAGGGCGTCGCCGACCTCGCCCCGGTCGCCCGGCGCCGAGATCCAGACCTCGCTCGGGCTGCCCTCGCCGGGCGCGTTGGAGTTGATCGCGGTCGAGAGCCAGGGACCGTCGGCGAGGACGAAGGGGCCCGTCTCCTCGGGCACCGACGGCAGCCTCCTCGCCACGCCGACGACCTTCGCGTCGACGTGCGTGTCCTGGAAGTCGAGCACCGTCGTACCGCCGACCCCGCCCGCGGCGCGCGCAACGTCCGGCGAGGCGACGACCGGCATCAGTTGCCCGTCCGTGGGTTGCACCGGGCGCAGAACGAGGCGGAGGCCCGTGTCCGGGAACGCAAACCTGATCCTCGCCCCGTCGGCCCGTGAGAGCACGTCGCCGCCGGTCGACAGCGACCAGTCGTGCCAGTCGGTCAGCACGCGCCCACCCGCGAGCAGCGGACCGAGGTCGAGCTCGCCCGAGGGCACGACCGAGACCTCACCCTCGGCGTTTCGGTGAGCGAGCGTGAACGCCTCGCTCTCGGGCAGAGCGAGCTGGAGACCGAGGACGCGCTTCGCGCCGGGCGGCATCCGCGCCGACAGCGTCGCCGTCCGCCTGGGCGCTCGGCCGAGGCGGACGAGAGAGATGCGGCCGCGGTCGTCCGCGAGAACGACCCAGGCGACCAGGTCGGCGCCGCGCAGGCGTGCCCTTGTAGTGAGCGTCCGGGCCCCCGTCGGGAGCTCGATCCCGTTCTGGCGCGGCTCGCCCTGCGCTGTGAGCCTGCGCGCGATCTCTCGGCGCGACAACGACGAGAAGTCCGACCGCCAGCGCAGGTGGCGCATTGCGCCGGCTGGGAGGCCGAGCACGGTGGGAGAGAGCACGGCCGCGCCGGGTCCGGGCGTCGTCGCGGCGACCCGAACGACCGGATACGCGCGGGCGCCGGGGGCGGTCCGAGAGTACGCGTGGAGCGGCGCGGCGTCGAGCGGCAGGACGAGCTTGGGCCCCTCGGCGACCGTGTAGTCCAGCGGCACTGAGAAGGCTGCCTGATCGGCGGCGCCACGGGCGAGCGTCGCGCGGTAGGCGGCGGCGAACAGCGCGAGCCCGAGCGCCACGGCGATGAACGCGCAGCTGACGACGGTGCGCGAGGGGGCCCGCGCGAGCGCGAGGACACCAAGGCGCAGCGAGAGCGAATGGTGCCGCGTGAGCCGCTCGCCGGCGCGCATCGTCGGCCCGAGCAACCGCGCGAGGACGACCGAGACGACGAAGGAGACCAGCGCCGGCAGGATGAGGAGCAGGATCGTGTTCCCGTTCGTGACCGACTCCGGGTCGAGCGCGCCCCGGCTCAGTCCGACGGCGATCGTCACCGCGGCCCCGAGCGCGGCGACGTCGACGAGCTGGATCCGCCGCCTGGCCGAGTCGTCGTCCCGCGTCAGCGTCGTCGCCGAGAGGACGAGTGTCACGCCCACGATGCCTCCGAGCAGCGCGGCGAGCATCCACGGCGTGAGCAGGGCGTGGCCGAGGATCGCTCCTGCGGGCTGTCCGGCACCGCCGGCGATCGCAGCCACGACGGCCGCCCCGACCGCGACCCCCGCGAGCCCTCCCACCAGCGTCATCGCGCCGACCTCGGCTCCGAGGGTCAGCCAAGACTGCCAGCGTCGGGCGCCGCGGGCGAGCAGGCGCCGTCGCTCGCTCGCCAGGCCCCGGCGCAGGCCGATCGCGGCGATGATCGCGAACCCGAGGAGCAGGGCGCTCGTCTCGCCGCCCACCAGCACGAGGCGCCGCGCGGCGATCTTGCCGCGGTGGTCGGCGTTCAGCAACTCGTCGTCCGGGCTGCTCAGCCTGAACGCGGCGTCCGCCCTGTACAGCGCCGTCTGCGCGCGGGATTCGCCGGCCAGCGTGCGGCCGATGTCCCAGGTGTGCAAGCGGTCGGCGCGGAGCGGCGAGAGCCAGGAGTAGACGCGGAAGTACGAGGCAAGCGCCGACAGGCGCTCGACCGCCTCGACGCTGGGCGCGAGAACGAGAAGCGGCGGGGCGGCCGGGCCCTCGGCCGCGGCGGAGACGTACCCGAACAAGTTTGGATCGCGGAGCTCGGCGACGCCGACACGATTCAGGCGGATGTCCCCCTCCGCGAGCTGCGGCGGCCCCCGGCCGCCGATCATCAGGACCTCACACCCGGCGGCAGTGCAGCTACGCGGCAGCCGGCCGCTGCGAAGCCGCACGGTCTCGGGGAGCCCGTCGATCGCCGCGATCTCGACCAGCTGCCCGTCGATCCGGAGCTGCCGCAAGAAGACGACACGCCGGATCTTGCCGGCGGCGAGAGAGCCGAGGATGCGGCGAACGGCGCGATCCTCGCGGCGGTACGCGGGGCGGCTGAGCGGAATCCCGAACCGGTCGACCCGGAAGCCACGCGCGCCGACGGGCAGGTCGGCGAGCCCACGCCGAAGCGCCTGCTGCCTGGCGACGAGGCTGCCGCCGACGACGGCGACGACCATCGCGAACGCCAGCGCCACGCCGGCGACGACGAGCAGCGGCCGGAGGGGTCGCGCCCGCAGCCTCGCAGCCGAGACCCCAAGCGCCGCCCGTGTCGCGCTGCCCATCACCGGTGAAAAGCTTACACCGGTGTCGCGGATCAGTCCGCCTTTACCGCTCGGCCGAGCACGTACGGCTGTACGACCTTCGGGCCCTGCGGCGCCCGGTCCCGCTCGACCTCCTGCACGTCGAACCGGGACTCGATGCGCGGCAGCGTGTCGCGGTTCGGGTGGCAGCCGAAGCAGATGCGCCGCCACAGGCCCTCGATTCGGTCTTGCTTCCTGGCCAGGGCGGGATCCTCCGCGCGCACGTGCTCCATGAAGAGGTACTGCCCCGCGGACGCGAGCACGCGGCGGATCTCGGCCAGGGCACGATCCTGGTCGTCGACGGAGCAGAGGACGAACGAGGCGACCACCGTGTCGAAGGACGCATCCTCGAAGGGAAGCGCCTCCGCCGACGCGCGGGTCGTCCTGATCTCCTTCCCCGCCTTCGCCGCGCGCTTTCGCGCCCGCTTCAGCATCCCGTCCACCGGATCGGTGACGGTGATCGCCGAGACCGCGGACGGGTAGTACGGCAGGTTGAAGCCGGTGCCGGCGCCGATCTCGAGCACGCTGCCCCTCGCGGAGGCGAGCAGCTGCGTCCGTTTCTCGATCACGAAGGGCTGCTTCTCGTACGAGCCGCCGAGCGTCTCGGCGACGACCGGTGCGATGTGGTCGCCGAGGCCCACGCAGTCAGTATCGCACTCGTAGAATCGGCCGCGTGATCGTCGAGCAGCGGGACTACCACGTCTTCGTCGGCAAGCTGCCGGAGCTGCTGAAGGCCTACGAGACGGAGGGGATCGCGATCCAGCAGGAGCACCTCGGGGGCTTCATCGCCGCCTTCACCACCGACGTCGGCGCGCTCTCGACCTACACCTCCCTCTGGCGCTACGACAGCTACGCCGACCGCGAGGTGCGCCGCGCGCGGCTCCAGGGCGACGAGCGCTGGGGCCCGTTCCTCGCGCAGATCCAGCCCCTGATCCACGCCCAGCAGAACCGGATCCTGATCCCGACCTCCTTCTCGCCGCTCAGGTGAAGCTCGAGCGGAAGGTCGGGCTCGTCACCGGCGGCGCACAGGGGATCGGCAAGGCGATCGCCGACGGCCTCGCCGCCGAAGGCGCGACCGTCGTGATCGCCGACCTCAACCCGCCCGAGGACGGCATCCGGGCGGACGTCGCCGACGAGGCCGATGTTCAGCGCATGGTCGACGAGGCGCTCGAGCGCCACGGTCGGCTCGACATCCTGATCAACAACGCGGGGCTCTACGCGTCGCTGGCGATGCGCCCGTTCACCGAGATCCCGCTCCAGGAGTGGCGGCAGGTGATGGACGTGAACGTCGCCTCGATGTTCCTGACGTGCCGAGCGGCCGTACCGGCGATGCGCGAGCGGGGCGGGGGCAAGATCGTGAACATCTCGTCGGGGACTCCGTTCCGCGGCGTGCCGTTCCTGCTCCACTACGTGACGAGCAAGGGCGCCATCGTCGCGCTCACGCGTGCGCTGGCGAAGGAGCTCGGCAAGGACAACATCCACGTCAACTGCGTCGCGCCCGGGTTCACGATGAGCGCCGGCGTCGAGGCACACCCGGAGGTGGTCGAGAAGCTGCGCGACGTCTCGATCGCGGCGCGGACGATCCAGCGCGACCAGCTGCCCGAGGACGTCGTCGGCGCCGTCGTCTTCCTCTGCACCCGGGCCGCCGACTTCATCACGGGACAAACGATTGTCATTGACGGTGGTCAGTACTTCCACTAGGCGAAAGAAGGGGGCTCGCGGGGGAGACATGGCTTCCCCCGCGTTTCAGTACTTCCATTGATCCTCGCGCTCTCGACCGAGCCGCATGACGCTCAGAACGCCGTCGTCCACGAGCTCGAAGGCGGGACGAGCCTCGTCTGGGAGCTCCTCGACGACGAGCCCGCCGATGCGCTCCTCGCCGCACCGGTCGCCGTCGAGCCCGGCTGGCTGATGCGCCACGACCGGATCGACTTCCCGCCGGGCGGCATCGCCTACCGGCACACGCACCCCGGCCCGGGGATCCGCTACCTGCTGCACGGTCGGCTGCGGATCGAGTCCGGCGGCGAGACGCACGACTACGGGCCGGGCGAGCCGTGGTTCGAGCGCGGCCCCGAGCCGGTGCTCGCGACCGCATCCGACTCGGAGGAGACGGCGTTCGTACGCGTGCTCCTGCTGCCCCCGGAGTGGGCGGGCAAGCGGACGATCCACTACGTCGACCCGGAGGACGAGAACCGGCCGAGGCTGCAGCGGCCGACCGTGTACGGCGAGTATCCGATCGCGCTTTGACCCGTACCGCGGCGCGCATCCTCGTCGACCAGCTGCTCGTCCACGGCGTCGACACCGCGTACTGCGTCCCCGGCGAGAGCTACCTCGGCGTCCTCGACGCGATCGGCCAGACGCCGATCCGCCTCGTCACGACGCGCCACGAGGCCGCCGCTGCGAACATGGCGGACGCCTACGGGAAGCTGACCGGGCGGCCGGGCGTCTGCCTGGTGACGCGCGCGCCGGGCGCGACGCACGCCGCGGTCGGCATCCACACGGCGTACCAGGACTCGACGCCGCTCGTCCTTCTCGTCGGCCAGGTGCCGCGGCGGCACCTCGGGCGCGAGGCCTTCCAGGAGCTCGACTACGCGCGACTGTTCGGGGAGATGGCGAAGCTGGTCGCAACGGCCGACGCCGCCGCCGCGCTGCCCGAGCTGCTCTCGCACGCGTTCCACACGGCGACCTCAGGCCGACCGGGCCCGGTCGTGATCGCGCTGCCCGAGGACGTGCAGGCCGACGAGGCGAACGTCGCCGACGCCGCGCCCTACCACCCCGTGCAGGCCTCCCCCGCAGCGGCGGATGTCGACCGGGCGCTCGAGCTCCTCGGTGCCGCGGACCGGCCGCTGATCGTCGTCGGAGGTGGAGGCTGGAGCGAGCGGGCGGGTCGCGACGTGCTCGCCTTCGCCGAGGCGTCGAACGTGCCGGTCGCCGCCTCGTTCCGGCGGCAGGACTACGTCGACAACGGGTCGCCGGTCTATGCGGGCGCGCTGACGATCGGGATGGACCCCGCGCTCGCCCAGCGGGTCGAGGACGCGGACGTCCTGCTCGCGCTCGGCACGCGCCTCGGCGAGATCGCGACGCAGCAGTACTCCCTGCTCGAGCCGCCGCGCCCTGCACAGACGCTGATCCACGTCCACGCCGACCCGGACGAGCTCGGCCGCGTCTACGAGGCCGACCTGCCGATCGTCTCGGGCTCGCCGCAGTTCACGGGTGCGCTCCGGCCGGTCAACGGTGCGCACCGCGCCGGATGGGTCGAGGAGGCGAGGCGCGACTACCTCGCCAACCTCCGCAACGACCCGGTTCCGAGCGAGGTCGACCTTGGCGAGGTGGTCGCCCACCTCCGCGAGCGGCTGCCGGAGGACGCCGTCCTGACCAACGGCGCCGGGAACTACACGGTCTGGTGCCACCGCTTCTACGAGTTCCACCGCTACGGGACGCAGCTCGCGCCGTGCGCGGGCGCCATGGGCTACGGGATCCCGGCCGCCGTCGCGGCCAAGCACCTGGACCCCGAGCGCCCGGTGGTCTGCGTCTCCGGCGACGGCGACTTCCTGATGAGCGGCCACGAGCTCGCGACCGCGGCCCAGTACGGCGCCGCAATCGTCGTGCTCGTCGTCAACAACGGGATGCTCGGGACGATCCGCATGCACCAGGAGCGCCAGTTCGGACGCGGGGTCGCGACCGACCTCGTCAACCCCGACTTCGTCGCATATGGCAAGGCGTTCGGCGCGCACGCGGCGCTGGTCGAGCGGACGGAGGACTTCGCGGCGGCGTTCGAGGATGCGCTCGCCGCCGGCCGGCCCGCGCTGCTCGAGCTCCGCGTCGACCCCGAGGCGATTACGCCGCGCACGACGCTGTCGCAGCTCCGCCGCTGAGCGGGTCAGCGGCCGGGGATCTTCAGCTCGCGGCCGACGTAGAAGCCGGAGGTCTCCTCGAGCACGAACGACGCCATCGCCTGGCGCCTCTCCTTCTCTGCGTCGGAGAGGCGGTAGCGATCGCGCGACTCCGGGGAGTCCCAGATCGAGATACCGACGACCTCGTTGCCGTCCTCCGAGTAGCACTCATAGGCGCGCAGCATCCCAGCCGGGATCTCGCTCGGCTTCCACGCCCGGCTGAACTCCGCGCGGCTCCCGGGTCTGAGCCGGCGGGTGGTGATCCAGACGTAGGCGCCGTCCAGGTCCACGCCGGGACCGTATCGCAGCTCTGGCGGTACCGTCTCGTAGATGCGGGACCTGCTACACGAGACGGCCGACTACGCCGCGGACTTCCTCGAGTCGCTCCCCGAGCGCCCGGTGTCCCCGCCTGTCGATCTCGAGGCGTTGCGCGCGCGCATGGGCGGGCCGGTGCCCGAGGGGCCGACCGACCCGCGGGAGGTGGTCGCGGAGCTTGCGTCCGTCGGCGGCGACGCTGCCGTCGCGATCCCGAGTGGCCGCTACTTCGGGTTCGTGATCGGCGGCGCCGTTCCCGCCGCCCTCGCCGCCGACTGGCTGACCTCGACGTGGGACCAGAACGCCGGCCTGTACGTGATCGGCCCCGCGGCAGCCGTGGCTGAGGAGGTCGCCGGCGCCTGGCTCGCCGATCTGCTCCGTGTGCCACGCGCGACCTCGTTCGCCTTCGTCACCGGCACGCAAATGGCGCATGCAACTGCGCTCGCCGCGGCGCGAAACCACGTCCTCGCCGAGGCCGGGTGGGACGTCGAGCGGGAAGGTCTCGTCGGTGCTCCTGCGATCCGGGTCCTTGCCGGCGAGAAGGTGCACTCGACGCTGCCACGCGCACTCCGCCTGATCGGCCTCGGAACCGGCTCGATCGTCTCGGTCGGAGCCGACGGCCAGGGACGGATGCGTCCCGAGGCTCTTCGAGAGGCGCTGGCCGCGGGTGAGGGCCCGACGATCGTCTGCGCGCAGGCCGGCGAGGTCAACACCGGTTCCTTCGACCCGTTCGGGCCGATTGCCGATGCCGCGGAGGAGGCCGGTGCCTGGCTGCACGTGGACGGCGCCTTCGGCCTCTGGGCTGCGGCGAGCCCGCGCTTCGCGCACCTGGCCGCCGGCGCCGAGCGGGCCGACTCGTGGGCTGTCGACGGGCACAAGTGGCTGAACGTGCCCTACGACTCCGCGTTCGTACTCTGCGCGCGGCCCGAGCCGCACAGGCGGGCGATGTCGGTGCGGGCCGAGTACCTGATCCAGTCCGACGAGGGCGGGCCGCGCGACGAGGTCGACTGGACCCCCGAGTTCTCGCGGCGTGCCCGCGGCTTTGCCGTCTACGCCGCGATCCGCTCGCTCGGCCGCTCAGGGATTGCGGAGATGATCGACCGCTGCTGCGATCACGCCGCCCAGTTCGCACGCGAGATCGCCGCGGTCTCCGGCGCCGAGGTCCTGAACGAGGTCGTGCTCAACCAGGTCCTCTTCCGGTTCGAGTCCGACGAGCGCACGACAGCGATCCTCAGTCGCGTCCAGCAGAGTGGCGACGCCTGGATGAGCGGTACGGTCTGGGACGGGCACCAGGCGATCCGTCTCTCCGTCAGCAACTGGCAGACCAGCGAGGAGGACGTCGACCGCACGATCGCGGCCTTTCGTAGGGCGGCGGCATGACCGATCTCGCCATCCGCCTCCGCGACGTCGTCAAGCGCTACGGCGCGATCACGGCCGTGAACGGCCTCGACCTCGACGTCCCGTACGGCACCTGCGTCGGCCTGCTCGGCCCGAACGGCGCCGGTAAGTCGACGACGATGCGGCTGCTGACCGCGCAGGCGATCGCGGACGAGGGCCGGCTCGAGGTGCTCGGCTTCCAGCTACCGAAGGAGTCGAAGCAGGCGCGCGCCCAGTGCGGGGTCTCGCCGCAGCTCGACAACCTCGACGTCACGCTGACCGTCGAGCAGAACCTGCGCGTGTTCGCGCACCTCTACCGCGTCGGCCGCCACGAGCGCCGCGAGGCGATCGAGCGCGCGCTCGAGATCGCCAATCTCAAAGAACGCCGCGACACGCGTGTCGACAAGCTCTCGGGCGGGATGCGCCGCCGGCTGCTGATCGCGCGGGCGCTCGTCCACCGGCCTCGACTGATCCTGCTCGACGAGCCGACGGTCGGGCTCGACCCGCAGGTGCGGCAGGAGCTCTGGGCGCTGATCGACGCGCTGCGCGCCGAGGGCACGACGATCTTGATGTCGACGCACTACATCGAGGAGGCGCAGCGCCTTGCGGACACGGTGCTGATCATGTCCCACGGGCGCGCGGTCGCGGCCGGACCGCCGAGCGACCTCGTCGCGGAGCATGCAGGGCGCGAGGCGGTCGAGGTGTTCGGCGGGCCGGCCAGGCTCGCGGAGGTGGAGGCGTCCGCCCGCGCAGCAGGCTTCAGCACGCGGCGCACCGGCACCAGCGTCTCGATCCTCCGGACCGATCGGGCAAACGGCGACGTTCCCCAGGGCGAGCGGCGACCGGCGAATCTCGAGGACGTATTCGTCCTCCTGACCGGGGAGCAGATCGACTGATGGCGGTCGCGGCCGCCGAGCGCGTCCCGCGCCTCCACCGTTTCGAGCGCCCGGCGATCACGGGCGTACTCGTCCGCGAGATCATCAACTACTCCTCGTACTGGCGATCGGCCACGTTCTCCGCGACCGTCGAGCCGACGATCTACCTCCTCGCGTTCGGCTTCGGGTTCGGCTCGATCGTCAGCACGATCGGCGGCTACGACTACGTCGAGTTCGTCGGCACGGGCACCGTCGCGACGGCGGTGCTGTTCGCGAGCGCGTTCCCGGCGATGTTCGGGACGTTCGTCAAGTACAAGTTCCAGCGCACCTACGACGCGATCCTGGCGGCGCCGGTCGATACGGAGGAGCTCGTCACCGCCGAGGCGCTGTGGGTCGCGGCGCGCGCGGGCGTCTACGGCTGCGTGCCGCTCCTCGTCGCGATCGCGTTCGGCCTCGACCCCGCCTGGTCGATGCTCGTCGTGCCCTTCATCGGCTTCCTCGCCGGGTTCGGCTGGGCGTGCTTCGGGATCGCCGTCTCCGGGTTCGCCAAGTCGATCGAGAGCTTCAGCTACATCATCAGCGCGGTGCTGACGCCGCTCTTCCTGGTCGCCGGGACGTTCTTCCCGCTCGACGGTCTGCCCGAATGGGCGCAGGACCTGGCCGAGGCCAACCCGCTGCACCACACCGTCGAGCTCGTCCGCGATGCCGCCTTCGGCTGGGACGGCTGGACTGACCTCGCCCGCGTGAGCTTCCTGCTCGCCTTCGGCTTCACCCTCTGGCGCGTCGCCATCTTCGCGATGCAGCGCAAGCTGATCGACTAGGAGGGCTTGGCGGGACGTGCAACTTCCCGCCAAGCCCTCCTAGTTCAGCGAGGGATCCTCGGGCATCAGCGCGACGACGCGGTAGACGCCTCCCTTGGCGCGCATGATGCTCGACCAGAGATCCATCTCGGGCTCCGCGAAGAGGTCGGCCCGCTCGGCGTCCTCGACGATCCACGACGATGCCTCGAGTTCTGCCTCGAGCTGGCCGGGCCCCCAGCCTGCGTAGCCGGCGAAGACCCGCGCCCGCCTGGTGCCGCCTGCGATCAGGCCGAAGTCGCCGTCGCCGGGGACGAATCCGACTTGGTCGACGACGAGGATCGCCGCGTCGTCGGGATCCTCGAACTCGGCGAGACAGAGCACCGCCTCCTGTTGCACCGGGCCGCCCACGTAGACGACCTCCTCGTCCGGGACGAGGGGGGTGAGATCGGGTACCGCCTCCGCTACGGCCGTGTCCGAGCGGCGGTTGAGCACGAGCCCGGCCGCGCCCTCCTCGGTGTGCTCCGTGACGAGCACGACGGTGCGCCGGAAGTTCGGGTCGAAGAGGGCCGGCGAGGCGAGGAGCAGCTGACCCTTCAATGAGTCCACTCCGTGATTCTCGCCCGCGGGGCTACTCGTACTGCAGGGCTTCGAGGACGTTCAGCTTGGCCGCGCGCTGCGCCGGGAAGATCGCCGCGACGATCCCCGCGAGCACGGCGACCAGGGCGAAGACGAAGAGCGTGGTGACCGGCCACGAGACGACGAGGAAGTCGACTCGGACGATCAGCAGCACCGCGAGCACGATCCCGAGTGCGATCCCGATCACAGCGCCGATCAGCGCGGTGACGACGCTCTCGAGCGCGATCATCGACCGCACCTGCCAGCGTGTCATCCCGACTGCGCGCAACATGCCGAGCTCGCGGGTCCGCTCGAAGATCGTCAGCACGAGCGTGTTCACAATCCCGAACAGGCTGACGATCACCGACAGTGCCAGCAGCACGTAGAGGATGTTGAGGATGTTCTTCAGGAAGCTCGCCTGGTTGCGCTTGAACTCGTCCCGGTCCTGCACCTTCGCATTCGGGAAGCCCTGCAACGCCTGATCGAGCTTCACGTCGTTCGCCTTCGAGACCCCGCCGTTGATGTTGAAGAAGACGAACTGGTTTTGCGGCGGCGTGTAGAGGTTGTCGAACGTCTGGCTCGCGATCGTGATTGTCCCGAAGGGCGAGCCGCCGGCAGGTGGGTCGAAGATCCCCTTGAGCGTGAACTCCGGCCGCTCCCCGCCGGGGACGAGGATCCGGAACTTCGAGCCGAGGCTCAGGTCGTGTTTCTTCGCGAAGTCCTTGTCGGTGAAAGCGCCCCTGGCCCCGAGCGTGTCGAAGGTCCTTTGCGAGCCCTCCTTCCAGTCCATCTGGAAGATCTGGCTCGCGCCCGGATCGATCGCCGAGAGCGAGTGCTTCGCCCCGAAC
>JBKPCT010000166.1:0-5274 GCA_046727515.1 Actinomycetota bacterium | reverse complement strand
CCTCGCCCTCACTCCGCTCGATGAATCCGTAGCCCTTCTCGTTCGAGAACCACTTCACTGTGCCCTCAGCCAAACCATCTCCTCCTTCACTACAAAAACAAACGACGGCCCGGGCACCGAGCCGCCGACCGGGGTTAAGCGCGCCGAACGTTAGCGGGGGTTTCCCGGGAACGCAAGGTGCCCGCGGCGAAATCGTGCCGCTTTGATCGTGTTCCGAAGCAGCATCGCGATCGTCATCGGCCCGACTCCGCCGGGAACGGGCGTAATCAGCCCGGCGCGCTCGGCAGCGGAGGGGTCGACGTCGCCGCGCAGACCCTCTTCCGTGCGGTTCACGCCGACGTCGATCACCACCGAGCCCGGCTTGACCATTCCCGCGCTCACGACGCCGGCCTTGCCGACCGCAGCGACGAGCACGTCCGCTTCGGCCACGTGCCCGGCGAGATCGACGGTGCGCGAGTGGCAGATCGTCACGGTCGCGTTCGCCCGCAGGAGCAGCATGGCGGCCGGCTTGCCGACGATCGTGCTCCGCCCGATCACGACGGCCCGTGCGCCCTCGAGCCGCACGTCGTACTCCTCGAGCAGCGTGATGATCCCGAGCGGCGTCGCAGGCACGAACGTCGGCTCGTCGAGGTAGAGCTGCCCTGCGTTCGCGGGATGGAAGCCGTCGACGTCCTTGATCGGGTCGACCGCGCGGAGGATGCGGCCCTCGTCGACGTGGTCCGGGAGCGGCAGCTGGACGAGGATCCCGTCGACGGTGTCGTCGGCGTTCAGCTCGGCGACGAGGGCGAGCAGCTCGTCCTCGCTCGTCTCCGCGGCGAGCCGGTGGTCGTGCGGCTCGATGCCCGCCTCGCCCGCAGCCTCGTGCTTCCGCCTGATGTAGATCTCCGACGCGGGATCCTCCCCGACGAGCACGGTCGCGAGCCCGAGGGAGCCGAGCTCCCTGGCCTCCTCTGCGACCTCCGCCCGGATCCGCTCAGCGAGGGCGCTACCGTCCATGATCGTCGCCGCCACGGGCGCAAGCGTAACCTCGGCTCGACCGGGTACCGACCAGGTTCCGATGTCGACCCGCGAGCGACCCCGCACGGACGGACCGACCGAGCTACTCGGGCCGCCCGGGCCGCCGCCCGAGGAGCCGCCTCCCGAGCGAGAGCTGTGGTCCTGGCTGCTCGTGCTGATCATCCTCGTGCTCGCCGGTCTCGCGGCGGCCTGGTTCGCCACGCGGGACAGCGGCGGCACCCCGTCCCCGCAGACGCTGAGAACCACCGTCGCGGCGGCCCCGGCGAAGCCGAAGCCGAAGGCGAAGACGAAGCCGGCGACGACGCAGCAGGCGAAGACGGTCCTCGTCCCTCAGCTCGTCGGTCAGCGCCGGGACGAGGCAGTGCACACACTGGAAGCGCAGGGCCTGAGAGCAGACGTCCACGAGGTGCCGAGCCTCCAGACAGAGCGCACCGTCGTCAGCCAGCACCCGATCGGCGGCACGAGGGTCGATGCCGGCTCTGGCGTCCTGCTCAATGTGGCACAAAAGGTCGAGAAGAAGGCCGCGGAACCGAAGAAGTCGAAGCACAAGGAGAAGGAGGAGCAGAAGGGGAAAGGGAAGGACAAGGAGAGGGAGAACGCGTCGAGCCCGACGCCGCAGGCGCCTCAGGCCGAGCCGGAGGCAACTACGACCGAGCCGGAGGCGACTACGACCGTCTCGAGCGGGGCCTCGCAGACGCCGGCCACCGCGACCGTGCCGAGTGTGGTCGGAGAGGACGAGGGCACCGCGCGCGCCGAGCTGATCGACGCCGGCCTCACTCCGGTGGCGGTCGACCAGGACACGACAGTCGCGAACGAGGCCGGCACGGTGGTCGATCAGTCGCCGACCGGCGGCAGCAGCGCGCAGCCCAACTCCCAAGTCACGATCTACGTCGCGCGCTACACCGGCGGCTAGCGGCACCGGTCAAATAACTACACTGGTGTCGTGCCTCGGTACGACCTCCCGAAGGCCGCACCCGAGCCGCTCCGCGAGGTGCAGCTGTTCGTGAACAGCGTTGACCTGTCGCACGAGCGGGAGTGGGTCGCCGACTGGCTCGAAGAACGGGGCGTGACGCCGTCGGCCGCCTCGATCCGGCGCGCCCGAGCGGTGCGTGAGGCGATCCGCGAGCTCCTGTACGAGAACAACCGGCAGCCCGGCACAGTCGACCCCTACCCGCTTCTGGATAACGCCGCGGGGGCCGCGCGGCTGACGCTCGACCTCCGCGCGCCGGCGATCGTTCCTCGCGCGCGAGGAGTCGACGGCGCGCTCGGCCGGATCCTCGCGGTCGTCTTCGCGGCGATGCGCGACGGAACCTGGCCGCGCTTGAAGGCTTGCCGAAACCACGACTGCCGCTGGGCGTTCTACGACTACTCGAAGAATCGCTCGGCGAGCTGGTGCTCGATGCAGCTCTGCGGGAACCGGACGAAGACCCGCGCCTACCGCCGCCGGCACTCAGCCGGCCCCGCGCGGCGCAGGGCTCGCTCGGTCGGCGGCGGCTGATCATCCGTCCCAGCGCGTCGCTAACGGGGCGTCGAGGTCCCACGTCCCGCGATGGGAAACACCCGCGGGTTCGAATCCCGCCGCCCCCACTCTCCCTCCTCCGGGCGTAAGATCGCACTTCTGGGGTGGCACCACGGCCTTTGACGATGGATCATCTCGAGGGGGAACTCGTATGGCTCCGCATCTGGACGGTAACTTCGTCATGCGTACTTGGAGTCGGCACGCCTGCCTGACGATCACGGCAGTCGTTCCTGTCCTCCTCGCGCTCGCATTCATCGGGGGTGCGGCCGCTTCGCCTCGGGCGCTGGGCGCCGCCGCGGCGCTGCCGAACTTCGGCTCGAACGTGTTGATCTTCGATCCGAGCATGCCGACGAGTCAGATTCAGGCGGCTGTCGACGCGATCGCAAATAAGCAGGTCGACGATGAGATGGGCCCGCAACGCTACGCACTGCTGTTCAAGCCCGGGACCTACGGCACTGCCGCCGCTCCGCTCATCGTCCGCGTCGGCTACTACACCCAGGTCGCAGGGCTAGGTGCGTCGCCAACTGACGTCACGATCAACGGCCACGTCGACGTCTACAACCGGTGCTTGACCCCCACCAACTGCATTGCGCTGGTCAACTTCTGGCGCTCGGTCTCGAACTTGACGATCAATGTGATGGGCCTGGACGGCTGTCGGTCCACGGGCGACTTCTGGGCTGTCTCCCAGGCCGCTCCGATGCGGCGGGTCAAGATCACCGGCGGCAATCTGACCTTGATGGACTACTGCACAGCCGGTCCCCAGTACGCGAGCGGCGGCTTCATCGCCGATTCCCAGACCGGCTTCGTCATCAACGGGTCGCAGCAACAGTTCTTCGTCCGGAACAGCAGTATCGGCGGATGGTCGAACGCCGTCTGGAACCAGGTCTTTGCCGGCGTCCAAGGCGCTCCCGCGCAGTCCTTCCCGAACCCGACCTACACGACGCTCCCGACCACTCCGGTCTCGCGGGAGGCTCCCTACCTCTATCTGGACTCCGCCGGGAACTACAACGTGTTCGTGCCGTCGGTGCAGGTCGATTCGGCGAATACGACGTGGGGCGGCGGCGCGACGGTCGGCTCGTCTATTCCGATCGCCGCCTTCTACGTGGCCAAGCCCTCGGATTCGGCCGCGACGATCAACGCCGCTCTCGGATCCGGTCGCAACGTGATCCTCACACCAGGCGTTTATCACCTGGACCGGAGCATTGCGGTCACTCGTCCGGATAGCGTCGTACTCGGTCTCGGTTTCCCGACGTTGATCCCCACGAACGGAAACGCGGCGATGACAACCGCGAGGGCGAAGGGGATCCTGGTTTCCGGGATCATCTTCGATGCCGGTCCGACGAGCTCTTCGGTTCTGCTGCGGGTCGGAAGCGGCCATGCACGGAGCGACAGGGAGGCCTCCGATCCGTCGGCGCTGACTGACGTGTTCTTCAGGATCGGGGGCGCCGAGCCCGGTCGCGCGACGACTAGCCTCGTCGTGAACAGCAACAACGTGATCCTCGACGACATCTGGGCCTGGCGGGCAGACCACGGCAACGGCGTCGGCTGGACGAGCAACACGGCCGACACCGGGGTCGTCGTCAACGGCGACGCCGTGACCGCCCTCGGCCTGTTCGTCGAGCACTACCAAAAGTACGAGGTGATCTGGAACGGAAACGACGGCACGGACGTCTTCTTCCAGAACGAGATGCCCTACGACCCGCCGAACCAGGCGGCCTGGATGGAGGCACCCGGCGTCAACGGCTGGGCCGCGTTCAAGGTCGCCGACACCGTGACCAGGTTCAGCGGCTACGGAATGGGCAGCTACAGCTTCTTCAACCAGGGCGTAGACATCTTCGCCGACAACGCGTTCGAGGTGCCGGCCACCCTTCCCGCGTCGAGCCTCCACGATCTGCTCACGATCTTCCTCTCGACCGCGGGATTCGGCGGCATCCTGAACGTGGTGAACGGCACGGGTGGGTCGTCGACCATTGCCAACCCGGATGTCCCAGTCACCGTCGTGAGCTATCCGTAACCGCTACAGGCGGCGGGAATCTGCGCGCGGGTTCGATTCCCGTCGCCTCCATCGTCCGGCTCAACAGAGCCGTTTAGCAACCCGGTGGTGCGGCACACGACACGACGCCCTACGTGCACGTCACCTCCGCACGTGCCGTCGCCAAGGGTGTGCGAGCGACGAGGCAGCTCAGCTACTCGAACAACCATCACCCCCGGAAGGCGCGAGAGCTACCCCACGCGGCCCATCTGGTCGATACAGACCGTGCAGGCGAGGATGAGGGCGTCGTCCTGGCCGGGGGCGATCTCGATCCCGTAGGTGTCCCGGATCCGGAACCAGCGTTTCGAGATCTCGGCGATCTTGTCGCCACCGCGCTCGATCTTGAACTCGTGATCGACGATGTTCCCCTTCGCCTCCATGTCGGCGCCGTCCTCGACGGAGATCGAGTAACGATCCCGAAGCGGGCTCACCAGCGCCTTCTTGATCGTTGCCACCGTCTTGCCGTTGCGCTCGATCTCCATCTTGTCCCGGATACTCAGCTTCTTCTCCTGGATCGTGAACAGCTCCTCACCAGCCGGGCTCTCGAGAACGAACGTGTCCCGGATACGCAGCGCCTTTCCGTTCACCTTGAACGCCTTCTCCCCCTCCTGGTTCTCGATCCAGAAGTCGTCTCCGATGGCGAACATCTTCTCGCGCATCGTGTACCTCGTTCCCTCCGGTCCACGGTTCCGAAGCAGCCCCATCT
>JBKPCT010000165.1:0-7789 GCA_046727515.1 Actinomycetota bacterium | reverse complement strand
GGCGACCGACCGGTTCGAGAGGCCGAAGGCGTGGAGGAGGAAGGCGCCGGCGACGAGGACGAACAGCCCGACCACGATCGGCGGCCTCGAGTCGCTGTATGCCCACAGCGCGGCGTAGAGGACGAACCCGGCCCCGCCCGCGAGGGCGAGCAGCGTGAAGATCAGCCGGACGAGCGTGACATCGACGGCAAGCGCCCGCGCGATGCCGGCGCACACCCCGGCGATCACGCCCTCGTCAGCGCGACGGGCGAAGGCTGGCAGCGGCATCCGGCCTCATGGTACGCGCGTGACCCGCACCGACCCGACCTGCACCCTGGCGTCGACCACCAGCACCCGGTTCCCCGGTGCGGCGATGCTCTCGTCGACGTTTCGACCGTCGTCCTCTTCGCCCAACACGTTGACGTACCCGAGCCTCGCCTTACCGTAGGCGTGTACGTCGGCGTCCGCAGGCACGACCACGACGAGGTCGCCGATGTCCACACGCGCGTTTACGCGCGTTTTGCCGACGGGAAGCCGAATGTTCCTCAAGTCGAGTCTCAGGTCTCCCACCCCCAGGCGGTAGGTTCGCTCGAGATCGGTGATCCCGGCGGGCCGGAACGTTCTGTCCCCGACGCCGTGGCTCAGATGGACGGGGAAGATCGCGAGGAAGATCGCGGCGCAGACAAGGACAAGTGCGACGAGGCTCCCGACTGTGACGAGAATGATCCGACCGGCCCCCCAACGGCTCCGCTCCGAGCGCGGCGCGGCCGTCGACGGCGTCTCGGACCCTTCGGGAGGTGTGACCACAGCCGGCGACGAGGGCGCCGTCCGGCGCGCGCTGAACAAGATCGCCAGGCCGGCGAGCAGGAGCAGAATCCAGGCGGCGTCACCTCGGGGCCAGAGCGTCACCCTCGAGAGGAGGACGACTCCCGCCGTCGCGACCAGCCCGAGCCCGACCAGCGGCCAGGGATGGTCGCGGGCGTCGTGGAGGATCTCCGCCGCGATCGAGTCCTGGCTGTCCTCGTCGGGGATGACGAGCGCCGCCGCGAGGTAGATCAGGATTCCGGCGCCGCCGATCAGCGCGAGGACGACGAAGCCGACCCGGTAGAACGCGGGGTGGATGCCGAAGGTGCGCGCCAGGCCCCCGCAAACCCCGGCGAGCATCCGGTCCGACCGGCTGCGCTCGAGGCGCCTCATGGTCGTCCGCTCGGCTCTCTCTTCGGTCATGCGAACCAAGCTCGCTGAAGACACCGAACATGGCTATCCGGAATGTCCCTGATCAGACCCTGAGCGCCGTCGCCGGGCAGTCCCCAACAACTGATCGACGGCTGGTTCCCGGGGTGCTTTGCACGGTTCGCAGCGCTTCCTCGGCGGCGCTTCGACCTGCTGTCTCCGAGGCCGCGATTTAGGCAATCAGGTTCGGCAGCGTTGCCGATGCGCATCGCGACCTCCGCCGCCTACCTTCGGCGAGAGACGCACGATTCGAGATGGAGAGGAGGGACCGCGTACCCGACCTGATTCAGTTCGAGGCGCGGAAGCGTCAGTTCGAGGAGGAACTCGCTCTCCGGCTCGGGCGTGCGAGCTGCGGCCGGACAAACGCCGACGCCGCGGTGGGCCCGCCAGCGTCATCGCCCGCACATGGGCAGTCGTCGCAGGCCTCGACCGTAAAGCCCGTCTCAACGGCTTGCAAATCAGCTTGCGATCTTACGCAATCTCACTTGCGCATCGACCGGCGAGCTGAGAAAATGGCGCGGAAGATGCGGATCGAGTCGATCGAGGCGGAGGCGGTCTTCGTCCGCGGTGTCTTCGCCATCGACGAGAGCTGGGAGTTGATCTTCCGCGACCCTGCTGCTGGTCGGCCGCCGATGTTCACCTGGAGCGCGCCGCTCGAGTAGCCACGAAGGGGGCAATTGCGATGGCAACCGACACCAGTTCACGAAGGGCATTCCGTGAGCTCGCCCGGCGGGCGAACGGCGGCCTCGAGGTGACCCTGTTCTGGAGCGAGTTCGAGGACCGGCTTGCGGTTACGGTCTCAAACTCACGCTCAGGAGAGTGGTTCTTCCTCGACGCCGAGTCCGAGAACGCCCTCGACGTCTTTTACCACCCGTACGCCCATGCGGCATTGCAGGCAGCTGTCGGCGAGCCGTCGTTCGACATCGGAAAGGGTCGGCCAGGACGAAATCGCTACTTCGATTGCGGTGCGAAGGAGTTGAGGTGAGTACGACCAACGAGAGAATCGAAGGAGGGGCCGGCGAGGGCGCGCTCGCCCGGCTTGCGCGGGCAATCATGCGGCACCGTCGCCTGGTCGCGGGCGGCTGGATCGTCCTGACGATTTTCGGCGCGTTCTCGGCGCAACAGGTTTCGAAGCGCTGGCTGGAGCAGTTCTCGATCCCGGGGTACTCGGCCTACGAGGCCAATCAGCGGACGTTGCGCACCTTCGGCTCGGGCGCGCAGGCCCCGAACATCGCGGTAGTGCGCGTCAAGGGAGATGTGACCAAGAGTGCAGCGGCTCGGAAGACGCTGGCCCGGGTCGCGGACGAGTTCCCGCGCTTTCGCACCTCGTCCTACTTCACGACGGGCAGTCTCGCGTACGTTTCCCGTGACCGGCACACGGCGTTCGCGACGTTCTATCCGCCCGACCGGCCGAGCTTCAACTCCGACTCGCAGTTCAAGGACATCCGCGTGGCGCTGAAGGCGGCCGCCCCGCCGGGTGTGGAGACCCACGTGACCGGGCGCGACGCCCTGTACGACTCGCAGGGCAGCGAATCCGGCGGCCCGAGCGTGCTCACCGAGGCTCTGATCGGCGGCGCGGGCGCGCTCGTGATCCTGCTCTTCGTCTTCGGGACTGTTCCGGCGATGTTGACGCCGATCCTGATCGCCGTCGCCTCGATCTTGAACACGTTCACGTTGATCTGGGCGCTGACCTATGTCACCGACGTCTCGATCATCGTCCAGTTCCTGGTCGCGCTCGTGGGGCTCGGCGTGGCGATCGACTACGCGCTGCTGATGATCTTCCGCTTCCGCGAGGAGCTACGGCACGGCAACGATGTCGAGACGTCCGTCGTGGAAACGATGACCCACGCCGGGCGTTCCGTGATCGTCTCGGGGTCGACCGTGGCCATCGGGCTGCTCTCGATGGTGATCATCCCGATCCCGGTGATCCGCTCGATCGGGATCGGCGGCATGTTGATCCCGGCCGTCTCCGTGCTCGTGGCGATCACGATGCTGCCGGCCCTGCTCTCGCTGCTCGGGCACCGGATCAACTCGGTGCGGGTGATGCCGAAGCGGATCGTGGAGGGCTCCGACCGGGAAGCGGGTTTCTGGTGGCGGTGGGCGCACCTGGTCATGCGCCGGCCAATCGTGGTCGGCGCCATCGGCGTGGCAATCGTGGCGTTGTTGCTCGTCCCCGCGTCGCAGCTGAACCCGGCCGAGGCGCAGGCCAAGGATCTGGCCGGCGCCAAGACCGCGGACGCCGTGGTCGGCCTGAACGAGCTCACCCGGTCGGGCATCTCACCCGGTGTGGTCAAACCCTTCGTCGTCCTGGTCGAGCGCAATCCCGGGCCGCAGGCACTGCGCACGGTGGTCGCGCGGCTGGAATCGACGCCCGGGATCGCCGGCGCCTCCGCTCCCGCGGCCTGGCGCAAGGGCACGTCCGCCCTGGTGGAGGCCATCCCATCGCAGGATGGAGCAGCGAAGCCGGTGCGGCAGACGATCTCGAAACTCCAAGACGACGTGCTGCCGGCACTTGAGAGCCAGATCGGCGGCAACGTGCGGCTGACCCTGGGGGGCGTGGCGCCCGAGGACCGCGACTTCGTGCACGCGGTCTACGGGAAGTTCCCGTACGTGCTCGCCTTCGTGATCCTTCTGACCTTCGTGCTGCTGATGCGGGCCTTCCGCTCCGTTTTCCTGGCGGTGAAGGCGGTGATCCTCAATCTGATCTCGCTCGCCGCCGCCTTCGGAATCATCGTCTTCATCTTCCAGCAGGGTCACGGCGCGGAGGCGATCTGGAACGTCCATCCGACCGACGCGATCATCTCCTGGATCCCATTGATGATCTTCGCCTTCCTGTACGGCCTCTCGATGGACTACGAGGTCTTCATGGTCTCGCGCATGCGCGAGGCGTACGACGAGACGGGCAAGACCCGGGAGTCGGTCGCGCTCGGACTCGCGCGTACGGGCAAACTGGTGACGAGCGCGGCCCTGGTTCTGATGTTCGCGTTCTTCGTGCTCTCCACCAGCCCGGGCACGGACATCAAACAATTCGGGATCGGACTGGCAGCGGGGATCATCTTCGACGCAACCGTGATCCGCGCCCTGCTCGTGCCGTCGATCATGGCCGTCGCCGGACGCTGGAACTGGTGGCTGCCCCAACCTCTGGCTCGAGCGCTGCTGGTGCGCGCCGCGCCTCCGGCCGCCGCTTTCGAGAAGGCTGGGGGCTAGAAACATGTTGACAAGTGACCCGAGTGACCCAGACCGCGATATCTACCAGTCAGGCGCCCTCCTGGCCGGCTCCGACGCCACGCCGCCAGGACCGACGTTCGCGAAGTGTTGAGAGAGGAGTATCCATGAAGACGTTCGACCGCAACGGAAAAAAGCGATCCGACCGTGTCGGCGCGCTTGGATCGACGACGTTGACCGAAGATCACAAGCTCGCACGACTGCCCGAGTGGCCGTCGACGTCGATCGCCATCTTGGCGACGGTGGGGCAGGAGCCATTTGCGATCCCGATCTCCGCGCCACAGCGCCGGGGTGATCGCGAGATCCTGTTCGCGCTCCAGCGCAACCGCGACTCGCTCGAGCGCCTCAGTGAGTTCTCTCGAGCCGCAGTCGTCGTGCTGTGCGAAGGCAACGTTGCCTTCACGGCACGTGGCCCTGCGCGGGTCGTCGAAGCGCCGATGAGAGGCGCGCCCGATTATGCCGCGGTCGTTCTCGATGTGGAAGAGATCGACGACCACCGCCAGCCCGAGTTCCTGATCGAATCCGGGGTCGGCAGACGCTGGGTGGACGAAGACGAGAAGCGGTTCCTCGGCACTCGGGTCGCAGCGCTCAGGGAAATGGCAGTCGGCGAGCTGCCGTCGTGCCCGGCATTGTGGGCGCGATGAGCCGCCGACGTTGGGATTGAAAGTCAGGGCTGACAGCCTGCGCGCAACCGCAGGAAGCAGATAGAGCCTGCCAGTTCGCGCCTTCTAGGCTGCAACGAACTGTTGCTAAAGGCGCCGGCCGGAAACGAGTCCCTACTCGCCGCGTGCTCTCGTCGGACTTCCATTCCGTCTAGCGTTGTGCGATGAACTCCAGGGAGCAGGCGACCGGGCGCCGTCCGCTCCATCTCGCCCAGGCGCTCGTCGACGTGCTGGACTGCGCGCCGTAGATGCTCACGGCGGAGACCGTCGGTGGGTACCTAGAGGAGAGAGGCCTGATCAGGGCTGGCGCCTCCATCGAGGTGACGGAGCTAGGCGGCGGGGTGTCCAACGTCGTCCTCGGTGTCTCGGCGGATGGTGTCTCCTGCGTGGTCAAGCAGGCGCTCCCACGGCTGCGAGTCGCGGAGGAATGGCTCGCGAAGCGCGAGCGGGCGATCACCGAGGCGCGCGCGCTCGAGCTCGCGGCGGGGCTGGTCCCGGGGGCGGTTCCTCGTGTCCTCGACCTGGACCGCGAGGCGTGCGCGTTCACGATCGAGCGCGCGCCCGAGAACTGGAGGACATGGAAGGACGACCTTCTCGACGGGCGGGCGGACGAGGTGGTCGCGCACCGGGTCGGGGCGCTGATCGCCGACTGGCACGCCCGGAGTATGGACGCGGGCACGGCCAGGGCATTCGCCGATCGCGAGGGCTTCGAGCAACTGCGCATCGACCCCTACTACCGCGCAGTCATGCGCGTCCATCCCGATCTTGCCGGTGTCGTCGGCACGTATGCCAGGCGGCTTCTCGGCCCAGGCCGCTGCCTCGTCCACGGCGACTACTCGCCAAAGAACCTGCTCGTCGGGCAAGGGGGCCTCTGGCTCATCGACTTCGAGGTGACGCACTTCGGTGAGCCCACCTTCGATCTCGGCTTCATGCTCAACCATCTGTTCCTCAAGACTCTTCATCGACCGGACGCTGCCGGTGGGTACCTCGGCTGCGTGCGGGTCTTCTGGGACGCATACGTCGCCGGTGTGCAGGGCGTGCTGGCGCCGGACGCCGCTGCCGTGCTTGGCCAGGTCGGCTGCCTGATGGTGGCGCGCGTCGACGGCAAGTCGCCCGCCGAGTACCTCACCGAGCACGGGCGCATCCGCGCCCGGTCGCTCGGGCGGTGGCTGCTGACCGAGCCGCCCGGGAGCCTCGAAGAGGCGGTCGCCGCAGTTCGCGCGGCGGCAGGCGCATGACGGCCGGGACGCGGATCGAGTCGGTCGCCGCGCGTGAGGTTCTCGACTCGCGCGGGCGTCCGACGGTCGAGGCGGATGTTCGGCTTTCGGGCGGTGCGTTCGGCCGCGCGAGCGTGCCATCCGGCGCCTCGACCGGTCGGCACGAGGCGCTCGAGCTCCGCGACGGCGACAGAAGCCGCTTCGGCGGCCTCGGAGTGCGCGGCGCGGTGCGAAACGTCCGTGAGGAGATCGGGCCCGCTGTCACGGGACACGATGCGCTCGACCAGGTCGGGCTGGACACGGCGCTCGTGAAGCTCGACGGCACCCCCGGGAAGTCGCGGCTCGGGGCGAACGCGTTGCTCTCGGTCTCTCTCGCGGCGGCGAGGGCAGCGGCGGCCGCGCGCGGCCTGCCGCTGTGGCGTCACCTCGCCGGCGGGCAGCCCGTTCTCCCGCTCCCGATGGTGAACATCGTCAGCGGCGGCCTGCACGCGTCGGGCGGCCTCGCCTTCCAGGACTTGCTCGTCGTTCCGGTCGGGGCCGCCCGCTATTCGGAGGCGCTCGAGATCGCGTACGCGGTCCGCGCCGCGGCCGAGGAAACTCTTGCCGGTCGGGGGCTCTCGACATTGAAGGCGGACGAGGGCGGCTTCGGCCCCGCACTCGTCCATCCTGAGGAGGCGCTCGACCTCCTGGAGGAAGCCGCGCGGCGCGCCGGCCACCAACCCGGCGAGGACGTCGCCTTCGGGGTCGACGTCGCGGCGAGCCACTTCGCGCACGACGGGCTCTACGTGCTTCCGCATCTGGGCTCGCTCGACGCCTCCGAGCTCGTCGGCCTGCACGAGGAGCTCGCCGCCCGCTACCCGATCGTCTCGATCGAGGACGGCCTCGGCGAGGACGACTGGGAGGGCTGGGCCCTCCTGACCCGCCGGCTCGGCGAGCGCGTTCAGCTGATCGGCGACGATCTGTTCACCACCGACGTGGCGAGAGTCAAACGAGGGATCGGCGAGGGCATCGCAAACGCCGTGCTCGTCAAGATGAACCAGATCGGGACGCTGACGGAGACGGTGGCGGTGATCGAGCAGGCGCGCGGAGCGGGCTATGCGACGGTCGTCTCCGCACGCTCGGGCGAGACCGAGGACCCTTTCATCGCCGATCTCGCCGTGGCAACCGCTGCGGGACAGATCAAGATCGGCTCGCTCGCGCAGTCGGAGCGGCTGGCGAAGTACAACCAGCTCCTGCGAATCGAGGAGGAGCTGGGCCCCGAGGCGGTCTTCGCCGGCGCGGCCGCGCTCGGCCGGTCCGCCTAGCGCAGCGGGAGTGTCCTGGGGACGACCCGTAAGAGCTCCTTTCGTAATGAGGCAGGGACCCGTCCGCTGACGACGAACGCCGTCGGTATCCGTCGTCAAGCTGGGAGGGGTATCGATGGCCGTCGCACCGTGGATCGTGTCGGACGAGTTGTGGGAGCTGGTGGAGCCG
>JBKPCT010000164.1:0-10954 GCA_046727515.1 Actinomycetota bacterium | reverse complement strand
ACGGGGCCTGCATCCAGGGAGAGCAATGCGGAGAGCACGAACAGCACCGCGAGCCCACCGCAGACGAGCATCTCCGCCTCGAACCAGTCGCGGTAGCGCTCGAGGTCACCGTCGGGCGAGCGCAGCAGTGAGGGAATCGCGAAGACGGGCAGCGCGCCGGGCGGGTACTCGAGCCCGAAATCCCGGTACGGGACCTTGCCGTTCGCGATCGCGTCGCCGTAGTTCTGGTAGACCGGCGTGTCGACGATCTGCCGGTGCCGGTAGAAGCCGCGGTGGAGCCCGGCCCAGGCCCCGACGAGCACCGCGAGCGCGAGCGCGCCGGCGACCACCGCGCGTCGTGGGTCAACCGGTTGCGACCAGCTCGCGAGCCTGGTGCTCATCGGTGGAGACGACCGGAGCCTCGGACCGCCTCGGCTCCGCGGCCAGGACCGCGAACGCGACGAAGCCGAAGAACCACGGCAGGTAGAGATAGAACCAGTGGGTGAGGACGGCCTCGAAGCCGATCAGGAGCGCGGCGGTGAAGGCGGCGAGCTGGAGCGGTGTCTTCTTCTTCGGCAGGAAGGCGAGCACCCCCGCGCCGGCCACCAGGGCGACCTCGAGCACCTTCTGGATCCAGGAGAGGTCGGGGAGGCCCGCGGCGTGGTACTGGCCCCAGTCCCAGAGCGAGAACGGCGAGTGGCGGTCGATCTGCGTCGGGATCGTCCGGTCCCAGAAGACCCGGGCGGCGTGGAGCGGATTCGGCTCGAGCAGCAGGACCCAGAACGCCGCGGCGGTGGCCAACACGAAGCCCGCAAAGAAGACGAGCCCGGTTCTCCGGCTGCGACGGAGCTCTGGATAGGTCGCCCACATCGGAACGACGATCAGCGCCACGAACTTCGTCCAGCCGGCGAGCCCCGCGAAGAGGCCACGCGCCCAGTGCGACGTCGCGAGCCAGAACCCCCAGATCAGGAAGGCGGGCATGATCGCGTCGTTCGTGTTCGAGTTCGACACGTACTGCGTGAAGGGGTACGTCGCCCAGGCGAAGGCGAGCGTGACCCCGAGCCGGGTGCCTCCGAATCGCCACCCTACGAGCCCGAGCCCCACGAGGCAGAGGACGTCGAACGTGATCGAGGTGAAGTGGGAAGCCCGCAGCCTGTCCCACTTCCCGCTCCAGCCGAAGAACGCGTAGCCGGGGATGTAGGAGAGGTAGGACACGGGCCCGTAGGTGTCCCCGTTCGGGTTCGCCGCCTCGCACCGGCCGTTCGTCTGGATCCGCTCGCGGATCTCGCCGTTGCGGTCGGCCGGCCCGCACGGCTTTCTGTCGTCCTCGACGGGGAAGTTGCCGTACGGCGACTGGCCGTGGACGATCCGCTCGGCGCCGATCGGGCCTGCGTAGCCGACGTCGATCACATTCGAGCTACGGACGTTGAGCCCGATCTTGAAGCCGCCGAGGAAGACGGTCGCCGCCGCGAGCAGCCAGACCGGCCAGAGGGGTCGTGAGGTTCGCGGGGGCTTGTCCTGAACGCCGATCCAGATCGTGCGCGCGAGCAGGTACGCGAGCCCCGGGTAGACGAGCGACGAGCTCGCGAATACATGCCCGTGGTTGAAGTACCAGAGCGAGACCGAGAACGAGAGCAGCGCCACAAGATCGAGGTTGCGGAGGCTGAACGGCCGCCGCCAGTCGCAGAGGCCGATCAGGAAGGCCGCACAGAAGCCGAGCCAGACCGGAAGGCTGTTGATCTTCTTGCCGCCGAACGCGCCTGACCCGCCGCGGGCCATCAGCCATGCGACCTGTGGCCCGGTCCATGCATCGGTGACGATCCCGCTCAGGTCGTCGACCCGGCCGCCCGCGATCTGGCCCGCCTTCCCCGACCAGACCTTCGCCTCCCAGTCGTGGTAGGTCGAGTCGTAGGTCGCCTGCTTGATCAGGCTCGCCTCCGGATACCGGCTCAGCCAGTCCTTCACCTTCGGAACGGCCGTGAAGGCGAGCAGGGCCTGCTTTTCGGTCAACACCGACTTCGGGGCCGCGGGCGCATACGGGACTTTGACCAGCCGTCCCTGCTCGTCGTAGACGGGCCCGCGCGGCTTCGCCGCCTGGGCCGCCGCAGCGAGCGCGACGGCGAGGAGCGCGGCGGCGAGGACTGCGCGGACCATCGCTACTGCCGAAACGACCAGAGCTTGTTCGCGCTGAAGCTGAACGGCATCACGAGGACGATTGCCACGGCCTGCGCGACGATCTTTCCCACGCCGAGGGCGACGAGCCCGCGGAGGATCGTCAGGTTGAGACCGAGCGCCGCGACCGAGACGACGAAGAAGCGCATCCCCTGGTAGTACACGTGCCCGCGACGGTGCCTGAAGGTCCACTGCCGGTTCCAGAAGTAGTTGTTCGAGACGGCGACGACGAACGAGCAGACCGCCGCCGGCAAGTAGTGCAGTCCAAGACCGTCGAGCAGCGCGACGTAGACGGCGAGGTTGAGCAGGTATCCGCTCGTCCCCACCGCCGAGAACTTGAGCAGCTCGACCCAGTTCTCGGGTCGACGCAGCGCCCGCCCGGCGCGCGCGGCCGCGATGCCCGCTGCCGTCGGTCGCGCCACGCAGCGAGCGTAGCGGAACGTCCCGCTACCTGATCGAGAAGCCCTGCTCGCCTGTCGGCTCAAGCGGCTCGACGTCGATCGCGTCGACTCGTGCGCCACGCGGCCCGCGCCGGAACCAGTCGACGAGCAGGTCGATGCGGTCAGCAGGCCCTTCCAGCTCCGCCTCGACCGTGCCGTCCGGGTTGTTGCGGACCCACCCTGCCACCTCGAGCGACCGTGCGCTCGCGTGAACGGTCACGCGGAAGCCGACCGCTTGGACGAAGCCGCGCGCGACGACTCGGACGCGCCGCACCTCAGCCACGGTCGAAGCCCTCAGCCCCGACGAGCGGCACGAACCGGCAGGGTACGGAGCGGAGCACCGCCGGACCTTCGGGACTGCGGACGACGAGCTGAAGCTCCTGGCCCGCCCGGCCGCCGATCGGGATCGCCATTCGCCCTCCGAGCTCGAGCTGGTCGTAGAGCGAGGGTGGCACCTCCGGGGCGGCGGCCGCCACGGCGATTGCCGCGAACGGCGCGTGCTCGGGCAGCCCGAGCGTCCCGTCGCCGACGTGGACCTGCACACGCTCGTAGCCGGCGGCGGCGAGCGCCGCTCGTGCGGTGTCGGCGAGAGAGGCCACACGCTCGATCGTGTGCACCTCTCGGGCGAGCTCCGCCAGCACCGCCGCCTGGTATCCCGAGCCGGTACCGACGTCGAGCACACGCTCGTCGCCGCGCAAACCCAGCGCCTCGCAGATCCGCGCGACCATGTACGGCTGCGAGATCGTCTGCCCCTCGGCGATCGGGAGCGCGGCGTCGTCGTAGGCGCGGCGGCGGTACTCCTCGGCGACGAAGAGCTCGCGCCGGACGCGCTCCATCGCCGCGAGCACCCGCTGGTCGGCGATGTCGCGTCCGCGCAGCTGCTCGTCGACCATTCGCCGCCGAGCGGCGGAGAAGTCGTCAGGCGACACCGGCCGACACCGCGAACCGGGCGAAGACCGCCGACGCGATCTCGATGATGCTCGCGGGCTGCTCGTCGAGACCGATGGTGAGCATCGGCACCTCGGAGTCTCCGGCGCAGAGCGACCCGTGGCTGCCCCCGCCTGCGTGGTGCCCGCCGCCAAGGTCGGTGAACTCGTAGCCCTCGGCCGCGGAGACGAGTATGTCGCCGGCGTTCGGGTTGGCGAGCGCCGCCCAGGCACGGGCGAGCGCGTCCGGAAAGTCGAGCACGGTAGGGTCGCCGTGGAGGCGGAAGCCGCCGTCGCTCGCGCGAAAGCGCAGCTCCTCCCCGCCGCGGCGGGCGACGGCCTCGGCGCCCTCGCGGAAGAGCACGACCTCCACCGCCTCCTGTCCCTCGAGGCGCTCGGCGAGGCCCCGTGTGTCCTCGGGACAGCCCGCCAGCCGGTAGACCTGTCCCGCGCGGTTCGAGGCGCAGACGACGACGTCCGCCTTCAGCTCGCGACCGCGGAAGACGCGGAGGTCGGCGTAGGCGGCTTCGAGCGGAGCGGCCCCCCGCACCTCCGTCTGGCCGTGGTCCGAGCAGAGGATGACGTCGTAGCGGTCGAGGAACTCATCGAGACCACCCGCCGCGTCGAGCAGAGCGCCGACGGCGCAGTCGGCGTCGCCGAGCTTTGCGGCGGCGCCTGCGGGCCCGAGCGCATGGGAGGCGTAGTCGTAGTCGCAGAGGTAGTAGACGAGGAAGTCGAAGCCGTCGCGCGTGACGAGCCAGCGGCCGACGGCGGCGGCGTAGGCGTCCACGGTTCCCGCCGCCCGTTTGCGCAGGGCGAGCGGCGCGCCGGTCTCGTCGGACTCGAACAGGCTGTAGAAGAAGAACCGCTCGGGGCCGAACGCGCGCCGCGTCACGCCCGGGAGCACTGTGCGATGCATTGTCCGCCCTCGGTAACAGGTGAAGTTGATCGCCGCCGTGACCAGACCGGCGTCGTGGAGAGTCTCGAAGACTGTCGTCGCGTCCGCTGCGAGGTGCCGGCCGTTCATGTGGAAGATCGTGTCGAGGATCGAGCGGCGGGTTCCCGCGGCGACGACGGCACCAAACGACGAGCCGTACTCGATCAGGCGGCGCTCGTCGCGGTGATACCAGACGAGGTGTGGGATCCGGTGGACGTCCGGGTGCGCGCCGGTCGCGATCGAGGAGCTGCAGACCGGCGTCAGCGACGGGAAGGTCGAGACGGCGCGGCGATACGCGCCCTCGCGGGCGAGCGAGGCGAGCGCCGGCGCGTCGCCGGTCTCGACCGCGCGCTCGAAGACGGCCGGCGTCAGGCCGTCGATCACGATCAGGACGAGCTTCTTCGTACCTCAGTCCTTGGCGAGGATCCGAAGGCCTGCGTATCGCTGCCGACCGCGCCGCCGCACCCGGTTGGCGAACGCCGGAACAAGCACGGCTTCTGCGTAGCCGAACCCGGGAATGAAGGCCAGCGAGGCGACGACGAGACCGGCGAGCACGACGATGACGAGGACGCCGAGCCGTGTCCCTCCGGCACGCAACGCTCCGGCGACGATCGGGACCGACGACAGCGCGCCCAGGAACCCACCGATCGCGCCGCCGGTCGCCTCGGCCCAACCGCCGACCAGCAGACCGATTCCGATGCCCGCAGCGACACCGAGCGCGGCCGCGATCGCAGCCGTCACCACGATGCGTCCACCGGGCACCAGTGCGCCGAGGACGATGCCCGCGCCGACACCAAGGCCGGTCGCGACGCCGATCCAGTACCACGCCCCCATCCGCGCGGCCAGTCTAGCCCCACCTTGACGATCTCCTTACAGATTTCCCGTTTCCACCGCTGGTACGCGGGGGAGAACAATGACATGGGCGCCGAGACCCCGCTGCTCGCCTTCTTCACCGAGCCAAGTTCCGGGCCGGCGAGGCGGATGGAGAGCTTGCTCGCACATCTCGCCCGCAAGGAGCGTGGACGGCTGCGCATCACGCGCGTCGACGTCCGCAAGCGGCCGGAGATCGCGAGTCGCCTCAGCGTCGACACCGTGCCGACACTGCTCCTGATCAAGGAGAACCGTGTCGTCGGACGCCTCGAGGGGCGCGTCAGCGCACCCCGGATCGAGCGGATGCTGGACCAGCATCTCGGACGAGCGAAGGCCGCGGCCTAGGAGGACAGCTCGCTCGGGTTCTCGAGGCGGCGGACAGTCGCGAGTCCGAACTCGGCCGCGCGCGCACCGTCGATCACGCGGTGATCGAAGGTGACCGCGACTGTGCCAATCTGCCGGACGACGACCTCGCCGTCGCGCACGACCGGGCGCGGGCCGATCCGGCCGATGCCCATGATCGCGACCTCCGGATAGTTGACGATCGGGGTGTGCAACAGCCCGCCGAGCTTGCCGGCACTCGTGACGGTGAAGGTCGAGCCGCGCAGCTCCTCGGGAGTGAGAGTCCCGGCGCGTGCGGCGTCGGCGAGCCTGGAGACGTCGGCGGCGAGCTCATCGACCGAGCGCGAGTCACAGGCACGGACGACCGGAACGACGAGCCCCTGCTCGGTCTGCACGGCGATCCCGAGGTCGTAGCGGTCGAGGTAGACGAGTTCGTCGCCTTCGAGCCGCGCGTTCAGCTCTGGATACTCCTGGAGGGAGAGCGCGCACGCCTTCAGCGCCGCCGGGACGAGTAGCTTCAGGTCAAGCTGCCCGAAGTCGCACTCCTCGACCCACGTCACGGGAGCTACCTCGCGGTGCGTCCGCGTCATGTGCTCGGCGATCAGGCGGCGGACTCCGCGGAGCTTCTCCCGCCGTCCCTCCGAAATGTAAGGGGTCTGACCACGGGCGCCTGCCGCGGCCGCGCGCACGTCTGCCTCCGTGACCTGCCGCTGGGGGCCCGTTCCGGCCACGTCTTCCAGCGAAACGCCCAGCTCTTGCGCGATTTTTCGGACGAGCGGTGTGGCCCGAACCCGGGGCGCGGGCATCTGTAAAGGGTCTGACCCCTTCTCGGCAACTGCGGACACGGCCGGTTCGGGCGGTGCGGTGCCGTCGCCGATCACCACCAGCACCGTTCCGACCGGAACGACCTCGCCCTCGGCGACGAGGATCCGCGCGACCTTGCCGGCCGCGGGCGAGGGGATCTCGACCGTCGTCTTGTCGGTCTGGATCTCGACGAGCGGGTCGTCCTCGGCCACCTCCTGGCCCTCGGCGACGAGCCACCGCGCGACCTCGCCCTCGGTCAGGCCCTCGCCGAGGTCCGGAAGCTTGAACTCGTACGCCATCAGAACTCGTCGAGCAGGCGGCGGCCGGCAGCGGCGACGCGCTCGGCCGAGGGCATGTACGCGTCCTCGATCTGCCAGTAGGGATACGGCACGTCGAAGCCGGTCACCCGCAGGACCGGCCCGCGCAGGTCGAGAATCGCCTTCTCGGCGACGACCGCGGAGAGCTCGGCGCCGAACCCGGCGACGCGGGGCGCTTCCTGCACGATCACGACGCGTCCGGTCGTCGCGACGGAGGCGAGGAGCGTCGCCTCGTCCAACGGCTTCAGCGTGCGCACGTCCAGGACCTCGACCGACGCGTCGAGCAGGTCTGCAGCCGCCTCGGCGACCGGAACCATCGCGCCGTAGGCGACGATCGTCAGGTCGCTGCCCTGCCGGGCGACACGCATCGTCCCGAGCGGAACGACGTGCTCGCCCTCCGGCACCTCGCCACGTGCCGTTCGATAGACCAGCTTCGGCTCGAGAACGACCACCGGATCGGGATCGCGGATCGCGGCGGCGAGCAGACCTTTCGCGTCCCCGGGCGTCGAGGGGATCGCGACCTTCACGCCCGGCGTGTGCACGTAGTACGCCTCGGGTGAGTCGTCGTGCAGCTCCGGCGCCCGCACCCCGCCGCCGTAGGGCATTCGGACGACGAGCGGGAACTCCAGGCCACCACGTGTCCGCCAGCGGTAGCGACCGACATGGTTGATCAGCTGGTCGAGGCACGGATAGCTGAACGCGTCGTACTGCAACTCGCACACCGGCCGCCAGCCGGCCATGCAGAGGCCGACTGCGGTGCCGACGATCCCGGCCTCGGCGAGCGGCGTGTCGACGCAGCGGTCCGGCCCGAAACGGTCGCGCAGCCCGGCCGACGCCCGGAAGACACCGCCCGAGCGGCCGACGTCCTCGCCCATCACGAGCACCGAGTCGTCGCGCTCCATCTCAGTGTGCAGCGCGTCGTTGACCGCCTCCACCAGCGTGAGCTCAGCCAACCCAGCCCTCCCGCAGCCCCGGCGGTGGCTCGACGTACGCGTGCTCGAAGATCAGCTCGGGATCGGCGGGCGGCTCGGCCTCGGCCGCCGCGATCCCCTCGCGCATCGCCTCCGCCGCCTCGGTCTTCACGCGCTCGGCCGTCTCGTCGTCGAGCAAGCCGAGCCGGCGGAGGTAGCCCGCGTACCGCCCGACGCACTCGCGGCCGCGCTCCTCCTCGACCCGCTCCGGGTCGATGTACGCAGTCGGATCGTCAGCCGTCGCGTGCGGCGCGGAGCGGTAGGTGACCGCCTCGATGAAGCTCGGCCCCTCGCCCGCGCGTGCGCGCTCGACCGCCTCCCGCGTCGCCTCGAACACCGCGAGCACGTCGGCGCCGTCGACGCGCGTGCCGGGAATGCCGTAGCCGATCGCCTTGTCGGCGAGCGTCGGCGCCGCGGTCTGCGCCGAGAGCGGCGTCGAGATCGCCCACTGGTTGTTGTTGCAGAAGAGGACGAGCGGCGCGCGCATCACGCCCGAGAAGTTCGCACCCTCGTGGAAGGCGCCCTCCGAGGTCGCGCCGTCGCCGAAGTACACGATCGCCACCGTCCGCTCGCCGCGGAGCTTCTTTCCCCACGCGAGCCCGGCCGCATGGGGGACGTGGCTCGCGACCGGGACGCAGATCGAGGCGAGGTTGTAGTCGAGCGGGTTCCACCAACCCGCCGGGTGGCCCCGCCACCACGAGAGCACCGTCGCAGGCGGCATTCCGCGCAGCAGACCGATCGCCGACTCACGGTAGCTCGGGAACATCCAGTCGTCCCGCTCGAGCGCGTAGTGCGAGCCGACCTGCATCGCCTCGTGGTTCCAGAAGATCGCGTAGGTGCCGATGCGCCCCTGGCGGTGGTAGACGAGCGAGCGCTCGTCGTACGTCCGCAGCAGGACGAGCTGCCGGTAGAGCTCGAGAAAGTCGCTCTCGTCGAGGCCCTCGACCTCGCCGTCGGGCACGCTCTCGCCGTCGCCGATCACCCGGCGCAGGCCGCGCTCTGCGGGAAGCACCTGGGCCACGGCTGGAATCTACCGGGCTAGACCAGCACCGTCACCGCGTCGCGCTCCGCCTCGAAGACCGCGTCCGTCACGTCGCCGAGGTCCTCGCCGTCGGCCTGCAGCGGGAGCGGCTCGTCGCACCGGACGGCCACGCTGTCGATGTCGTGCTGCGCAAGGACGCCGGGCGCCCCGGCGAGCCCCCGCCCGATCGCGAGCCGCCCGACGAGGCGCAACGCAGTCAGCGCACCCGCGCGTTCCGGTGCAGTCACGTCGATACCGAGCTCGAAACGCGCCTCGGGCGAGAAGCGAAGCGGCACCGGCCCGGCGTACGAGAAGACGGCGTCGTTCGAGACGAAGAGCAGAGCGGCACGGCCCAGCCCCTCGATCTCCAGTCGCGGCTCGTATCCGCCGAGCAGCCGCCGCGCGACGACGCGCGCGTACGCGAGGTCGCTCGGGCGGCGGCCGTCACGCCCGCGCTTGATCGTGTCCAGCTCGCGCACAGCCTCGGAGTCGACGCCGATCCCCGCCGAGAATGCGAAGCGCCGCTCGGCCACCCGCCCCACGGATATGCGTCGGGCCCGCGTAGCGGCGGCCGGGTCGCGCGGCACGCCGAGCGCACGGGCGAGCACGTTCGTATGGCCGCCCGGAACGATCCCGAGCGGCTTCCCCGCGGACAGCCCGTTCAGCGCCTCGTTGACGAGCCCGTCGCCGCCGAAGACGAACACCGCGTCCCCGGCCGCCCCTGCCGCCAGCTCGGTCGCATGCCCGCGACGCTCGGTCAGCAGCGTCTCGACGGCACGGAGGCGCTCGGCGACGGCCCGCACCCGTTCCTCGGTGACGCGGCTCGCGAGCGGATTGACGATCAGGGTCGCCCGCACGCCGCCGAGGATGCCTGAAACGGGCGGCGGTCAGGCAGGCGTGGAGTAGCCACGCATCCCGTCGACGAGCAGCGCGAAGAAGCGGTCGGCGAGCTCGTCCGTGTCACGGCCCGGCTGGAGCCACGTGTAGGCCCAGTTCGCGGCCGAGAGGAGCAGCAGCGCCGCGCTGCCCTCGTCCAGGTCGGCCCGCAGCTCGGACAGCTCGCGTCCTTCGCGGAAGAGCTCGCGGATGCGCTGCTCGTAGCGGCGCCGCTCGGCGACGATCTCGTCGCGCCGCGCGCCTTCCAGGTAGCGCCACTCCTGGACGAAGACGGTCGCGACCTCGAGCTGCTCGGCAACAACGCGGAGATGGCCACGCAGGGCGAGCCGGATCTTCTCGACCACCGGCAGCTCATCCGGGATCGCGTCCAGCGCGCCGTGGAAGGCGTCGGCGCCCTCGCGCATCGTCTCGTAGAGCAGGTCCTCCTTCGAGGCGATGTGGGCGTAGAGCGAGCCCTTCTGGACGCCGAGCGCCTCGGCGATGTCGCCGATCGAGGTGCCGTGGTAGCCCTTCTGCGCGAAGAGCTTCGCGGCCTGGCGAGTCAGCTCGGTACGGCGTGTGGACATGCTAGGGTCTGAAGGCTAACGATCGTTCGGTAGGAGCGGCTGTGACCGAGCAGGAGTTCCTCGAGTACGTCCAGTCCGGCGGCCGGGTCGAGGTCGACGACTGGATGCCGGACGAGTACCGGGCCAAGCTGATCAAGTTCATCGAGATGCACGGCAACTCGGAGCTGATGGGCGTCCTCCCTGAGCGCGAGTGGATCCTCCGCGCCCCGACGCTTCAGCGCAAGCTCGCGCTGACCGCGAAGGTGCAGGACGAGGTCGGTCACTCGCAGCTGATCTACCGCGTGGTCGAGGACCTCGGCAAGCCGCGCGAGCAGTGCCTGGCCGACCTGATCTCCGGCAAGGCGAAGTTCCACAACGTCTTCCACTACCCGACGAAGACCTGGGGCGACGTCGGGGTGATCGCCTGGCTCGTCGACGCCGCGGCGATCATCTCCCAGAAGGCGCTGCTCAAGTGCTCGTACGCGCCGTATGCGCGGATCATGAAGAAGATCTGCTGGGAGGAGTCGTTCCACATCCTCCACGGCCGCGACGTCGTGCTGACGATGATGAACGGCACCGACGAGCAGCGGGCTCTCGTCCAGGAGGCGCTCACCCGCTGGTGGCCGCCGCTGATGATGTTCCACGGCAACCCGATCGACGCGAAGGACGACCCGGTCGTCCAGTGGCGGATCAAGACCCAGGGAAACGAGGAGGCGCGGCAGCAGTTCCTGGA
>JBKPCT010000163.1:0-6824 GCA_046727515.1 Actinomycetota bacterium | reverse complement strand
GCCGCTCTTCGCCTCAGGCCGCGCCGGCCGCTCGTGGCAGGCGGCTTCGCCGTCTCCCTGTGGGCGCTCGAGCCTACGACCGGCTCGGCTCGCTCGTGTTCCAGCCGGCCGGTTATGCGCTCGCTGCGCCGGCGGCGGCGGCGATCGGCACGTCGGGGACGCTCCTCGCCTCGGCCGCCGTGCAGGCCTCGGCGTGTATCGGCGTGGCGCTGACGTCGGCCGTTCGCGGTCTGCGCGCCGCGGAGTACCCCGATGTGCCGCGCACGGAAAGTCCGTTAGCGACTCCTTAGCCGGCCGTTGGAGCGCCGTGGGCGCCGGGTCGTGGAGTGCATCTCCGAAAGGAGGTGACCGCCATGATCGGGATGCCGGACAACGGCGGCGGCCGCCGGCGGCCCTGATCCGCCGGTGCTAGAGACACGGAGAGCCCTGCGGGGCTCTTCGTGTTCAGGCGACGGCCAGCTCCGCGAGGAGCGCCCGCGCCCGCTTGGCGTCGACGACGTTCCCCTTGCGCGCGAAGAGCTGGACTGCCGTTTCCGCGGCCGTAGTAGCCTCGCCAGGTCTGCGTGCGGCCCGCAGTATCCGGGAGAGATCGAGCAGCACCTTCGCTCGCCGATTGAGGTCATCGGTCTGCTCCGTCAACCTCACAGCCTCGCGCGCCGATGCCTCGGCCTCGTCGAGCTCGCCCCTCCGTACGAGGAGCCTCGCCCAAGTTGCTCTACAGAAGATTTGCGTGAGGACGTCGTCGGACGCGCTGAGCTCGGACGCGAGCAGGCACCACTGCTCGGCATCGTCGAATCGTTCCTGCAGGCAAAGGACATCGGCCAGCTCGGCGGCGCCCGTCGCGAGATACGCCTGATCGCCGACCCGCTCGAGCGCCTCGCAGGTCGATCTGAACGCCAACTCGGCGGCGGCGAGATCTCCCGCCAGCAACTCGATCCTGCCCGCGACCGCTCCGCAGTTCGCCTCGGCCGTCGAGGTCTGGCCGAGCTGGTCGTACAGCGTCCGCGCGCGCGCGACGAGTCCCCGCGCCTCAGCGAAGCGCCCGCGCATGGCCTCGAGTGCGCCCAGCGGGGCGAGGACGTTCGCCTGCGCGGCAAGGTCGGCGTCCGCGAGCAGTTTCCGGCAGCGGCGGATCGCTTCCGGGACGTGCATCGGACCGTTCTGCAGGGCCGCCGCCAGCACGGCTAGGCATGTCGAGATCGGCCAGCCGGAGCGCCGGAAGTGGTCGATCGATCGCTCCACCGCCTCCGCTGCGGCGCCGTGTCGGCAGTGCATTGGACCGTGGACGATGGCGAGCATCAACCACACTCGTCCGAGTGAGTGGTCGTCGCCGACGGCCTCGAATACAGGAATCGCCTGCGCAGCGATGTCGAGCAGCTCGTCCGCCCGTCCCTCTGGATCGCTGAAGAACCGCACACGCGCCAGTTCGAGTCGCGCGCGGAGGTCGACCCGGCGGTCGCCCGCCGCACATGCAGTCTCGACTGCGCGCGTCAGCGTCTTCTCGGCCCGGGGAAGCTCGCCGCCAATCCTCAGGGTGCGGCCCAGTTCGCAGAGGAGCTCGCGCCGGAAGGCGTCGTGCTCCGGGAGCAGCTCCGTCGCCCGCCCGAGCAGGTTCACCGTCGCCGGCGTCTCGCCGCGCTTCAAGGCCTCGATCCCGGCGGCACCGAGGCGAGTGCCTGCGTCCGCGGCTAGCCGCCGCAGACGGCGGTCGACCGGCCGGAGCTCGGCGCCCAGGTAGTAGGCCTGTTCGAGGTGGTAGCCGACGAGCTCGTCCGGCTCACCGCGATCGTCGAGCCAGTCGGCCAGCCGTTCATGCAGCTCTGCCCGCTCGGCCTTCGGCAGCGACGCATAGGCGACGTCGCGGACGAGGACGTGGTGGAGGCGGAAGCCGTGGCGGCGCCGGCGCACGAACCCCTTCTCCTCCAGGTCCGGCAGCCACCGAGCCTCGCCGCCGAGCTCCTGCAGGACAGCACGCCCGAATGGGCTGCCGACGACGGCGGCGCGCTGGAGCAGCGCGCGCTCCTCGGGTGCGAGGAGGTCGAGGCGGGCAGCGATCAGATCCTCCACCGACGGCGGCACCGTGTCCAGCGCCCCGCCTGCGGAGGCGAAGGCGATCAGCTGCTCGAGGAAGAACGGATTGCCGCCGGCTACCTCCACCAGCCGCGTGGGCAACCCCGACTCGACACTCGCCGCGAGCGTCTGCGCCTGTCGGTCGGTAAGCGGTCCGAGCCGGATCGCGCCGTCGCCCAGCACCGGCCGCTCCGCGAGCAGCTCCGTCCGGGCGAGGCATAGACAGAGAATCGGCCCCTGCGCGCGCGCAGCGAGATACTCGACGAGGTCGAGCAGGGTCGCCTCCGCCCAGTGCAGGTCGTCGAAGACGAGGACGAGCGGCCGATCGGCGGCCAGCCCCTCGAAGACGCGGCGCGTCTCGAGGAAGACCTCGCCCGGGGATCCCGCGCCCGCCAGGATCGTGTCCAGGCGCTCGCCCGCTTGCCCGAGCATCTCTTCGAGCGGCAGCCACGTCGCCCCCTCGCCGTAGGCGACGCAGCGTCCGACGAGCACCGTCGCCTCTTGCTCGATGCCCGCAACGAGCTCGCGGGCGAGGCGCGTCTTGCCGATCCCCGCCTCGCCCGCGACCGTGACCAGGCGGCAGTGTCCCTGCTCGCACGCCTCCTCGTATGTCCGCCGCAGCGCCGCCAGCTCCCGCGCCCGCCCGACGAGCGGGGTGTCGAGCGCGCGCGCGATCGGGCGCGCGCCCTCCTCGACCGCCACCAGCCGGAAGGCGCCCGCAACGGGCTCGACGTCGATCACACCATGGCAGCGCGAGAGCGTCCCGCCGCCGACCAAGGCCTCGCCGGCCGCGGCCTCGCGCTGGAGCCGCTTCGCCTGCGCCACCACGTCGCCGCTCACGAAGCCGTGGCCGGCCAGCACCTCGCCGGTGTCGACGCCGACGCGTAACTCCGGGAGCGCGTCGCGGATCTCCGCCGCCGCGCGGACAGCCCGGAGCGCGTCGTCCTCGTGCGCCGCCGGGACGCCGAAGACGCCGAGGAGCTCGTCGCCCACGCGCGACTCCACCGAGCCGCCGTGAAGCTCGATGACGGAGCGCGCCTCCGCCAGGGCGCGCACCGTCCGTCGGCGCAGCCGCTCAGGATCGAGCCCTTCCCGTGCCGGGGCGAGCTCGCAGAAGAGGACGGTGACCGTCTTCCTTCGCTCCTCGACCGGCGGGAGCACGGCGGGCAGGTCGAGCGCGGGATCCTGGCGCAGGATCGCCTGCTCGAGCTCTCGCAGCTGACCGCCCGGCTCGAGCCCGAGCTCGTCCACGAGCACGCCGCGCGCCGCCCGGTAGGCGTCGAGCGCGTCGGCCTGGCGCCCGGCGCGGTAGAGCGCGAGCATCAGCTGACCGCGCAGCCGCTCGCGGAACGGGTGCTCGAGGACGAGCGCCTCGAGCATGGGAACGAGGTCGACGTTGCGGCCGAGCTCGAGTTCGGCGTCGATCAGATCCTCCCGCGCGGCCAGACGGAGCTCCTCCAGCCGAGCGGCCTCGAGGATGCCCAGGTCGTCGTAGGCGAGGTCGGCCAGCGGCGCGCCGCGCCAGAGCGCGAGTGCTGCGGTCAGCTTCGTCGCACGCTGCTCCGCCGAGCCGGCCTGCCGAGCCTCCTCGGCCAACCCCTGGAAGCGCAGCAGGTCGAGGTCCTCCGGCTCGACGTGCAGGACGTAGCCGGGCTCGCGCGTCTCGATCACGTCGGCGCCGAGCTGCTTCCGGAGCTGTGAGACGTAGTTGTGCAGCGCCTCCCGGGCAGTCTTCGGCGGTCGCGCCCCCCACAGCTCCTCGACGAGCATGTCGGTCGACACGAGCTCTCCGGCGCGCAGCGCGAGGAGTGCGAGCAGGGCGCGGTGCTTCTTCCTCGGCAGCGGGAGAAGTCGCTCGCCGTCGCGCACCTCCAGCGGGCCGAGAATGGACAGCTTCACGAATCGATTGTGGCGCTCGTCACGGCGCAATGGAAGGACGCGCGTTAGCGCCGTGTTAGCCGGACCCTCCATGGTGGGCGCAGTAGCTCGAAACCGTAGAGGGAGGGAGGAATGGTGCGCATGAAGCAAATCGTCCGGCCGCCGAGCCCGGCGATGGCGGTGGCGCTCGTCGCGTTGTTCGTGGCGCTGTCGGGCACCGCCTTCGCCGTCGGCAACGCTGTTGTGCCGCTCGCGAAGCGGGCGCTCACGGCAGACAACGCCAAGGTGGCGAACCTCGCGAAAAAGGCGACCATCGCCGGCAACGCACAGAAGCTCGGTGGTCAGGACGCAGCGGCCCTCGCGCGGCAGGCCGTTGCGCAGGCGTCCCAGGCGCCCGGCCCCGCAAGTACCGCTGCCGGTCTGATCACGGTGAAGACCGCCACGTGGTCGGTCGGGCCAGGCAACGAGAATGACTTCGTCGTCGCCTGCGACGCCGGGCAGAAGGCCGTGGCAGGCGGGTGGGAGGACGCCAGCGGCTGGGCCCACCCGTGGGACACTCGTCCGACCGCGGACGGGACGGGTTGGCACACGTTGGTGAGCGTCGCCTCGGAGGCTCCGGGGCCGCAATCAGGGACCGTCTATGCGATCTGCCTCAAGTAGGAGCCGAGGACTGGGCTCGCCCGCGCTGCGGGCGGGCCTGGTCCTTTCCGGCGCCGTTGCCGTTGCGGTCGGTCTGGGCCTCTCGGCCGGCTCGTCAGCTCGGGCTCCGGCGGTCGCCGGGCGCAGCGCTTTCATTGCGCCCAACCAAAGCACGGTGCTCAGCCAGGCGGGGGAACGCCGCCTCCGCGCCGCATCGTGGTGGGGGCGGACCTACACCACGTCGACCGGGGAGGCCGTGACTGTGAGCGTCTCCGACTCGTATCCGGAAGACGACACGATCGGACAGGGGTGGGGCGAGTTCTTCGCCGGCTTGATCCACGGGAGCGAACTTCAACTGCTCCACGTCTATGTCGCGACGCCCGAGGAGGTCCAGTCGGAGTGCGGCAGCCCCTACGCACTGGGCTGCTACAGCTCGAACGAGCTGGTAGTGATCGGCGAGCCGACGCGCGGAGTCGACCCGAAGGCGGTGGCGACGCACGAGTACGGCCATCACGTCGCCTTCAACCGCCTCAACCTTCCGTGGCGGGCCGTCGAGTGGGGGACCAAGCGCTGGGCGTCGTACGCAAACGTCTGTGCCCGGACCGTCGCCGGCTCCGCGTTTCCCGGCGATGAAGGCGTCCACTACTCCCAGAACCCGGGCGAGGCCTTCGCCGAGACGTATCGGCTACTCAACGAGTCCAAGGCGGGCGCGACCGCGTTCACGTGGCCGATCGCCGACTCGACGTTCTACCCTGATGCGGCGGCGCTGCAGGCGGTCGAGCAAGACGTCCTCGAGCCGTGGACGACGCCGACGAGCAGGAGCCTGCGCGTTCGCTTCGCGAAGGGAACGCGGGCCTGGACGCTCCGGCTGGCGACACCGGTCGACGGTCAGCTCGACGTGAAGGTGACGCTTCCTGCCGGCGCGCTCGACGACGTGTCGGTTGTCGGCGACGGGCACGTCCTGGCCCAGGGGCTCTGGTCAGGGCTCCACGAGAAGAGGCTCAGCTACCTGATCTGCGGGCGGCGCTCTCTCCTCCTGCGCGTCGCTCGCAAGGGAGCGCCGCAATCGTTCGCGGTTCGGGTGACGCAGCCCTGACCAATGCCCACTCGCATCGCGGCAACGGGCTCGCGTTAGGGCCGTGTTAGCGGCGCCGAGGATCGTCGGCAGCGGAGTCGATCACCAAGGAGGGAGGAAGCTGATGTTTACCAAGGAAAGGCTGCGGCGACGCCCGCTTGTCGGTCTGGCTCTCGCCGCCGCGGCGATCGCGGCAATCGTGGCCACGTCGGCGGCTGCGGGGACGACCCGAGGCACGCCCAGGAACGACACGTTGCGCGGAACCGCCGCGGCCGACAGGCTCTAAGGTCTCGCCGGCAACCGGTCGCCGCCCGCCGCTGTCATCGGCCCGGCCTGCCTCGCGGAGGCGGCCGGCTGCGGAACCTGGTCAAGGCGCCGTTTGCGATCGACGTGGGTGCGGGCGCGCCAGCGCGGCCGCGATCACGGCGGCCGCGAACGCACCCCCTTCCCACGCGTCTTCCCATGGGTCGACCCCCTGTGGATGCCCGCTGTTGTCGAACCCGGGGTCGCGGGCCAAACCCACCAGAGGTGGTAGCGTCCGGCGGTGCCTTCGACCTCCTGGCACATCGAGGGGGACTACTTCGAGTCGTGCAACTGCGAGGCGATCTGTCCGTGCCGGATGGTCGGCGGCGTGTCGGGCGGCCGATCGACCTATGGGATCTGCTTCGGCGTCCTCTCGTGGCTCGTCCGCCAGGGTCACGCGGACGGGCTTGACCTCGGCGGTCTCGCCGTCGCGTTCACGATCCGCTACGACGACGACGAGCCGGGCTCGCCGTGGAGGTTCGTCGTCCACGTCGACGAGCGCGCGAGCGAGGAGCAGCGCGAGGCGCTGGCCTCGATCCTCACCGGGCGGCTCGGCGGCGACCACATCCTCCGCCTGCCCTGGGTGCGCAAGCCGAGCGACCTGCTCCACGTGCGGGCGAGCCGGATCGAGCTCCGCCACGGGCCCGACGGCCATGAGTTGCGCGTGGGCTCCGCGATCGAGCTGAGCGCGACGCAACGGTACGAGACCGACCAGCGAGTCGCTTGCATCGTCCCCGGCTACGACGTCGCCGGCGCCGAGTACTACGCCGACCAGCTCTCCGTTCACGACGAGCCGTTCCAGTGGGAGCTCGCCGGGAACTGCGCGTTTGCCAGCACCTTCTCCTACTCAGGCTGATCC